>QAMX01000149.1 GCA_003149835.1 Clostridiales bacterium
AATTGCGGCGCAGAAAATCCTTGGGAACAGTGAGCGGCACAAAGCACGGGAGGCGTTCAGACCGCCCGTGTTTTTCATATTGCGGCAAGCTAACGCCGCTTCAAATTGAATCGCTCTCCTCTTTTCCCGTGCCGCTGCGCGTCCGGCTTTTTCCTTTTGCATATTTTATCCCCGCGCATATGGTGTCTTGTCTGCTTCCGGCGTTGTTTGCGCCCGTCAGGCACGGAGCGGACGGTTAGAAAACCGTCCGCTCCGTGCAGCGCTTGTCATAGATTTTCGTTTCGCAGCGCGTCGATGGGGTTGTCGCGGTTAATCTTGCGCATCGAATACAGCATCGTCGCAAAGACCACTAAGAAAACGCTGCCCACCGAAATCGCCACGCTGTACCACGGGAGGTAAAATTTCGTCTCCCATCCCTGCACGACGCTTCGATACATCAGATACGTCACGCCGACCGCCACCGGAATGCCGTAGATCAGTCCCTTGATCCCATACAGCAGGCATTCAAAGTTCATCATCTTGTGAAAGCCCTTTCGCGTCAGGCCGATGGATTTGAGCATCGCAAACTCCCTGCGGCGCAGGCCGATGTTGGTGGAAATCGTATTAAAGACGTTGGCCACCGCAATCAGCGAGATCAGGGTGATAAAACCGTAGGAAAAGACGTTGATTACCGTCACCAGCGCGCGCTCGGATTCCGCCTGCTCCGCGTAGTCGTACAGCCGCGTGGAGGACAGCCCCGCCTCGGCGAGCACGTCGCTCATCTTCTCATAGACGTCCTTATGGTTTTTCGCTTGGAAGCAAAACTGAACCTCCGTCGGCGCTTCACGGCCTAAAACCGATTCATATGCGCTGAACGGGTACAGAAGCGACAGCACCTGCTGCGCGTTGCCGTCCACGCAAAACGGCTTCTGCGCCGCAACCGCTCCGACGGCCAGCGTCTTTTTCTCCATAGCCTCAGCCGCAGTCAGCCGCATTGTGTCGCCCTCGCCGCTTTCATAGAGGTAGACCGTCTCCCCATCTTCATTGATATCCGTCTCTGTGATATGGTAACCCTCGATGGTTTTCAGAGCCTGAACCGACACGACCGTCTGCCCCGTGCCGAGCATGCGGAAGGTCTTGAATTTTTCCTCCTGGGCGTCGTAAAAGTTCATCGTGTCAAACGCGACCGCCGTCGCTCCGCGCACCAAGTCGCCGCCGTTCAGCTTCTGCTCCGACAGATACGCCGAATACGCCTCGTCTTCGATAAAATACAGCCGCACGATGATATTGGTCTCCGAGGCGGCCGGTTCGCCGCGCCCTGCTCCGTTATATGCAGCGTAGTCTTTCGCCAGCGCCGCCGTCGGAATGGTCGCTTCATGGTTTTCGCTGAAAAAATAGACGGCCTCCGTCACGCCTTCGACGCCCGCCAGCTCTTCATAGAGCTTGGCAATCGGGCGCTTTTCCAAGTCCTCCGGCCTCGCCATATAGGCGATATCATACTCCGACGTGTCGAAAACCGCGTCGGCGCTCATGCCCAGATAGCTGCAAAAGCTGCTTGCCGAGATAAACAGCACCACGCTCAGAAACAGCGAGATCACCGTCGCGCGGTATTTTTTACGGTTGCGCTTGAAATTCTTGCTCGCCAGCATTCCCTCGAAGCCAAACAGCCAATAGGTCAGCTTCGACGTCTTCACCTGCCGGGCGCGGATCGCAATATCCCGGCTCTGCCGGATCGCCTCGATTGCCGGCACGCGGACGGCGCGCCGCGCCGGCAGATACGCCGAAACAAAAACCGTGACGGCGCCGACGACGGCCGCGGCGATCACCGCCCCCCACGAAACGGACAGCCGCAGCGCGGCGCCCTCGCCGATGCCGTTCAGAAACGACGCGAACAGATTCTCCGTAAAATGGAAGGTCACGCCGATACCGGCGATGCCGCACAGAATCCCGACCGGCACGCCGATCAGGCTCAGCGCCCCCGCCTCGAACAACACGCTTCTCAACAGCTGCTTTTTCGTCGCGCCCACCGACGACAGCAGGCCAAACTGCTTTGTCCGCTCGTTGACCGAAATCGAAAAGGCGTTATAGATCAGCGAGATGGATCCGAAGACGATGATTCCGATCAGAATCGCCGCCATGCCGTAGAGCACGGAGTTGTAATTGTCCTCGTTGCTGCTCGCCGTCAGGCGCAGCAGATCGCTGTTGATGCGCGAGCCCTTGTCCGCGAAACAGCGGTCGCGCAGTTCGTAGATCTCGTTTGGGTTCTTCATCGTGATATAGACGTCGCACACGCCGGCAGCCGTATCTCCCTCTTCCGCCAGCGTCAGCGCGGTATAGCCGGGCGCGGCGTAGCCCTCAAAGGACGGGCGTTCGTAAAAGCCCACGACGGTATATGTGCGCGTCTCGCGCACGTCCAGCGTCTCGCCTCCCACATAGAAATCATGCTGCGTCAGCGTCTCGCCGCCGGCTGAGCGCGTTCCGAGCGCCAGCGTCAGGGTGTCGCCGAGCCGGTGGGAAACGCCGCCGATGGTTTTCAGATGGGTCGGCAGAATCAGCTCGCGGCCGCTTTTCGGCATACGTCCCTCTGTGATGTGGATCGGCAGGCTGTCTGCGGCGTTTGCCTCCGCCGCGCCGACGAAGAGATAGGGTCTCTCATCGTCCTGCGGGTTTTCCAGCGCCGCATAGCCCAGCGACCAGAGCGCGGTATAGCGCTCCACCGACTTTTCCTGTTTCAGAGCGGAGATCGCCGCCGCGTCCGTGTCGAACACGGCGCCGTGCCAGCTCCCCTCAGTCTGTATGACGACTTCCAGCATAAAGTTTTGCAGACTGGATATCGACGTCGTGACAGCGGTGATCATCGCCGCCGACAGGACGATGCCGATGATTGTGACCAGCGTTCTGACTTTATTCTTTGCCAGCGTTTTCAGCGTGACCCGGTTGAGAATATTCATCGCCGGTTCACCTCGTCGCGCGTGATTTTTCCGTCCTCAATGGCGATAATCCGGTCCGCCTGCAAGGCGATCGACTCGTCGTGCGTGATGACGATCAGCGTCTGATGATATTTCTCGTTCGACAGCTTTAAGAGCGAGACGATCTCATGGCTGTTGGCCGAGTCGAGGTTGCCGGTCGGTTCGTCCGCGAGCACGACGGCCGGCGCGTTCATCAGCGCCCGGCCAATGGACACGCGCTGCTGCTGCCCGCCGGAAAGCTGATTCGGCAGATGGTTCTCGCGGCCGTTTAAATGCAGCGTGTCGATCAGCTCGTGCAGCCGCACCTCGTTGATTTTCCGGCCGTCCATGAGCACGGGCAAAGTGATGTTCTCCTTGACCGTCAGAACCGGAATCAGGTTGTAAAACTGGTAAATCAGCCCGACCTGCCGGCGCCGGAAGATCGCGAGCTGCTCGTCGTTCTGCGCGTATACGTCGCAGCCGTTCATATATACCTTGCCGCCGCTCGGCCGGTCGACGCCGCCGAGAATGTGCAGCAGCGTCGATTTACCCGAGCCCGACGGGCCGATAATGGCGATGAATTCCCCCTTTTCCACCGAAAAAGATACTCCGTCAAGCGCGCGGACCTCGTTGTCGCCTGTCCCATATACTTTTGTCAGATTGCTGACCCTCAGGATTTCCATAGCTTACCTCCGATTTTCAAATGCCTCCGGACCTTCCCGCCGGGCATACCCCGCCCGGCTTTACAGACAACAGTATACCTGCCGCGCATGACTCCGGCGTGACTTTTCGGTGACAGATCCGTCACTTTTCCGTCCCATATCTGCCCATCCAACCGTCAAAAGCGCCGCCTCCGGCCGCGGCCGGGCTGATTATACCATAAACCCGGCTTGCGCGCAATTTTTGCTCCCGCCCCGGCAGCCGCCGCGGTTTCTCCCCGCGGCTGTTTCTGATAAATCCCTCTGTCGGCCCGCCGCATTTACAAAAAATTTACGTTTCCCTCTTGACTTGAAGTGAACTCCAAATGATAGACTATATATAGTCCGACGGCCATGTTGCATACAGGAGGCAAGCCGATGCAAAAAAACCTTTTCATCGCCTATTTTTCGCGGCCGGGCGAAAATTACGCAGGCGGTTCCATCGTCAGTCTGCCGGTCGGCAACACGGAAATCGCCGCCAAAAAAGCGCAGGCCCTGACCGGCGGAGATCTGTTCCGGATTCTCCCCGCACATCCCTATCCCGAAAGCTATCATGCCTGTACCGAGGCGGCTCAGCGCGAACTCCGCGAGGGCGCGCGGCCCGAGATCGCCGAAGCTCCCGCCCGCCTCGACCGATACGGCGCCGTCCTCCTCGCCTATCCCAACTGGTGGGGCTCCATGCCGATGCCGGTCTGGACCTTTTTGGAGCAAAACGATTTTTCCGGCAAGCAAATCCTGCCGCTCTGTACGCACGAGGGCAGCGGTATGGGCCGGAGCGAAGCCGATATCCAAAAGCTCTGTCCCAATTCAGACGTCAGGAGCGGGCTCCCGCTCCTGGGAAGCCGCGTCGCAAGCTGTGACGCCCTTCTCTCAGATTGGTTGAAAAAAAACTCTATAAAAGGGGAATTTATATGAAGTCAAAAGTATACTTTACCCAAGATGTCTCCTCCGGCGGGCTGCTCCGCATCTATGACGCGCTGGGCGTTGCGCTGGCGGGGCGCGTCGCCGTCAAGCTCTCCACCGGCGAACCGGGCGGCCACAACTTTCTCCAACCGTCCCTGATCCAGCCGCTGGTGAAGCGGCTGAACGGCACCATTGTGGAGTGCAACACCGCCTATGAGGGCAAGCGCTTCGATTCCAAAGACCACTGGCGCGCCATCCGCGACCACGGTTTTTCCGCGATCGCCCCCTGCGATATCCTCGACGAATTCGGCGAGTTTCCGCTTCCCGTCCAGGGCGGCCTGCACCTGAAAGAAAACTTTGTCGGCGAGCACCTGAAAAATTACGACTCCATGCTGATGCTCTCTCATTTCAAGGGCCACCTGATGGGCGGCTTCGGCGGGGCGCTGAAAAATATGTCCATCGGCGTCGCGTCTGCGCACGGAAAGGCCGTGATTCACGGTTCCGGCGATCCCGCCGCGCTGTGGACGGGCGACCATGATTCCTTCTTGGAATCGATGGCCGACGCCGACAAGTCGGTCATGGATTATATGGGCCGCGAAAACATCACCTATATCAACGTCGCCAACCGCCTCTCCGTGGACTGTGACTGCGACGCCAATCCGCACGAGCCGGAAATGGCCGACATCGGCATCTTCGCCTCCGCCGACCCTGTCGCGCTGGATCAGGCGTGCGTCGACGCGGTCTACGCCTCTCCCGACCCCGGCAAAGCCGCGCTGATTGAGCGCATGGAATCCCGCAACGGCATCCATACGGTCGAAGCCGCCGCGGCGCTGGGGCTTGGCTCCCGGGAATACGAAATCATCGATATCGGTTAGCGCGCCTGCCCGCCCCTCACCCCGTAAAACGGGTATGCCGGCTTCGCCCGAACGACCCTGTGAGACGCGCAGATAAACGCCCGGAGCCCGCCCTCCCAGATCAAACCCAGAGCCTGCGCGCTTCTTTGACCGGCCGGCAGGGCTCCGCAGCCGCCTCTCGTCTCCGTTCCCCCGTTCTCCTGTGAAAGATTTCCGTCCGGCTTCCGGAACAATCGGCATCGCTTCCGCACGGCCGAACCCTTTCCGCCCCTCACAGGCGCTTCCGGATGTGAGCGAAGCGAGCGTGCATACAGGAGCGCTTTGCCAGCCGGCGCAGCCTTGATCCCGCCTGTGCTGAGCCGCTGCGAATCGCCGGCTGGCGTTTCTGGCCGTTGAAATCCCTGTGAGCGCCGGCTCTGACGCATCGCTCCCCATTGTCATCCGCCGCCGGCGCAGCGCGTTTTTTTCAGCGCCGTGATCGCCTTGATAAAGAGAAGAAGGCATGGCCGCCGGCCGTGCCTTCCTTTTTTTACGGTTTTCTTCCTGTCTCCGGCGCGGCCCTCTCACAAAGCGCCTTCTCCGCCGCCTGTCCATGCGTCTTCAAATCCCGCGTTCGCACATTCGACATCGAAAACGGTCTCCCCGCGCTCTTTCAGCACATAGCGGACGCGGCAGTCGGCGCATTCGCGGATCGTTCTGTTCATGCTGCCGCGCTGCGGCGCGGCGAGCGGCCGGCTGTTCCCCTCGATCAGGCGCGCTGAAAGCCGCCGCACGCGGTCGCCGATCACCAACTCCCGCCCCGACGCCGCCAGAAGCCGCGCGCCCGTATAGGTGGCGAGGCGGTATTCTTCTCCGCCCCGGACCACGGCCGCAATGACGCCCGGAAACCGGCAGCCCAGATAGGGAACCTCGGCCGCCGACATCATCACGGAGACGCCGCCGCCGTTCCCCTGCGTCCATACATAGCGCCTCGGAAACGAATGCCCGCGGTCGCCCTCCATATATCCCGTTCCGTTGCGGAACCGGTATTCGCGGCCGTTGATCGAAATCCGTCCGTCGACGCGGTGCGCCATGCTGAACACCGTATGCCGGCATTGCATGAGCGGCGCAAACCGGAACGGCCCCATGATATCGGAGCCAAGCGG
>QAMX01000079.1 GCA_003149835.1 Clostridiales bacterium
CAATCGAGAGACTCGCGCTGATCGCCCTCGCTGCGCTCGTTTGGCCGGCGCGAGGGCTCGAATTTGAATGGGAAAGCGAGAGTTTTCCAATCGCCTAAAATCAAAAGATCAAAATAAATCGCTCAGTCGTTTCTGTGGTTTTCCGCCCTGCGCCGACCGCGCGGCGCTGCGGACTATCCGAACCGTCATGAGGCAAACGCGGCGTTTTTTCTTCGCCGCAGGGGATTCGGCGTCTTTCTTTTCAGAACATCATCTGCTCGACGTAATGATCCATAAAACGCGGATCGGCCGACAGCTCGATATACTCCATGCGGTCTCTGAGCCGCGTGAGCGCCGCGCGCGCCGACGCAGAGCAGAGCGCCGCCGCCGCGCCCGCGCCCGCGCCGTTGCCGACGGAGACGGCGCGCGCCGCCAGCTCCGCCGGATAGAGGCCGATTTTCCCGGCGTTGACCGGATCGATCTTGTTTCCGAAGCCGCCGGCCAGATACAGCGTCGTGACCGCTTCGGCGCCGAGGCCCGCCTCGTCCAACAGCGTCGCGATGCCGCCGGCGATGGCCGCCTTGGCGAGCTGGAGCTGGCGCACGTCGCGGCCGCTGACGAACACATCCTCCGCCACGTAAAACGCCGCTTCTCCGTCCTCCTGCTCCCGTATGTAGGGCAGCGCCGCCTCCGGCGCTTCGTCCGGCGGCAGCAGCCTGCCGGTCTCGTCGACCGCGCCGAGGTCAAGCATCGCCGCCAGCAGGTCGATCAGCCCCGAGCCGCAGATGCCGCGCGCTTTTCCGCCGCCGATGACCTCGCAGGCCAGCGCCCCGTTTTGAAGCGCCGCGCGCGCCAGGGCCCCGTCCGTCCCGCCCATGCCGCAGGCGATGCCCGCGCCCTCGAAGGCCGGTCCGGCCGCTGTGGCGCAGCAAAAAATCCGCCCGCCGGCGGCGAGGGCCATCTCCCCGTTGGTGCCGATGTCCAGAAGCAGAACCGGCGCGCCGGCGCGGTCCAGCCCCGCCGCCAGCGCCGCGGCGACGATATCGCCGCCGACGTAACCGGAAACGGCGGGGACGATCAGCATTTCCGCATCCTCCGCAAGCCCCAGCTCCGCGCCGAAGTCCGCCGCAAAGCCCTCGCCGAACAGGCTCTCCGGCGTAAACGGCAGCTTTGACAGCCGCGCCGGAGAAAGCCCTGTGAAGAGGTGCGCCATCACGGTGTTGCCCGCCACGGTCACGGCGCGGATCTCCGCGGCGGAGCGCCCCGCATCCGCGGCAGCCGCGGCGAACAGATCGCGGAGCTGGCTGCGGATAAAGCCGGTCAGCCGCAAAAGCCCGTCCGGCTCGGTCATCGAATAGGAGATCCGCGAGATCACGTCGGCCCCGCAGCTCCTCTGCCGGTTCGCCGCGCCGCGCACGGCCAGCCGCGCGCCGGTATCGAGATCGTAGAGATAGACGACGACCGTCGTCGTCCCGATGTCGACGGCCGCGCCCAAGCCGCCCGCCGCCCAAGGCCGAAACGGGAACGCCGCCGCCGCGCCCTCAGTCAGCACGGCATAGCCGGCCGAACGTTTCCCTTCGTCGAGCCGCACCGTGCAGTCGCCCTCGACGCGGGCGCGGCAGGCGAGCCGCTTCCCCGACGGCAGCCCCTGTTCCTCGGGCGTCGCGGCCGACAGCGCGCCCTCGGCCGCAACCTCGCACTTGCCGCATGTGCCGTTGCCGCCGCAGGGCGCCTCGACCGCATAGCCCGCTTCGGTCAGCACCGCGTGCAGCGTTTTGCCCTTCGGCGCATGCAGCGCCGTCCTGCTGCCGTCGGCTTCGATGATCGTGATCACTGCTTCCGTCATAGTTCGTCTCCTCCGCGCGGTTCGCGCCGGACAGGGCGCGGGAATTTGTATCCCGCGCTTTTCGCCGCGCAGGCCGCCGCCTCATGCTTTTTCCGGATGACGGGCTCAAAACCCCTTGCATCCGCGCCAAAAACGTTTGCCCCCATTTTTCAGAGCCCCGTTCTTTTCCACATTATAGCAACATCGGCCCGCAAACGCAAGCCTTTTCTGTTGGCGGATGCAGATCCCGCCGGAGCCGGCTGGCCGTGCCTCTCTCCGGCCGGGCTCCGCCAAATGCCCGCGCGGCTGCGCGGCTCTCTCGCCGGTCTTTGCCGGCCGTTTTTTTGTTTTCCAACTGAAATTCTTTTCAGAACAGCCCGCGTCATCTCTGTCAAAACGCGATAAAATCGATCTGGGGTTCAAACGCGGGCGTATCCGCATATTCGTCGAAGCCGTAGCGGAATTTGGGATACGCGGTCACCGAAACCTCGCGGGCTTCGCCGGGGAAAAGGGTGAAATACCCCGCGTCGGCGAGGATGTTGGCGCAGTCGTTCCGCTCCTCCGCGCGGACGTGCAGAGCGGCCTCCGCGCCCGCGTTGGTCACCCGGTAACGCGCCGTATTGCCCTCGCGGCCGAGCTCTTTGACCTGAATCCGCGGGGAAAGCCGGCGCGCCGGCGCGTACAGGTGATCGCGGTCCGTCGAGAAGAAGTAGCAGCCCGTGGCTTCGCTCTCCCCCGCCCGCACCGTGACCCGCACGCAGAAAAGCGCAGCCTCCTGTTCGGGGATCCGGAAGCAGACGTCTCCGCACCGAACGGAGCGGTTGGGCAGAATCTCCGCCGCCGTCTCCTCCCGGCCGAGCACGGTTCCGCGCATGTCCAGCAGCTCGCAGCAGACGGCCGCCGCCTGCCGCGGCAGACACCCGTCCGCGCTGACCCAGACGGAGCCGTTCAGCGTCCCGCCCGGGCATACATACAGATTCTCATAGGCAAAGCTGGGGTGCAGCGCGGAAAAGGCGTCCCGCGCCCAGTAATACGCCATTTTCGGCTGGTCGAAATAAGTATACAGGTTTGTGCAGGAGACGTTCGGCCACGGCTCGTTGAACTGCCAGATCATGCTGCCGCTGTTGTGAAACTGCCGCCGGCGGTTGGCTTCCAGAATGAAGCGGAGCCCCTCCGCCTGCATCCACTGGCTGGCCGCGACAAACTCTTCAATCTCCGTCAGCGCGCCGAAGATCTCCGTGTCTCTCTGCCAGGTGCACCACCAGTCGCCGTGAAAGCGCCAGCTGTCGTTTTCATCCATGGAGACCGGCTTCCGGTTTTCCGCAGCGAAAATTTTCGGGATCGTCCGCAGCCCGCTCATGCCGTCGCAGCCGAATTCGCTGTGAAAGAGGTTGTCGCTCTGCGCATAGCTCTGATAATGGCGCGGATTGCCCCGGTATTTCCAGTCGCCGTGGATATCGTGGCTCTTCCCCGGTTCCGAAAGCTGCCATTCGCTGGGGCCGGAGGCCGACGTGGGCAGGAACATGCGCGCCGGGTCAAGCTCCTCCACAATCGATTTGAGCAGGGCGATATTGGCGTCGTCATAGGTCGCCGGAACCCCGTCCGCATCCGTCAGCTCGTTGCCGCCGCTCCAAACGGTCAGGCAGGTGTGATTCCGGCGCTCTTTCACGGCGCAGCGGGCCGTTTTCTCCAAAAGCGCCAGAAATTCCGGCCGTTTCGAGGGGATATTATCTATGCCGGAGCTGGACTGGATAAATTCCTGCCAGACCATAATGCCGTATCGGTCGCAGAGGCGGTAGAATTCCTCTGTTTCGATGATGCCGCCGCCCCATACGCGGATACAGTTGACATGCATATGCGCCGCCGCGCGCAGCGTCGCCTCATACCGCTCCGGCGTCACGTCGCTGTACATCAGATCCAGCGGGACCATGTTGACGCCCTTGACATAGATTTTGCGGCCGTTCACCTCAAACGTATAGGGAAACGCGCCCTCCGGCGCGTCTTCGTTCTGCACATAGCGCAGGCGGCGGATTCCCTGTTGGTATTCTCTTTCTTCATATATGTACCCGTCCCCGTCCTGCAAGGTCAGGCGGACGTCATACAGCGGCTGCGCGCCCGCGCCGTTCGGATACCAGAGCTGCGGGGCGGCGACGGAGAGGCTGCCCCGCCAGCCAGACGCCTGAACCGGAAAAACCGCCGAAGCCGCGGCTTTCCCGCCCAGAGAGGCCGCCATTTTGACAAACAGCCGCTCCGGCGTCTCCGGCAGGGAAAAGACGGTTCCGCTTCCGTGCAGAAGGCCGGTGCCGCCGCTGTCCACGTCGCTTGTCAGAGCGACGTCTTCAAAGCCATACGCCTCGTCCGCTATAATCTCCGCCTTCTGCCAGATGCCGAGGTGAACCAGTCGGGTTGAAAAATCCCATTTATAGTTAAAGCGGCTCTTCTGCGTGTGCGTCTGCGAGGTCATTCCGATCTGCCCCATCTCGTCCGGCGCATTCCTCAGCAGCACGCGCAGGGTGAGCTGTTCGTTTTCCTCAAACAGCCGGGTGATATCGAACGAAAAGCGCTCGTACATGCCGGTATGCTCGCCCAGCAGAACCCCGTTCAGATACACCGCGGCCTCATAGTCCACGCCGTGGAACACCAGCCGGTACCGTTTGCCCCGAATGGCCGGGCGCGCAAACGCGGCCTGACAGACCCACCATTTGTTTTCCAGCCACTCGCAGCGGAGGCTGTTCTTTTCATAATACGGATACTCGATCCATCCGGCGCGGTACATGGCGAGCGCCACGCTGCCGGGCACGGTATAATCCACCCACGGCGTGATGCCGCGCAGCTCCTGCCCCGTCTCCATGCTGTTTCCCATCAGCGGGACATACGGATCCATCGCTTTCAGCTGCCACTTTGCGTTCGACAGATCAAAATTCATACGCCTGACCCCTCCTGCGGCTTTTCCGTTAGTATAGCACATTCCCGCGCCGATTCCAAGCCTTTCCGGCAAAACCGGATTCGCCTGACCGCCTTTCGGAATCTTCCATGCGCCTGTTTGGTTTTCTTGACCCGTATGGTCCGCCGCAGACGCGGCGAAAAAACCGCCCCTTTTCCCCGCTCTCTATTTTTTCCCCTTCGATTTTTTAAAAATCTGCGCCAGTCCCGCGGCGATGAGCAGCACGCCGAAGAGCTTGCGCAGCACGCCCGTCTCCAAAACGTTGGCGAGCAGACTGCCGCCGATCGCCGCGGCGACGCCGGAGACCGAGCAGATGACGAATACGCGCAGGCGGATCAGCTTGTTTTTGATATGCGAGATCAGGCTCGACGCCGCCACGGGCAAAAAATAGAGCAGGTTAATGCCCTGTGCGGAGATCTGCTCCACATGGGCGAAATTCACCATATAAATTACCAAAAGCGTTCCGCCGCCGATCCCCATACCGCTCAAAACCCCTGTGACCGCGCCGACCGCCACGGCGAGCACCTCCGCCATCCGCCCTCACCCCCTCAAAAAAACATGCGCACGCCCGCGACGACCATGATCGCCCCGAACAGCTTGATAATCCACTTCGACGGCACCTTGCCGAGCAGCCATCCGCCGGCCGTGCCGCCGACAAGGCCGCCGAGGCAATACCACAGCGTATGCTCCGGAAACGGGTTGCCCGCGCAGAAATAGATGACGGCCGAGACCACGCAGAACGGCGCGATCACCGCCACCGAGGTCGCGCAGGTCTCGCGTTCCGGAAGCCTGCACCAGAACAGCAGCAGCGGCACGAGCACCATGCCGCCGCCCGCGCCGAGCAGACCGTTGACGAGCCCCGTGGCCAGACCGGTCAGAATCAATTTATAATCGTCTTTTTTGAGCTGAATACAACACTTCATACAAGCTATTTTTCCTGAAAGCGCGATAAGTTATACTGGATTTGCGTTGACAAAAGCGTGTTTTTTCGTTAAAATAATAAGCGAGTCAAAATACGATCGGCCGCCTGGCCTCAGGTCGAATTTTATAAAAGGAACCGCAGCGCGCAGGCTTCGCTTTTCTGCCGTGCCCTTTGTCTCCCGTCGGAGTCTGCAAAAAAACAAACGAAAGATTGGGTATCGTAAAAATGGCTGTTTACAGATGCTATGTCACCAAGAAAACCGGCTTTGACTCGGAGAGAACCGCGCTTTTCCGCGATCTGTCGGAGCTTTTGGCGCTCAAATCGCTCCAAAGCGTCGATATTGTTAACCGCTACGACGTCGAAGGCGTCACGCCGGAAAGCTTTGAAAGCGCCTGCCAAAGCGTTTTCGCCGAGCCGCAGTGCGACGACTGTTTCCCCGAAACGCTGCCCGCAGAGCTGCTGCGGCAGCCCTGCCGCGTGCTCGCGGTGGAATCGCTGCCCGGCCAGTACGACCAGCGCGCGGACTCCTGCGCCGCGTGCATCCAGCTTTTGTCCGGCGGCGAGCGCCCGCGCGCGGCCTACGCGCGCATCTACATCCTGCGCGGCGAGCTGAGCGACGCGGATTTTGACCAGTGCAAAAACTGGCTGATTAACCCCGTGGAATGCCGCGAGGCGTCGATGGAAAAGCCCGAAACGCT
>QAMX01000061.1 GCA_003149835.1 Clostridiales bacterium
AATATGGTATAATATCAATATCTTGAAAATCACAGAATGGATCGGAAAGAGGACCTTTCATAGCCTTGGGGCTATCGAATAAGCGCGGACAAAAGGCGGCGGCGAGTTTTGCCGCCGGCGAAAGGAAGGAACGAAAGATGGCGGAGACGAAAGCGAAAACGCTGATACTGGACACGGACATCGGGCCGGACTGCGACGACGTGGGCGCGCTGATGATGCTGCTGAAAATGGAAAAAGAGGGGCTTTGCCGGCTGGCGGCAATCACGCACTGCACGTCCAACCCGTTCGGCTGCGGATGCATCGACGCGGTCTGCCGGGCCGAGGGCCGCGACGACATGCCGATCGGCACGTTGAAGCGCGGGGGCGTGCTCTGCGGATTTGGAGACGGGCGATACAACGAGGTGATCAGCGGCCTGTATGCGAACCGCTTTTCCGGCGGCGCGGAAGCGCCTGACGCCGTGGAGGTTCTGCGGCGGACGCTGGCTGAAAACGACGAGGTCACGCTCGTGACCATTGGGCCGCTCGGCAACATCGCGGATTTATTAAAAAGTAAACCCGACGGCATCAGCCCGCTGAGCGGGCTGGAGCTGGCGCGCGCAAAATGCCCGCGCATGGTCTGCATGGGCGGGCATCTTGAAGGCGACTGCCGCGAGTTTAACTTCCTGATTGAAACCGGCGCGACAGCGGAGGTGCTGGCGATGTGGCCGACGGAGATCGTGTTTTCCGTTTGGCGGACCGGCAGCGACGTGACCACCGGGAAAACGCTGTCTCAGAAGCTTGGCCGGCTGCATCCGGCCGCGCTCGCCTACGCGCTTCACAGCCCGCGCGGCAACGCAAGCTACGACCAGACCGCCGCGTATTATGCCGTTCTGCCGGAGACGCCGCTGTTTACCAAGAGCGCGCCCGGCTGGATGGGCATTTTGCAGAACGGCGCGAACACATGGCGCTTTGCGGAGGACGGGCGGCATACCTATATTTCCAAAGCCTGTCCCGCTGAACAGCTCGCCGAAGAGATCGACGGCTGGATGACGAGATAGAAAACCGGGGCGCTGGGGCGCAAAAGCTCGTCACTCCGCGGAACGGCGCACATCCGCCCGCAGAATGCCGTCGGGCTGTGCCGAACCGCCCGACGAGCGGAGCTGTTGTAGCGCAAACGAGCGTCGGGCCTCCGCCGCTTTCATATCGAAAATCGCCGCTTCGATCAGGGCGGGGTCGGCGGCGTCGGAAAACATCACGGACGCCGCTGCGTATTGTTCGGCCGCTTCGCGCCACATTTTGAAAAAGGGCGCGTCCTCGCCGCCGCCCTTTTGACGGGAGAAAAACTGCTTGAAAGCCTGCATGGTCATACCTCCGATGTTAGCATACCGGCGGCGTTGATACGCCTCCGATGCGATTTCCGTTTTTTTCTTTTTCTGCCAATATTATATTCCGCTTTGCGGCGAATCATTCGCCCCGCTCCTGCACAAACTGTAATCGGACAAGAGAGTTTGCGAACAGAGTTTCAGTAGACCGATGTCCGCGGCTTACAGGACACATCGCTTATATATATTTTGCAATGATACATTTTCTATCCGGCACATACGGGGCTGCACTCGCTGCCGGCGGCGGATGATGAAGACGAATGGTTTTCTGTTCGGACAAAATTCCGCATCGTGAAAACGTATAAATGCAAAGCCGTCCCGGCAGTATGTAACGCCCTGTGTGTGAAGCCGGTAAAAGAGCCGCCCGCGGCGAAAAGCTGCGGGCGGCTTTCTTTTTTTGCGGAAGGCGGCGCGGTCAAAGCAAAGTCCGTTTGCGGCATACATGTATGGAGTCCGGCCGCATAGGCTTTATAACGGGCGCGCCTGCGACAGAAAAAAAGGAGCTATGGAGGCGGTACTGCGGTTTTGCTTGACTTTTCTGAGCGGCGGCGGTATAATATTTTTCAATGGCCGCGTGCAGCGGCTCTTTTTTTACAGACAATCTATGAATTGGTGGGAGAAACGGGATGTCGCTGTTCGAGCTTTTCATCATCGCCGTCGGGCTTTCCATGGACGCGTTCGCCGTCGCCGTATGCAAGGGGCTTTCGATGCGCCGGGCGACGCTGAAAAACGCGCTGATTGTCGGCCTGTATTTCGGCGTTTTTCAGGCCGCTATGCCGCTGATCGGCTATTTTCTCGGGATTTCGCTGGCGGATCAGATTACCGCGTATGACCATTGGATCGCGTTTGCGCTGTTGGCGATCATCGGCGGAAAGATGATTTACGAGAGCTTTCACAAGGACGCGGACGGCGAAGACGAGGGCGGCGAGGTCACGTTGAAAAAAATGCTGCCGCTCGCTGTGGCGACGAGCATTGACGCGCTGGCTGTCGGCGTATCGTTTGCGTTTCTGCGCGTCAGCATTTTTCCCGCGGTGACTTTTATCGGCGTGGTGACGCTGACGCTGTCGATGCTCGGCGTCAAAATCGGAAATATTTTCGGCGCGAAGTTTAAGTCGAAGGCCGAGCTGGCCGGCGGCGTGATCCTGATCCTGATGGGGACGAAAATCCTCCTCGAACACCTTGAAGTCATCCGCTTTTAACCAGACCGGTCTTTCAAAAATTGGAAACAGAAAAAAACGGCTTGCCGCCGGCCGCCGCAATGTGGTATAATGAATAGGCCGAGGACGAGCCGCACACGGGAGCCCAGCGAAGCCGCCCCGCCCGCAGATGGAAAGCGTTTTCAGAGGGCTGCGATTCAAAACGGGCGAACTCATTTCCGCGGCCGAAACGCATGCCGCCGGGAGGAAACGGGGCCATACATAGAGGCGGCCGGCGAAGCAGCCGCGCCCCTGACGGGAAGAAGGCGCGCCGGATTTGAAAGCTCTTTCGGCCGGCGCTGCCAAAGGGCCTTTGCGGCTTTTCACCGCGCTGAATCGGAAACCTTCCGCGCGCCGCGCGGAGACGTTTGAAAAATGAATTGTTGGAGGAAATGTTTATGATGAAAGTCGGCGTTTTGGTCGGTCTTGCGGACATCCGCGCGAATCTGGAACGGGTCAAGAGCTACGGCTTTGAAAGCGCGCAGATCTGTTCATGGGCAATCGATACCTTTACCGATGAAATGGCCGCCGAGGTCAAGTCGGCGATCGCGGATACCGGCGTCGAAGTGCGCACCTTCTGGTGCGGCTGGCCCGGCCCCGCCTCGTGGACGTTTTACGACGGCCCGCTGACGCTTGGGCTGGTGCCGGAGGCGTACAGGCACATCCGCACGGAGGCGCTCCTGAAAGGCGTCGAGTTCGCCAACCGGTGCGGCATCCGTCAGATCGCCACGCACGCCGGCTTTATCCCCGAGGATATGAACGATACGCTGTATCGAGGCACGCTGATCGCCTTGAAGCGCATTGTCCGGCAGTGCAAAAAATACGACATGACCTTCCTGTTTGAGACCGGACAGGAGACGCCTGCCACCTTGCTGCGAACCATCGAGGATCTCGGCGGCGAAAACGTCGGCATCAACTTCGACACGGGCAACCTGATCCTTTACGGCAAGGGCAATCCGGCCGACGCCATCGACGTATTCGGCAAATATGTGCGCGATTTTCACTGCAAGGACGGCCTGTATCCGACCGACGGCCGCGAGCTGGGCCGCGAAGTCGCGCTCGGGCAGGGGAAAGCCGACTGGAAGCAGATTGTCGGCAAAATGAAGGCGCTCGGCTATGACGGCCCGCTGACCATCGAACGCGAGATTCACGGCGACCAGCAGACCAAGGACATTCTCATGGCCAAAGAAACGCTGGAACGGCTGATCGCCGAAGCGTAAAAGAGAAGAGCGCGCATAGCCGGAAGGGCTGAAAAAGAGGACAGCAGGGCGCGGCCGGGAAAGCCTTTCGAAAAACGGAGGGATTTTTCTCTGGCTCCGCCTCTGTATGCAAGCGGGCCGGCCGGCGGGGACGCTTGCGGAGCGGGAAAGAAGCCGGCGCGGCCGGCACAGATTTTGCAAGGCGCGCCGGTTTTTTTCCATCTGCCGGCAGGTATGAACCGCGCTGTGACAAAGGAGGACCGCCGTGAACGGATACGGGAACGAAAAACTGCAAAAGATCCAGCTCCGCGGGACGCTGAAAATCTGCGCCGCCGCGGTTACGCTGGCTGCGGCGACGCTGCTCCTGTATGCCGCGGCGGCGGTTTTCCCAAATTTTGTCGACGACATTTACCGCCCGTTTTCACGCGCCGTGCTCTATGGGCTGTCGAGAGCGACGGGCTGGATTCCCTTTTCGCTGGCGGAGATTCTGCTGTATCTGATCCTGCTGTCGGCGCTGACGGCGGTGCTGCGGTTGGCGTGGGTGCTGATTGCCGGACCGAAGCGCGCCGCGTACCTGGCGCGGTTTGCGGCGTGGCTGTTGTTTTACGCTGCGCTCGCCGTTTTCTTGTTCTGCGCGCTGTGGGGGCTGAATTACAAAGCGGCGCCGCTGGCCGCCGAGCTGAATCTTTCAGTCCGGCCGCACAGCGCCGCCGAGCTGACGGAGCTGAACCGTTTTCTCGCAGACCGCGCCAACCGCTGCGCCGCGCTGGTGGCGCGGGACGGAGACGGCGGCGTGGCCGAGTTCGATTTTGACGCCGCGGCGGAAAAAGTCGCCACGGAATTTTCCAAGGAGACATGGCGCAAGGAGGCGCCGGTCAAGGGCGTGCTCGCGTCCAAGCCGATGTCCTATACGCAGATTACGGGGATTTTTGTGCCGTTTACCGCGGAGGCCAACGTCAATACCAATAACGTCGCCGTGGATCTCCCGTTTGTCATGGCCCATGAAACGGCGCACCGCTATGCCGTCGCGCCGGAGGACGAGGCGAATTTTTACGCCTTTTATATCCTGGAAGACGCCGAAGACCCGCTGCTGGCGTACAGCGCCGCGCTGGCCGCGCTCCGCTGCTGCCAGAACGCGCTGTATGCCGTCGACTACGAGGCGTTCGCTGAGATTTACGGCACATACAGCGAGCTGGTCGTCGGCGATCTGAAAGCGTATGCCGAGCATTGGCGGCATTACGAAGGGGGCGTTTCAGAGGTTTCCGAGGCGGTGAACAATCTCTATTTGCAGGTTCAGGGCATAGAGGACGGCGTCAAGAGCTATGGGCGTATGGTCGATCTGATGCTGGCATGGTATGACGCCAAGGTACTTGGCCGGTGAGAAGAACGGCTAAAACAAAAAAAGTTCATATCAGACTGTATAGTTTATTTACATTTATATGATACTATATATGCATAGAGGATATGGCAGTGATGAATGCTTGAAACTCTTACCCCCTCCTTTCTATTTTTATTCTGTGCATATCTGTGCACACGGCATAAGACGTTCTGTCTTATGCCTTTTTTTATCCTTTTTTCGGTAGATGGATCACGAGCGTGATGCCGTCGGGCGATTCCGTCTGTTCCAGCTCGGCGCGGATGCCTCCGGCGGTAATGGTTTTGAAGGCGTGCTGCACGGTGTTGATAAACAGCCGCACGTCTCGGATCAGCGGCGTGCGCTTCCCTTTGGGCGCGGCGGCCGGCGGCGCGAGCAGGGAATCGACGTATCGCTCCGTATCGGCGACGGAGAGACCTTTGTCCACGATATAGGCGACGGCGGCGCGCGCGGCCTCGGCGGTCGGCAGGCGCAGAAGCGCGCGCGCATGGCGCTCGCTCAGCCCGGCTTCCCGGATTTTGGAGATGACGTCGCCGTCGAATTTTAAAAGCCGCAGTTTATTGGCGACGGCGGACTGACTCTTGCCGATGCGCCGCGCCGCTTCCTCCTGCGTGATTCCGTAATCTGAGATCAGGCGCGCCAGACCGGAGGCTTCCTCAAAGAAGTCGAGATCACAGCGCTGTAAATTTTCGATCAGAGAAATATAGGCGGCTTTTTCGCTGTCGGCGCGGTTCAGCACGCACGGGACGTGCGTGAAGCCGGCCATGACGGCGGCGCGCAGCCGCCGTTCTCCGGCGATGAGCTGATAGGAATTGCCGACGCGCCGCACGATCAGCGGCGTGAGCACGCCGAATTCGGCGATGCTGTCCGACAGCTCGCGCAGCTTGTCCAGTTCAAAAATCTTGCGCGCTTGGAGCGGGTCGGGGCAGATGTCGCTGACGGCGATATGAAGGATCTGCTCGCCCTCATAGTACGGACGGTCGCCCGGTTCTCTCTGGGCGAGCTTTTTTTGCGTGTTTCCAAAGCATCGCATGATGCGGTTCCTCCCTCGAAAGCCTGATTCGGCGCCGCCGCCGCTCTGAAACGGCGGGCGACGCTTTCATTATAATAGAGGCGTTCGCAGGAGTAAAGAAAAAACGTTCGACAAAAAAACGGAGAAAAAGAGTCGATATTCCATAAAACCGGCAGATAAGATATAAAAAAACAGAAACCATGAAGAGGTTTCTGTTTTTTTGTCGAATGATTTTTCGCCGGAAAAGGCGGGAAAAGGCCGCGCGCGTCGAAAGCGGCGGCATGGCCGGAGAGACGTATAGGCGCGCTGGCGGCCGTGGGGAAAAGAAGCGGGAAAAGCGTTTC
>QAMX01000051.1 GCA_003149835.1 Clostridiales bacterium
GCGGTTTCAGCCTATTTTTTCAAACGCCGCGCGCCGGCGGTTTACAGCCGCAGAGGGGTTGGGCAAATGCGCTCTCACCAGCGCCCCGCAGCGTCGGGTTTAAGCCGCGCTACTCCGCGTGTTTTCGCGTCACATTCACCGTTACGCTGTATTCGCTTTCCACAAGGGCCGCATTGACAGCCGGTTTAAAAGTAATCTTCACCGGCGCAAACATCATGCCTTCCGAATCGATATCCAGCTCCTGCACATAAACCACAGCAGTAAAGTCGCTTTCAGAAATCGTATCCAGCAGCGTCGCGTTTCCGCGCAGCCGCACGCTGATCGTTTGATCAATCAATTCAACGTCGTAATGGTCGTTTGCCCCGAGAAGCTGAATGTCGGTCAGGGTAAACGGCTTGACGACAATATCCTTTACCGTCACCATCACGGTCGCCGAGACGCGATCGTTCATACAGCTTATGCCCGAAGGCAAAACAAATTCCTTCTCCGCCGTGATCCCGTCCCCGATCCCTTCCAGATCGATCATGCCGAGCGACAGCGATTCGATTTCCTCTACCGCCGCCCGCTCGCCGATCACGGTGATCTTTGACGGCGTAATCACCGTATCGACCTCCTGATCGGTCAAACCTCCGCCGCTGTTCAGCGTGATTTTCAGAGGAATTTCCTTGATCATTTGGATCGGCAGATAGGCGTCCACCGTTTTGGTGAGAAGCTGCGAATAGACAAGCTCCACCGTCTCGCCCGCGTCGTTGACGAGCAAAATCGGCGCCTGTACCGTCGCAGACGACGTCACGCCGTCCAGCGGCAGCGTTACGACGGCATGAGATATCCCCGCGAGTTCTATTGTCGGCCCGCGCACCGTTACGGTCTGCTGCGACAGCTCAATGGCGCCGGGCCGCAAATTTTCTTCCAGCTCCCCGGTCGTTTCCGTCAGAATATTCAACTCTTTGTCGATGATCTTATCGACGAGAACCGTGGCAATCAGCTCCGTACGGTTGACGACCGTGATATCGCCGTCGGGCGTATTGACCGAGCACATGATCCTGTTTTCGCCGTCGCCCGAGATCTGCGAGACGTCGCAGATCAGCTCAATGTCCGACTTTTTCAGCCGCAGCACGACGTTCCTCTTGCCGCGCAGCGTCACATCCATCGTCATATCCGTGTCGGAGAGAATGGAATATTCCATGCGGTTATAAAGCTCGGTCTTTCCGTTAATCGTTACCTTGACGTCGGAAAATGAAATTTCGATATCAGGATTGATGATCGACATGACGACGAACCAAAAAAGAACCGCCGCTGCGAGCGCGAGGAGCTTATTCAAAACGTGGTATTTCTTAAACCATGCAAACATACGCTTTTCACCATGCCCTTCCGTGAAGCTGTGCTTTGATCTCTGCGTTACTTCTGTTTTTTCTTCCTCTTCCAAAATTTGATTTTGTTCAGCTTATCCTCTTTTTCACTGTCATGCACCAGCTCGTTGTTCAGGATTGTCGTCAGCGTTGCCGCGGAAAGATGGCGTTTTAAAAGGCCGCCTGCGGCGACGGACACCGACCCTGTCTCCTCCGAGACGATCAGCACCAGCGCGTCGCTCGATTCGCTGATGCCAACGCCGGCGCGATGGCGTGTGCCCAGCTCGCTGCTGAGGTTTTTGTTCGCGGAAAGAGGCAGGAAGCAACCTGCCGCGGCGATCTTGTTGTTGCGGATGATCACCGCGCCGTCATGCAGCGGAGCCTTGTTGAAAAAAATATTTTTCAGCAGCTCGCTGGTGATATCGGCGTTGAGAATCGTACCGGTTTTCATGATTTCTCCGAGCTTGGTATCCCGCTCGACGACGATCAGAGCGCCGGTTTTGGTTTTGGACATATACGTACAGGTCTCTACGAGCTGCGAAATCGTCCGCAGAGTTTCGTTATTGGGCTGTGCCCGTTCCGGTGAAAACAGCGACGGCAGCCTGCTGCGGCCGACCGAGTCGAGCATACGCCGCAGCTCGGGCTGGAACAGAATAATCAGAGCGATGACCCCGATTTGCAGCGTCGCCGTCAGGATATAATAGATGACGTTCAGCTGGAGCCAGCCGAAAATCTGATATGCGATCAGAATGATGATGATCCCTTTCAAAACCTGTCCAGCGCTTGAATCCTTCATCAGCTTGATGAGTTTATAAAAAATAAACGCGACCAGCAGAATATCGAGGATATCCTGCCAACGCATCCATGCGATCGAGTTCTTGATAAACGTCAGAATCTGTTCCATACGCTGCTCCATCCTTTTGGGAAGCGGCCGCTCCGCACTGGCCGCGGCGACTATGCCCGCTCTCCGCCTCCGATCGGCGTAATCCCATCATACCATAAATTTCCCGCAATGTTCCGGACGCTGCCGCACAGGCGCAGCGGCTCTTTGGCTGCGCCGGTTTCTGATCCGGCCATTTGTCAAGCGCCCGAGCCGCCGGGAATCGGGCTACCCCGCCCAGAAGCGGCCGTCTTTCTGTAATTTTATTATATCACAACTTGTCCGAAAAAGCGAGATTTTTCTGCCGGAACCGGCCGGCGCAAAAAAAAGGAAACCGCGCCGCCTGATAGCGGCACGGTTTCCTTGCTGCGGCCTGGCGTTATCCCACCCGCGCTTCAATAATTCTGATATTCTGAACGCCGATATTGGTCTCGCTGACCGCGATATCCTTGATCCGGATGGCGTCCTCGCTCTTTAATCCGCCTTCCACCGGCGCTACGACGATGCTCAGACTGTCGTCGTTGAGGAAAACGGCGCAGTCGCTGTAACCCTTTGCGAGCACGAGCGACTCGATACGCGCTTCAGTGACGGCGTTATTTGCGATTTTAGAGATGCTGGCCACGGCGACCTCCTTTGATTCAAGGCTGATGCTCTCGTCGGTCGTCGTCGTTTCCAGCACGCCTATGGCCTCGTCTCGCGCCTGCTGCCGCGTCACGCGGAGCTGCGCAAAGTATTCTTGAATTTTTCCGTTTACCTCGTCCGCGCCGTCGTTCGGCTCGCCTTCTCCGTCGACCTCGGTCAGCTGACCGAGCAGCCGCGCCTCGTCGCTGACGACATCCTGCGGTTCGCCGGAAACGTTTTGATCTCCATCCATCCCGCGCTGATAGCTCCAATTCAGATACACGGCGAGGCATACGAGCATTGCGACGACGGCGGCGACAGCGGTTCTCTTCTTGAACTTCATATGATACCTTCCTTTTTATATGTAATTTTACACTAAAATTTTATTGTGCCAGAAGGGAAACTATACCACGGAAACGCTGAAATCAGGGATTTTTTTATTTCCGTCCACCGTTCCGGCGGCAGGAGCGCAAACAGGCGACGCTGGGAACGCGCTCCGGGCCCTTTCCCCGCTCCCGCCGCCCGCAGCGTTTACACGGCGTTTTCGTTCACTTTCGCGGCAGAACGCTGATTTTATCCGTCGTCAGCCCCGTCACAGACGCGACAGCCTGGATGATCATCAGCTCTACGCTTGACTTTCCGGCGCCGTCGCAGACGACGACGGCGCCGGAAAAGCGCGGGTAAATCCGCTTTTCCTCTACCGGCGTGCTGACGCCGCCCTGCGACTGCATGACGACCGTCCGGTCGCTGCTCTGCGCCGTCTCCGAACCGTCGGTTTTCAGACTGGTGCTGTCGTTGGTCGCATACACGGATTCGGTTCCGTTTTTCAGAGAAAGCATGACGCGGACGCTGCCTGCGCCTTTTACGTCCGAGAGAATGTCTTCCAGCTTTTTTTCAAACGCCTCGACCGAAAACGTCTCCGTTTCCGTCTCGGCGATCACCGGCGCGTCGCTGCCGCCGCTGCCGACCGGTATCAGCAACAGGACAAGACCGACCAGGCCGATCAGCAGAATCAGCTTATTTTTTTTCAAAAACGCGAGGAGCTTTTCCCGGTCTTTGAAGACATCCTTCCATTTCACTGTCAAACACCGCCCTTCTCTACCCGTGACGCTGGCGAGACAGAGGAATGCCTGTCTGCGCCTCAATCATTTCGCCGGCCTGTCGGATCTCTCCCTCGTCCGGCGTCAGCTCATAGCTGACAGAGGCGGAATACAGGATCCGCCGCCCTGCCTCGTCGGTTCCCATTTTCAGGGATACCTCCGCCAAAATACCCATCTCCGCCAGCTTTTCATTGAGAAACGCCTCCGCCGTGCGCACCGTGATCGCCTCGGCGTTTTCCTCCACGCCCGCGCTGACGCTCTCAATGCGCTGTGACAGCGCCGCCTCATAATCTGCAAGGACATCGGGCAGGGAAAATCCGCTGAGCGAACGCACCGGCAGCAAAATCAAAAAGACCACGAGCAGGCCGCACGCGAATTTTACCGTCTTTCTCCCTTTTTCCGGCGTGACCGCCGTGACGACGGAGCCGACCAGCCCCGCGGCGGCGACCCCCACCAACCATACGCCAAGCTTTTGTATCATCCCTGCGCTCCCATCCGTTCCCGTTTCTTATCTGTTGTTCCGCTGTCCGGCTGCGCCTGTAAACCGCAGTTATCAGATCGCGGTCTTCATGCAGATGATCACGGTCAGCAGCAAGAGCGCTACTGCGCCGGCGCACATGGCAAAGACTATGCTGACCGCGTCCGCCACCGCGTCAATGGCCTCGCGTCCGCCGTGTTCCTGCGCGCTCTGCGCCAGTGCCGCGGCGGCGCGCAGCGCCAGATAAGAGACGCCGGTCGACAGCAGCGGCAACAAAGCGCAGCTCAGAATCGCCAGAACGCCGAAAACGCCGAGCGTATTTTTGATCATTGCGCTGCCCGCGTAGATTGACTCCGCGGCCTCTGTCAGCACGCCGCCGACAACGGGAATGCCCGCGGAGACCGCGGTCTTCGCCGCTTTTTTCGCCAGTGTATCCGCCGCCGACCCAACCAGCCCCATCACCGAGATATAGGCGAGATAGAGCGTCAGCAGCGTGCGGATGACGAGCGACGCCGTGTTTTTGATAAAGGCGCTGAACCGCGTAAAAAAGGTATTTTGCGATAAAATGCCGACGGCCCGCAGCGCCAGCGTCACATATGTCATAGGGATAAACACCTGAACGAACAGCGTAATCAGCACATCCGCAAACAAAAGCGCCGCGCCCTGTTTGGCAATGGCCGCGCCGCCGCCGCCAGCGGCGGCGCCGGCGGCGGTCATCGCCGGCAGCAGCGCTTTGGAAAACACATTCAGCTCATTCAACAGCTCGGTCGCCTGACCCAAGGCAGAACCGAGTTCCCGCGCGCCGACTACCAGCACCGTGCCGACGGCGGCACTGTTCACGGTATACGCGCCAAAGGAGCTTTTGTCTCCGATCCAGAGCGCCGCAAGGCTGCAAAGCAGACTGACGGCCAGCAGGCAGGCCGCCGAGGACAACCCTTTCTTCAATATGCCGCCCATTTCCGCATACATCTTTTCGATCAGTCCGCTGATTCCCCTGTTCAGATCGTAACCGGTTCCGGTTTTGGCTTCCTGAACGACTGCCGCCTCGTCCTCAGGCAGATAGTGATAAAGTCCGTCCGTCTCCTCTTCACCGTCAAACGCCGCGGCGCAGGGCATGGTCAGCAGCAGGAAAGCCAAGATCACTGCCATAAGCTTAAAGCATTTCATCTGTATTCTCCGCCTTTCGGCTCTCTGTTTTCATCCCATAAACGAGCGCAAAATTGCGAGCACGCCGGACAGCAGCGGCAGCGCGTTGATGAGCCCCAGCGCCCCGCCGAGCAGTTCGAGCTGAAAAGCGAGCGAACCCTCCCCGCAGTCGCGGCAGACCTGTGCGCCAAAGCAGGTCGTCAGGGTAATGCCGAGAATTTTGATCAGGATTTCAACTGCGCCTTCCGCACCCTTGAAAAGATCCTCCGTTTCCCTCGCGTAGTCGGCCAGCACGGACAGCGCCGCCATCGCCGCGACGCAGACGCAGATCGAGGCCGTCAGCGTCAGCATAAAGCCGTAAGAGGGCTCGGCCTTCTTGATTAACACCGCGCAGAGAACCGCCGCAATCGCAAACGACGTGTAGCGCACTGCTTCTTCCATGGTTTAGAACGTAAAGATCTGGCGAATTGTCGTAAACAACTGCCCAACCTGTTCCAGCAGCACGAGCATGACGATGATCAGACCTGCGATCGTCATCATCAGCGCCTGTTCGTCGCGCCCCGCGCGCGTCAGCACCATATTCAGAAAACCTACAAGAAGCCCCACGGCGGCAATCTTGAAAATCAAATCGACCTGCAAATTCGATCCTCTCCCGTTCCGATTCCATAGTTTGTCATACGTCTTGAACCTTTCGGCCGCAGCTGCAAACGCCGCGGATGACAAATACGATCATAAAAATTTTTGCCCGCCCTTACAGCAGCAGGATACCGGTCAGCAGCGCCGCCGTCACCCACAGCGTCTGTTTGAGCTTGGCTTCGTTTTTTTGTTCACGCTCCGCCGTATCCGCCCATACGCGGAAGGTCTCTGCGGACGCCGCCATTGATTTCTGCGCCGCCTCGCTGTTCAGACAGGTGAGCGCGCGTCCCACCGCTTCGAGTTCAGCGGCTTCCGCGGCGTTCATACCGAGCGTTTCCCCGGCATTTTTCAGCTCCGCGCGCCACGCCTCCCACGGGCTCAGGCCGGCGGAGATGCCGCCGCAGACCCCTTTGAAAAATACGCCCGCCTCGTTGCCCTGCGCGGCCAGCTTCCTTGTCAATTCAGCCGGCGGCGTGCGCGCGAAGGAGATCTCGCTCTCCATCATCGCGCACGCGACCGCTATGCCCCTCAGCGAAGCGGCGCGGCGCAGCACACGGCGTTTGGCGCGGAAGCCCAGCAGTACGCCGGACAGAAGCAGGAGCAGAAAGCCGGCGATTCCCCGTGCGTTCAAGGCGATTTCCCCTTCCCTCGCTATTTCGGTATCAGCACGGCGCGTCTCCGTCCGTTACCTCGTAGACGGCGCAGGCGCGTTCTCCGCCCTGCCGGGTCAGGTGCAGCACCCGCGAAAAAATACGGTTTTCCAACAGCGGCGCATAGATTCTCCGCCGGTACAGCTCTCGCACGTCGTCGGCGTGAGCCGTGGCGACAACGGACACCCCGCAGTTGGCGGCACGGCAGATCGCCTCCACATCGCAGGGCGCGGTGATCTCGTCCATGGCGATCACCTGCGGCGACATGGCGCGCAGCAGAAGCATTGCGGCGTCGGATTTCCGGCAGCCGTCGATGACGTCGATGAAATGCCCGATGGCAAACTGCGGTTCGCCCGCGACGAGCGCTGCGATCTCGCTGCGCTCGTCGCAGATACCCGTGCGGATGCGGCGTTTAGAAAGCTCCCGGATCAGGTCGCGCAGATAGGTCGTTTTGCCCGTCAGCGGCGAAGAGATAATCAGCGTGTTGTTCAGACGGCCGCCGCCGCAGACGGCCTCGGCGCCCTCGGCGCTGATCCCTTCGATATCCCGTGCGACGCGGATACAGACCGAGCTGAACCCGTTGATCGCCGAGATCTCCCCGCCTGCCGTAACGGCGTGGCCGCATAAACCGATGCGGTGACCGCCGCGCAGCGTAATAAAGCCCTGCCGGATCGTCTCCTCGGCGCTGTACACAAAGCCGTCGGAAGCTTTTTCAACGGTATACTGGATATATTCGGCGGGGCAGACAATGCCCCGGCCGAGACCGTCGGTCTCATACAAACGGCCGTCACGTGACAGAACCCTTTCACAGCCGTCAACCGTAACGGTCATTTCCCTTCCGGCGCGGAGACGGATTTCTTCGAGGCGATTTCGTTCCTGTTCCGGCATAAACAGCGCCGCCCGCTTCATCTCCGGCGGCAGACAGTCGAATACGCGCGTCACCTGCGCCGAAACGGCCGGCGCCGTTCCCTGCCGCACAATGCTTTTGGCAATCAGCCGCATGGTTCTTCCCTCCGCTTCCTCTCGTATGGTTCATAAATATTGCCGGCATGTCCCGCTTAGAACGCCGCGCGGCAAATTTTGGCGCAGGCGAAAGATGGCAGAGCGAGTCCGGCATGTGGTTTCCGCCTGTCTCCGAACGCGACTTTCTGCCGCGATTTTCGTATTTTCAACGCACTTGTCTCCGTTTCTCATGCAAAAAATCCCCGGATTGCGCTGTCTGCGCAATCCGGGGCTCTCTGTATTTCGATCACGGGGTTCCTCATTGTCCGTTTTGCCGTATTCGCTCGTCCGTCACGCGGTTCCGGCCGCTTCAAGAAACGGATCCGAACGCGCCGGTTACGCGATCACCGCATCCATCACAAGCATCAGCATAAAGCCGATCAGCAGCGAATAGGTCGCCAGTCTCTCATATCCGTGAGAATGCGTCTCCGGGATCATCTCGTCGCTGATGACATAGAGCATTGTGCCTCCGGCAAACGCCAGCGCGAACGGCAGCACCGCGCTCGAAAGCGTCGCCGCAAAATAGCCGATAAACGTGCCGACCACCTCTACCAGCCCCGTCGCAGCGGCGAGCAGGAAGGTTCGGCTTTTTTTCATACCGGCCAGCAGCATCGGGGAAATGATGATCATGCCCTCTGGAATGTTTTGCAGGGCGATGCCGAGCGCCACCGTAACGGCGCTGCCGACATCTTCGCCGCCGAAACCTACGCCGGCGGCCAGACCTTCCGGCAGGTTATGGATGGCGATGGCCATCACGAACAGCAGCACCTTGTTCAGCGACGGAGTCTCTCTGTGCCGCTCCTTGTCCAAACCGGAAAGCCGGTGCAGATGCGGCGTCAGCCTGTCCATCAGGTTCAGAAAGACGGCGCCGGTCAGGATTCCGGCGACCACCTGCCAGATTCCGGCCGCGCCCGTCAGCTCCGCCGCCGGAAGGATCAGGCCGATCACCGCCGCCGCCAGCATGACGCCGGATGCAAAACCCATGATCCCGTCGTTCCACCGGTGCGGAATTTTTTGAAAACAAAAGCCCAAAAGCGCGCCGGCGACGGTCGCGCCGCCAATACCGAGGGCTGTCAGAATCACCAGCCGCATGTCTGTTCTCCTCTCCGTTTGATCCGCCGCGTTTTCCCCGGCAGGCCGCCCGCCGGTCTATCCGATTGCGTTCAGAGCGTCCGCGCCGCCAATATGCCGCGCGTCGTTGAGAATTTCAATTCGCGGCACAGCCAGCGCCCCGTGCGGGGCGCAGAGGGATATCACGGATACCGACGTCAGTTCCAGCGGACAAAGGGCGCAAAACTGCGCAAACGACAGGCCGAGAAGATGCGAAATCGCCACGGACGAGGAGCCCTGATGGCTGTATACCGCGATCGTCTCATGGCCGTCTCCGACGCACCGGTACAGCCGGCCTTCCCGAACATAGCCGTGCCGCGCGAGCAGCCGGTCAAACGCCGGCGGAATGGCGTCCACATATTGCAGCACACGGTTGTTTTTGAAATTGCGATGTTCCCGCCAGCCGTCGCCGCGCAGATCTCCGCCGTTCAGAAGCACGTCGTCGGCGCAACTCCACGGATGCCCGTTGCAGACGAGTCCATCCTCTCCGCCCCAGCCGATCTCCCGCATGAAGTCGAGACCCGTGACGTCCATGCCGAGGCGCTCCGCGGCATAGGCCGCCGTCTCCATCGCCCGGCCGCAGGTGGAGGCATAAATTTTATCGATCCCCTCGCGCGCGACCCTTTCGGCGGCTTTCCAAGCCTGTCGGCGTCCGAGTTCCGTCAGGCAGTCCTGCGCATAATTGGGATCTCCGTGTCTGACGAAGACAATTTTCATTCCTTTTCTCCACAACCCGACGGGATAGTCCGCAGCGGCTTGTTGCACCGTCCCGCGGCGCTCCTCCCGTTTTGATTCAAATCAGGATCGCCCCGTATTTCCGCGCCGCCTCCGCGAGAGCGCTGTCCGTCGATCCGTCGGCCGAGACAAAGGCGCGGCCCTGATACGCAAAAAGCGCGCGGTCGAGAAGCGCGGCTTCATTTGTCAGCAGACAAATGGGATTGCGCAGCAGATACTGGTTTTCCTGAAATTCCGCCGCGTCCTCCTCGCTGCGCAGGCGCAGAAATACGACCTCTCCGTCGTCGGCTTCGCAGTCGGCGATCGCGTCCGCCATGGAAGCGCTCTCGTTCTCCGCAGGCCGCAGCGGCGGCGGCGCGTCGAATACAAACGCCGCTTTGTCCGTGGCGGCGAAAGCCGCGGCGGCGCGCGGCGGCGCGACCGTCTGCGCCGCGCAGGCCGCGGCGAGAGCCGCAATATGTACAGGCTCCGTCCCGCAACAGCCGCCCAGATAGGCCGTGCCCGCAGCGGTCAGGCGCGGCGCATAGGCGGCGAACGCTTCCGGCGTCATATGGTAGTGCGAACTGCCGTCCTCGCCGACGCAGGGCATCCCCGCGTTCGGCTTGGCGAGCAGAGGGATCTGCGCATACGGCGCAATCGACTCGATAATCGCGGCGATTTCGGCAGGGCCGTCGGAGCAGTTGAGGCCGAATGCGTCCGCGCCCATGCCCTGCATGACGCTGAGCGCGGCGAGCGGCTCTGTGCCGCCGAGCATACGGCCGTTTTGTTCGACGGTGATCGAGACGAAAAACGGCTTGTCCGACACGCTGCGCACGGCCAAAAGCGCCGCGCGCGCCTCAAAAAGCTGCATGATCGTCTCGGCGATGAAAAAATCCACCCCGGCCTCGGAGAGCGCCTGCGCCTGTTCCCGGTAGATTTCGACGATGTCGTCGAACGATTCCGTCCCAAACGGCTCGATAAACAGCCCCAGCGAGGTCATATCTCCGCCCACGGCGACGCCCTCGCCGACGGCTTCGCGCGACAGCGCGACCAGCTCCCGGTTCATCTCCGCCGTCCGGCCGTCCAGCCCGTATTTTTTGAGCTTGACGCGGTTGGCGCCGAAGGTCGGCGCATAGACCGCGTTTGAACCGGCGCGGACAAAATCGCGTTGCAGCGCTTTGAGCGCGTCGGGGTGCTCGATCACCCACTGCTCCGGACATACGCCGGCAGGCATTCCCGCCTTTTGCAGATTCATGCCCGTCGCGCCGTCTAAAATCACAGGGCGTCCGTCTTTCCACATAAAGTTCATTGTCCCGTCCTCCGCTTCACGCCGCAGCCGTCACATCTGCTCCGGCGCCGAGATTTTCAGCAGCGTCAGAACGTTTTTGAGCACCGCGCGCGTCGTGTCGGCGAGCGCAAGGCGGGCGCATGCGACGCGCTGCTCGGCCGACTTGATGTTGACCTCCGTATAAAAGCTGTGGAACGCCGTCGCCAGATCGATCAGATATTTGGTCATGCGGTACGGCTCCAAGTCCCGTGCGGCGAGTCGGATCTCCTCAGGCAGCATGGCGATCTGCTTGACGAGCAGCCGCTCCGACGGCTCGGCGAGCACCGCCATGTCGAGTTTGGAAATCGCCGTCGGCGACAGGCCCGATTCCGCGAGCTTTTTCAGCAGCGAGCAGATACGCGCATGCGCATACTGGACGTAGTAGACCGGGTTGTCGCTGTCCTGGCGAACCGCGAGGTCGAGGTCGAATTCCAAGTGCGTGCTGCACTGGCGCATGTTGAAGAAGAAGCGCGCCGCGTCGACGCTGATCTCGTCGAGGAGGTTGGAAAGCGAGATCATCTTTCCCGTCCGCTTTGACATGCGGACGGATTCGCCGTTCTGTTTCAGATCGACGAGCTGGAAAAGGATGAATTCAAGCCGGTCCGGATCGATGCCCAATGCGTCGATACCGGCGCGGAAACGGACGGTGTGTCCGTGATGATCGGCGCCGAGCGCGTCGATCACCTTGTCAAAGCCGCGCTCGCAGAACTTGTTGCGGTGATAGGCGATATCGACGGCGTAGTAGGTGTAGAAGCCGTTGGATTTGACGATGACCTCGTCTTTCTCCGCGCCGAACGCCGAAGCCTTAAACCAGCGCGCCCCGTCCTTTTCGTACAGCATGCCGCGCTCTTCGAGCAGATCGACGGTTTCTTTCACATAACCGCTGTCGTGCAGCGACGACTCGTAAAACCAGCAGTCGTAATTGATGTTGTAGCGCGCGAGGTCTTTTTTCATGCGTTCAATGTTCTTTTTCAGGCCGAAGATCTGCATGTCGCTGCGGCGCGTCTCCTCGTCGGCGGACAGATACGTATCGCCGTAGAGCGCGACGAGCTCGTCGGCCAGCTCTTTGATGTCGTCGCCGTGATAGCCGTTTTCGGGGAATTCGACGCTGTCCTCGCCGCGCAGGCGCTGGATATAGCGCGCCTCGATCGAGCGGGCAAAGTTATCGACCTGGTTTCCGGCGTCGTTGACATAAAACTCGCGCCACGCCTGATATCCGGCGCGGTCGAGCACCGACGCGATCGTGTCGCCGATGACGCCGCCGCGCGCGTTGCCCAGATGCATCGGGCCGGTCGGGTTGGCGGAGACGAACTCCACCATGACGCGCTTGCCCCCGCCGATGTCGTCCTGACCGTATCGTTCGCCGCCCGCATCCGCCGATTCAAGCACCGAGCGATACCATTCGTCGCTGAAACGCGCGTTGAGAAAGCCCGGGCCGGCCACGGAATATCCGGCGAACAGCGCGTTTTCCTCCATGTGCGCCAACAGCGCCTCGGCGATCTTTTTCGGCGCCTGCCGGAGGGGCTTAGCGGCCGCAAGCGCGAAGGTCGACGAGAGGTCGCCGTTTTGAGCGTCGCGCGGGACCTCGACCGCCGGCCGCGCCGTCTCCGCGTCGGGCAGCTCGCCTGCGGCGACGGCGGCGCGATACGCCGCATAGACGAGTTCCTCAAAGGTCTCCTTCGCCGTTTTGTACATATTGTTCCGAATCATCTGTAATTTCCCCTATTTATAAAAATCAGGTCTGAATCGCTTAAAGCTTTATACCGTGACGGCCAGGCTCAGCTCGTGCGGTTCCCATGCCCCGCCGTTCCAGCAGAGCGCGTAGAAAAGCTCCATGCGCCAGCCGTTCCCTATGGCCGCGACGGAAAGGCGCTCGGTGCGCACCGACAGGCGCGCGGTCCCGAACGGCGATCCGTATTCGCCGTGAAAAGTCTGTCCCGCCGCAAATTCCAATACCGCCGGATAGGCCCCGCCGCGCTCCATGCGCGCGGACGCGCCGTCGAATACAAAGCGCGTCGGGCTTCCGTCCAGTCCCGGCTCGTCATAAAGAAGCGCGCAGCGCCCTTCCTCCTCGGTCAAAACGCCGCTGACGGCGTATCGCTCGCCGTCGGCCCAAATCCGCACGGCGGCTCTCTTCTCCTTTGCGTTTTCCATCCGTTTTTTCCTTCGTGCGTCCGTCAATAACGCTCGATATCGATCTGTTCGCAGAGGCCGTCGACGTCCATTTCAAGAAAGCTCCGCGCCCGCTCGGAAAAACCGTCGTCGGTGTCGCTGACATACAGCCGCAGCTCGCCCCTGCGGCCGTGCTCCGCCTGCGTCCCCTCTTCGCGCTGCCGCTCCGCAAGGCATTTCGCGGCCTCGGCGCCCGGGTCGATCAGCGCAAGCCGGTTCTCCGTCAGAGCCCGGACGGCGTCCGCCAGCAGCGGATAGTGCGTACAGCCGAGAATCAGCGTGTCCGCGCCGAAATCGAGAATCTTTTCCAGATATTCCAAAAGCACCGTCCGCACGACGATGTCGCCGGCGTCCCAGCGGCCGTTTTCGACCAACGGCACCAGCAGCGGACAGGCGACGCCGACCGTTTCGACCTGCGGAGCGGAGGCCGCAAGCAGCTTTGCATACGCTCCGGAGCGGATCGACGCGGCCGTGCCGATAACGCCGATCTTTTGGTTGCGCGTCGCTTTGACGGCGGCGGGAACCGCCGCGTCGATCACGCCTTGAATCGGAATCCGGTAACGCGCCCGCAGCAGCTCCAGCGCCACGGCGCTGACTGTGCCGCAGGCGACGATGATGCGCTTGATATTATGGCTGAGCAGGAAATTCATATCCGAGACGGCATACCTGCGGATCGTCTCCTCGGAGCGCGTTCCATACGGCAGGCGGCTGGTGTCGCCGAAATAGATGATATCCTCCTCCGGCAGAAGCCGCCGGAGCTGCTTGACAGCCGTCAGTCCGCCCAGCCCGCTGTCGAACACGCCGATCGGGCGGTTATCCATGCGCCGCACACCCTCCCTGCCGCGTCAGCGCCGCTTCGATCAGGCGCGTGATCATCTCGGTATTGGAGATGCCGAGGCGCTCAATCAGCTTCGGATACATACTGATGCTCGTAAAGCCCGGAAGCGTATTGATCTCGTTGAAAATGACCTGCCCGTCGCTTTTTCGCAGGAAAAAGTCGACGCGGGAAAGCCCCCGGCAGCCGAGCAGCCGGAAAACGCGCGCCGCGGTCCGCCGCAGCTCGGCGGTTTTCTCCGCGGGAATCGGCGGGTCGAAGACGAGCGCGCTCGTCTCGTCGTTGTACTTGGCGTCATAGGAATAAAATTCCTGCGTCGGGACGATTTGGCCGATGCCGGAAACGATCTCCGCCCCGTTGCCCAGAACCGCCGTTTCCAGCTCGAAGCCGTCGATAAACTCTTCGACGAGCACGCGGCTGTCATACCGCCGCGCCAGCGAAATCGCCTCGATCAGCGCCGCCCGGTCTTTGGCTTTTGAAACGCCGACCGATGAACCGGTGTTCACAGGCTTGACAAATACCGGATAGGCAAAGCGCGCCTCGACACGCGCGGCCGCGGCTTCGGCCGTCTCTTCCGGATCGGTGACGGCGACCCACTCGGCCTGCGCGATGCCTTCGCAGGAGCAGATCATCTTGGTATAAATTTTGTCCATACACAGCGCCGACGCGGTGACGCCGCAGCCGACAAAGGGGATCCCTGCCAGCGTAAAGAGTCCCTGCATACTGCCGTCCTCGCCGTTTTCTCCGTGCAAAATCGGGAATACACAGTCGGGGCGGCGCCACTCGCCGTCCACCAACAGCCCCGCCTCGCCGCTCAGGCGCGAAGGAGAAAAGACGACGGGGCGATTTTGCGGCTCATCCGTCCACGCGCCGGAGCGAACCTTGTCGGGACAATCCGTTGTCAGCAGCCATGCGCCGTCCTTACGAATGCCGACGGGCCAGACGTCATAGCGCTCGCGGTCGATGTGTTCAAGCACCATTGCGCCGGAGCGGCAGGAAACCTCATGCTCCGGCGAAACGCCGCCAAAGATCACGCAGATTGATTGCTTTTTCATCAAGTCCTCGTTTCCCCGCCGCTTTTGGGGTCAACGATCCAAATCAGGCGGCCTGCGGCGGAAGGAACGCCCATGATCCCAAAGAACCATATGATCGAAATCCTGGCTGTATCCATATGTTCAGAATTTTACAACACCGCGCGGGAAAATCCGGCCGCGCACAGCCGCGGCATACCAGACGGCCGATTGCAGAAGCGCCGTCTCGCCGCGCCTTCGAAGAGGGGTCTCTTTATTATATCATACCCTGTAAAAAATTCCAAGCGCGCGAGACGTTCGGCGCGCTTCAAATGCGGCGCGCGTTTGCAGGGCGTCGGATTTTTCTTGACAAGCGCAGGGCATCATAGTAAAATGAATATAGAATTTCAGTCATCTGCCTCTGCGCATGCGGAGCGGCTCCCGTTACCGGCGCGGCCGTCTCCGCAAAACGGGCGATTGCCGCCGCAAATTCCCGTTTGACCCATCACCGCGGCGGAGAAATGGAACTTTTTTGATATGGAGATTACCTATGACGCCATCCGCGCCAACAGCGCGGTCAACACCTATATCCTCGCCGGGAACGACGCTCTCGGCACGATTGGCTATACCGAACACGGCTTCGCGCACGCGACCAAAGCCGCTCTCACCTCGGCAGAGATTTTAGAGCAGCTCGGCTATGACGCGCATACCGTCGAGCTGGCGCGGATCGCCGGATATCTGCACGACATCGGCAACATGGTCAACCGCGACAGCCACGCGCTGACCGGCGGTTCTCTGAGCTTTTCCCTGCTCACCTCGCTCGGCGCCGACCCCGCCGACATCGCGCTGGTCTGCGCCGCCATCGGCAACCACGACGAGCTGTCCGGTCAGCCGGTCAACGCGGTCGCAGCGGCGCTCGTGCTCGCTGATAAGAGCGACGTGCGGCGGACGCGCGTCCGCCCTTTGAAGACCGCCGACGGCGGCTTCATCAGCGACATTCACGACCGCGTCAACTACGCCGCAGTTTCCAGCGCGCTCGAGCTCGACGCGGAGAAGAAAGAGATCACGCTCCGCCTTCAAATCGACACGGCGATCTGCGCGGTGATGGACTATTTTGAAATCTTTCTCAACCGTATGCTGATGAGCCGCCGCGCAGCCGAGTATTTAGGCCTCGTTTTCCACCTCAACATCAACGGGACGCTCATGCTCTGAGCCGCCTTGCCAGACGCTTTTCATTTCGCCTGACAAAGCCCGCCCCTCGTCACGCAAAGGAGTTTTTCCATGCCGAATACAAAAACCGATTCCTTTTTAGAGCTGTATAAACGGCTTGAAAACGCCGCGGTCAAGGTCGTCGGCGACAACGCGCGCGGCAGCGTCGTTCTGCGGCTCTCCAACCATCCGCGCTTCGCGCGTTACCGCAACGAATTCGACTGCTGCCGCGAGGTGCGGAATCTCCTTTCGCACGAGGTGCGCATCGACGGGGATTTCGCCGTTACGCCGAGCGACGCGGCGATCGCTTTTCTTGAAAAGATTCTCGCCATGATCGAGACGCCGCCCATGGCGCGCTCGCGGGCGACGCCGCGCGCCAAAATCCTCTCGGCCAAGCCCAGCGACTCCCTGCTGGCGCTGACGCGCGCCATGCAGGCTAAGGGCGTCAGCCATGTGCCGCTTTTATCCCAGGGCGCGGTGACCGGCGTTTTTTCCGAAAACGTTCTCTTTGAAGCGCTGCTCCAAAACCGCAGCCTGACGATCACCGAAGCGACGACGCTGGCCGAATTCTCCGAATTCCTGCCGATTGAACGATCGCTCGGCAAAGTCTATCAGTTCCTGCCCGAAACGGCGACGCTCGACGACGCCGGCGAGATGTTCGACAACGCCTATGACCGCAACCATAAGCTGAAAATTCTTTTCATCACCCAGCACGGAGTGCCGCGCGAGCCGCTGCTTGCGCTCCTCTCGCCCTACGACGTGCTTGACCGCGGCTGACCCCCGCTCCTGAGCGCCTTGCAGCAGGCTGCGGAGCCGGCCGGCGTTTGTTTTGTTTGAGAATCGCCCGCGCTTTCCCCATGCCGGCGGAAAAAGGTCTATGTACCGATATGTACCGAGCGGCGGGGCAGGTTCTATTCCGTCCGCTCTTTCCGATAGCGTTCCGTCAGCAGCTCAATCACATGCGCCACCGCGTCTTCCTCGTTGGAGCGGACGATATGATCGGCGCAGGCGCGCGCGTATTCGTCGCCGTTGGCGGGGACGAAGGCGAGCCGCGCCGCTTTGAGCATATCGACGTCGTTATAACCGTCGCCGACCGCATAGGCGTGGCGATGGTCAATCCCCAAATAATCGGCCAGCTTTAAAAGCGCCGTCCCCTTGTTGACGCCTTTTTTCAGAACCTCGAGATAGCCTCCGTCCGTCGGGATAAAGGAAATCTCGGGGTATTTTTCCGCTAAAAACGTCTGGACGCGCGCGATATCCTCTTT
>QAMX01000102.1:0-8822 GCA_003149835.1 Clostridiales bacterium
TCGCTTGGAGAGGGCTACGCAACACACATGACGGAGGGAAAAATAGATAGCAAACAGAGAGGCGTAATCGGCGGTCATAACCGGAGTGCGTTTGAGGGCGCGCTGAGAGAAGCGGGTTTCAGTGTGGAGGACTGCGTAATCCGAGTGACGGAGCACCCGGAAATCAAAGGCGTATATGAAATCGAGTACCGGATTCCGAGAAGGGAGTACGGGGCGTCGGGAAAATTGGAAGTCATTCCGGGGCAGTATAAAAGGATTGATTATCCGAAAACGGTGTACGATCCTGCGGTGATCTCGGATGAGCAAATGCGCCAATGGGGAATCGAGGCGATGGAAGAGGGGATTTTGGCAGGACGGATCAAAGGCAGAGGAATATGGGGATATGCAAAGAATGGTTTGAAGTTCAAGGGTTATCTCAATTTAGAGACTGGTGAGATCACCAATTTTTTTCCAATGTTAGAATAAATGTTAGAGTAACTAAAAAAGGAAGAGAAAAATGTATTCAGACACAAGATATTTACAGTATAGTGACGATGAGAAGGGAAAACGGTTAGTTGATGATTTCTATTTTATACTTATCAATTGGAACATGAAGAAGTATATCCCTTCGTTGCAAAGGAACGCGCAGTTAGAGGGGATAGCACAAGACGAAGAAATAAGGTTTCACTTTGCCAGTGAGGTGGAGAAGGACGACGAAGAATACTTCGGCGACAGCGGAGTCATGTTTTACTATGACTATCCCGCAGAGGAAGAGGACACGGCGATCTTTCTGACAAACGAGGAATTTTTCGGAGTGCTGCAAGAGAAGTCGGAGGAATACCTGCAAAAGCACGCCGAGGACAGGCAGGAGGTCGCGGAGCTGCTGAAAGAGATCCGGAAAAAGCTAAACGTATAAATTCAACGGTAAACGCCGGCGAAAGAGAAAACAAATCCATACGAAAAAACAAACAGCGCGAAGGCCGCCCAAAATGATATGTACCCCCAATACTGGACACCCAGTATTGGGGGTACATATCATTTTGACGTCCGTTTCCTTTTTTAATTCGGTATTTTACCGGGGATATTTTAGTCGTCAAACCAAGCGGCAAGGAAAACAGCCGCGGTGTTCCAATAAACCGTGATCTCATTTCCGGAATAGGACGCGGCGTCGTCGATGAAGCACTTTGCCGGCGGCGTGTCGGGCGCTAAGAATTTTTCTAGGAACGTGTCGTTTTTGAACACGTTCGGGCCGCCGGAGACAAGCCCGGGAATCGCCTGCTCGACTCCGTCAGAATCGCTCGGGCGGTGGTGCGGATAGTTGTAGGGGAATGCGCCGAAACCGGTCACATAGCTAAAGCCCGTCGGATTTTCGCCGAAGATGTAGCCGAGCGATCTCAGCGCCACCTCTTCATAGGTTTTGTTTCCGAAATACTTGTAGCCCAGAATCAGAGCGACCGCCCGGTACAGCAGCGTGACGTTGCTGCCCCATGTGTAGTCCTTATACTCCAGCGGGACGCCGAAGCCCTCCTGAGAGGCAATCGAAATGAATTCGTCGCAGCGCTTGATGAAAGCGGCCTTGTAGAGATCATACAGCTGCTGATTCGGGTTTTCCATCGAGAAAACCTCATACGCCGAGAACCCGCCGACACAGCAGCAGGTGAGATTGACCAGATCCAGCGTTGGGTTCGCCTCGATGATCCGGATGGCTCTCTGGGCATACTCGTCGTTTCCGGTTTCGCGGTACATGGCCACGGTGGCCCACAAAACTTCGTCGCGCAGGTCGGTGTCGCCGTATTCGCCGGTGAACAGATTTTTCGGATTCTTGAAGCCGGGATAATCCGGATGCTTTTCCACCCAGTCAAACGCCTTGAAGGCGGCCTCTCTCAGCGTCTGCGCATACTGCGGATCAAACGGCTCAAATACCCGCGCCGTCATCAGCGCACCGGCTGTAAATGTGGCCGTCGCCTCCATTGAACATTCGCAGATTACCAGTTCCCCCACGTCGTTTTCCGGCATGACAGCGCCGCCGAAGGACCATGTGGTCACCTTGTGATTCACACCGCCGTCCGGATTTGTCAGTTTCAGGAAAAAGTCCATTTCATACTTGATTTCATTGAGCACGTCCGGCAGATTGGCGCTGTCGTTTGGAACGTCGAACGAAATGTTCAGGCTGTGCGGGGTGAGCTCATAGGCCATATCGAGCATGGCGACGGCGTTAATGCCCGCGTTGACATAACGGCCGTAGTCGCCGGCGTCGTGCCAGCCGCCGGAAACCTCTCTGAACGTATGCGTCTGCAAATCGAGGGCTCTGTCGTGATGGCAGATCTTGTGGGCAAACACACCGGCATATTCAGGCGTGAGCTCCATTCCGCAGCGCTGATAATACAGCGCTTTGAGCATCCCCCTGTTCACATCCCGGTACGGATGCTTGGAAATGGTGAAGATTGCGGAGCGGCACAGGTGGGCGACTTCAAGACGGTAGGAGCCTTCCTGCGTAAAATCGCTGAAGTCAAAGACATAAACGTCTTCGCCGCTGTTTTTGTCGTTGAGAAAGATCTTGCTTGCCGTGCCCTTGTAGACGGTCTCCATGGTTTTGCTGTCAATGATCAGATATTCGCCGTCGCAGCGGAAGGTCGCGATCTTCCGATCCTGCGGGCGGTATCCCATCTGATTCAGCCGGATAACTTCCTTGGACATAGTCGTTTTCAACCTTTCATTTCATTTCTGCTGATTGATGCGTCTGATTTGTATCGGAAAAACGAATTCGCTTTACTCCGCGTCGAAGAGAACGTCGGTGTATCCGTAGAAAGCGCCGATATCGGCGCTCTCGATACCGGAGGAAACCACGGCGACGAAGTACGGATCGGCCTTTGTGTGGACGGCGATTTCAAGCGTATGCGCCCCCGCCTTCATGTCCCGCTCCAGCGTTTTGCCCGACGCGGAACGGTGATAAGCCGGCATATAGATGGTGCGCTTGTTCAGATTCAGACAGACCTCGCCGTCCAGCGTCACCGTGATCGGATCCTCCGTCGCGATGTTCAGCTTTACGAACCGGTCGGTCGGAATCAGCATATTGGTTTTGAAGAGATAGGTGTCCGCTTTTTCCAGGCCGGCCGGCGCGACGCGGTTGCTGTCGAAATCCATGGTCTGGCAGCGGCCGTTGCTCTCGACAAGGAAGCGGAGCTTTGGAACCAGAGTGAAATCAATGGAGCGGGTATCCCAGACGCGGCGGTCGTGCAGCCGGCTGAAACGGCAGCAGATGTCGTAGCGGTGGGCGAGGTTGCCCTGATGGCGGAAGACGACGGTGCGCTTTTTCTCTTCAAACGGCATGAATTTCAGGTCTATATCGTTCTGATCCGCGCGGATCATATCGGGATAATCCATGTGCATCCGGAGCGGCAGCTCTGCGTCGGTGTGGTTGATCAACGTGAACTCAACGGCCTTTTCGCCGTTTTTGGCGATCGAGGGGCCGCCGGCCTTGAAATCCGCCCGGACTTCAAAGTCGCAAATCCCGCCGTGCGGCAGATGATAGGTGTATTCGGTGGTGGAGACGTAGATGTCCGCGCGAGCCGATCCGTTAAACGTGAAGTCGCGCTTCCATTCCAGCATGACCTTCTGCGCGGCGATGCGGGTGCGTTCCGCCAGCTCGGCCATCGTCTTCGGCGCGCAGATTCCCTTGACCTCGGGGCTGACCGCAATGACGTCGCCGACCGGGGCAACCCATTTCTCGGGGAGCGCCTCGCGGCCGTACAGAATGCCCAGCAGAGCGCCCAGCGTGGCGCATGTGCAGTCTGCGTCATAGCCGCAGTTGACGGTTTTCAGCAGCGCGTCTTCAAAATCGCTGCCGTATAAAAAGCCGAGAATTGTGATGCCGATATTCTGCGGCGCGTCGGTAAAGTTATTGTTTCTGTGCTTTTCCAGCATCCGGTCTCTGGCTTCGTCAAACGATTTTCCGTCTTTGTAGGCCTCTCTGACGATGGAAATCGCATCGTAGCAGCGGGATTCCTTCGGAATATAGGAGAGACCGAGGTCCAAAAGCGCATCCTTGTCGCTTTCGAAGAACGCGGCGGATTCCATGACCGCGAAAAGCACCTCGCCGTAAACGCCTTCGCCGCCGGCATGATCGATGACCGCGTCGTTGTAGGCGTAATGCGCGGCGATATCCGGCTGGCCGGGCGCGACCATCGCCCAGATCTCAGAACGGATCGGCGCGCCCATGCAGTCGGAAAACGGGTTGGAAAACCAGCCGGAGAGCGGAGGCTTGACGCCGCGGCGGAAGTTCATCAGCGCCGCGCCGTATTCGTCATACGGGAAAAACACGTGCGCCAGCCACTCGCCCGCCAGATTGTCCGGCGTGAGGTTGGGGCCGTGCTGCTCCAACGCATGCAGATTTAAGAGCTGAAGATCGAGATCGTCGTTGGGCAGGGGCAGCTTGTCTAAGTTGGAATAGAACGTGAGGCTGAGAGGCGGCATGGCGCCCTCGACGGGGCCGCCGAGCGAGCCGCCGATGTTTTTGCCCATGTAGCCGCCCAGAATTTTATTCATATATTCGTCGTTGTGCATATTTTTCTACCTTTCATTGGTTTATTGTTTTTTGTTGTTTGGAGTGGGTCAAACCGATGCCAGCTCCAGCAGGTGCTCTTCATTCCGCTTGACAAACAGCCGGTCCTCTTTGGTCCAGAACTGCGGCCGGCCGCGGTTTTCGTTGCACGGCCAGGGGTGAATGGTCACGTCGGCGCGGAGGTGCTCGGATTTGATCAGCGAGAACAGGCGGTCGGCGTCGTCCATTCCGCTGTTGGCAATGATGACAAGCCGCTTGTCGATGCCGTTTTCGACGAGCTGCTCCACCGACATCTGCCCGGCGTTGATGCCGCGGATGTGCGGCGTCCGGTTGATGGCCGGGATGGCTTTGGAAAAATCTCCGCAGGAGTGAACCGTGAAGCCGCCGAAGACTTCGCCGATTTTGGAGTGGAACGGCGCGTAATAGGCCTCGTAATAGTCCGGCGAGACCATGACCATGCTGTCCGCCGAAAGCGTCGCACCGCAGTCCTCGGGAATCCAGTCCCATGCGAATAAGTGCGTACCGACGAAGCGCTCCTGCCCGATCACCTCTTTCTGCGCGTTCCAGAAGTGAATGAAAGCGTCGGAGGTCAGGGTCAGCAGCCTGAAATAACGGTCGGGATCCACATAGGCGGCCGCCAGGAGGTTGTCATACCCCCAGAGCTGCCCGGCCACATCGACGGGCCCTTGCATATCGGTCACATGCACAGGCATCTGTCCGTCGGTTTCCTCGACAAAGTATTGCTGCATCCGGAGCCAGCTCTCCGCGAGGCTGCCCGGCAAAACCCTGGCGGGCTCTAAACGGTCGAGATCCTCCGGCGTGTGAAGCAGCCGCACAGCGGAATAATCCGAACCGACCACAACCTCTTTGGCGCCGAACATGCTCGGAATCGTCGCCTGACGGCAGCCCGTAAAGAACACCGGGATGAAATCGTCGGCAAAGAAGCCGCGCCAGATAAATTCGTCCAGAGAGCGCATCAGCCGCTGCTCGGGCGTGTCCACATCGTCGTAATAGGCGACGGTGAGCGGGTAAGCCACAAAGGGCAGACGGTCGAGCGGTTTTTCGCCGTGCCAGAGCCGGCGCCAGCGCTCCTTGCTCTTCTCAAGCCGCGATTTTGGATACAGCTCGTTGATCTGCTCAAGCCTGCGTTTGATTTCATCCCTCATATAAATTCCCCCTCCGGTTGCCCGCAATGCGTATAGGATAGCGTTATTATAGCAATGCCGGATGAATTATGCAAGACTCTGTTTAGAGCGATGTAAAGATTTTCGGGAACAAAACTGCTTCTTATCTTTTAGATGCGATTGTAAATGGTATGTATGCACTGTATCATGCGTCCTTGTTCAGCCAAAGGGGGGATTGGAAGCAAAATAGCGGACAATTGATCGGCAGAAATATGGACAATGATATCACCGGTTGCCAGGTTAGCTTTCCGATTCATTGCATATGGCGAATACATTGCGGTTTCCTGGGCAAAGCAAAAGACCGTTACTCCGATACGCTTGGTATCAAAATAACGGTCTTTATTTGGTGGAGATGAAGGGATTCGAACCCTCGACCCCTACGTTGCGAACGTAATGCTCTCCCAGCTGAGCTACACCCCCATGCCGCAAATACTTATTTATTATACCACGATTTTGGCTTTTGTCAAGAGCCTGACCGCATTTTTTTTGCAGAAATTTGGGAGAACGCTGACTGAGCAGAATCTGAACGGCGTTTGCTTGCCGCCGCGTCGCCGCTTTGCGGCCGCGGCGGCAAGCAAACGCTCTGTCTCAAAGCGCGCCTCCGTTTCCTGACGGCGCGGAATGCGGGCTATACGGGCGTCCCCGTACTCTGTCCCCACTGGACGCGGCAGAGCTTGGCATACAGGCCGTTCTGAGCCGCCAGTTCGCGGTGCGAACCCTGTTCAACGATACGGCCGTTTTCCAAAACCAGAATTTTATCCGCTTTCATAACCGTGGAGAGCCGGTGCGCGATGACGATGACGGTGCGCGTCCCGGCCAGAGCGTCGATAGCTTGCTGAATCTGCGCCTCGGTTTCGGTATCGACGGCTGAGGTGGCCTCGTCGAGGATGAGAATCGGCGTGTCGCGCAGAATCGCGCGGGCGATCGAGATTCGCTGCTTCTGCCCGCCGGACAGCCGCACGCCGCGCTCGCCGACAACGGTTTCGTAGCCTTCCGGCATCTGGCGGATAAATTCGTCCGCAAAGGCGGCCTGCGCGGCGCGGACGATATCGTCCATAGAGGCGTTTTCCACCCCATAGGCGATATTCTCGGCGATCGTGCCGTTGAACAGGAAAATATCCTGCAACACCATAGAGATGTTGCCTCGAACGGAAGCGACCGAAGCGTTTTTGATATCGCGGCCGTCCATGAGAATCTGCCCTTCCTGCGGGTCATAGAAACGCTCGGTCAGCGCGACAACAGTCGATTTGCCGACGCCGGTGGGGCCGACGATGGCGATCATTTCGCCGGCCTTTACAGAAAAGGAGACGTCTTCAAGCACGGGCTCCTCCGGCAGATAGGAAAATTTCACATGCCGGAATTCCAGCGCGCCGCTGACCCGCCCCAGCGGCGCGGCGCCCGGCTCATCCTGAATCTCAATATCGGCGTCGAGCACCTCAAAGACGCGCCGCCCGCCGGCAAAGGCGGTCTGGACGTCCTCCACCAGCCGCGCCAGAGCGGCGAGCGGCTGATAAAAGAGGCTCAGGTACATAAAGAATCCGATGATATCGGCGGTGCTCATCCGCCCCTGCATGGCGAGCCAACCGCCGACGGCGACGACAATGACCGTGCCCATAGAGGTGATAAACTCGACGGTCGGATGAAAAATGGCGTTGGCAAAGTTGGCGTGGATGTTTACATAGCTGTAATGCCGGCAGGCGCGCCGCATTTTGTGCAGCTCGTTTTCCTCTTTTCCAAAAGCCTGAATCTCCTTCATGCCGGAGAGATTGTCCTGTACGGCGCCGTTGAGGTCGCCTAAAACCTCCTGATTGATCCGGAAAAGCGGCGCGACTTTTTTTGAAAAGATCACGCTGGAAAACAGCACAAACGGCACGGGAATCAGCGTCAGCAGCGCCAGCAGAGGATCAATCAGGAAAATCATCACCGCGACGCCGAAGATGACGAGCAGATTGCTGATCAGATCTGGCAGCGCGTGGGCGATCAGCACTTCAAGCTGACGGCTGTCGTTAATCATGCGGCTCATGAGCTGCCCGGTCTGTTTGTCCTGATAATAGCGCAGGGAGAGCTGTTGCAGCTTGTCGTAGATGCGCAGCGTCAGCTCGCCTACAAACGACCACGCCGCGACATGGCTGACATACATGCTGATAAAACGGAACACAGCCCTCAGCAGATAGGAGGCTGCGAGGATGGCCGCATAGGTGAGGATCACCCGCATCTGCGGCGTATCGGGCAGCGAGAGATAGGCGGTCACCCGACGGACGATCTCCGGCGTGACCAGATTCATCAGCGTCGCTCCGAGCAGGCCGAAGATCGCCAAGGCCAGCTCTCCCCAATGCTTTTTCGCCATGATCAGAAAACGTCTTGCCATTTTCATGTGATGTTCCTCCGGTAAACGCCCGCTTCCTGCGGGCGGATTTGCAGCTCGGTAACGAAAAGACAGCCCATACGCCGACAACGTATGAGCTCAGAGCCAAAGTTACATGAATGTAATTATATCTGCTTTTTTGGAAAAGTCAAGTGGATGACAGGCGAGAGGCATCGGCGCTCCAATCGGACCGCAAGAACCCTTTCGGGTTGACATATGAGATCATTTGTGCTATGCTTACCGCACCAAAGCTTTTCGGTTGGATCGGCAATACGCTGTTTTTCAGATGAGAAAACAAATCAAAACGCCAGCCTGTCTCGTGCGCGGAGCGTATCGACCAAATTCAGTGAAAGAGGGCAAACGCAATGAAAAAACTCCTTGAAATCTCTCCGTTTCCTGCCGGCGCGCAGTCGGACGGCTTTTTCGCCGCGCTAGCGAGCGCTGTTTTGCCGTGCCTCGGCATCAAAGAGGAATCGCCGTACTGGTGCTCGCCCAAGGGCGCATACTGTACGGGCTGCGGCGGCTGCGGGGACAGATCCAATCTCCAAAAGCATCAGGAGATGATGTATCATACGCTGCTGGCGGCAAGCGGAGCCGCGTTTACCTTCGATTATCCCGAAGACGACAGCGTCGCATATCACACCATGCCCGGCATTCCGCTCGGATGGCGCTGGGAGGAGCCGTTTGTCGCCGATTTGGCCGACTTTGCGGGCCTTTCCTACGAGCGGTATAC
>QAMX01000102.1:12592-23095 GCA_003149835.1 Clostridiales bacterium
GATCACGGCCAATGGAAGGAAGCGTCTGAATGGGCGCGCTGCTGGAATGTCGTCTGCGGCTATACCGACGACGGGCTGCTGGTCATGCGTCCCGGCGGAGAAATCGCCGAGGAACGCGGCGGCACGCACGAGGATTGGATTGTCTTTACCGGCAGGGCACGGCGAAAACAGACGTATCGGGATATCCTTGAAAAAATATGCGCTGTTCTGAGCGACCAATCGCATGACCGCTTGGAGCAGTTGATTGACGAATCGTTATCCGATGTGACCCCGGAAAACGCGGAAAAATTGGCTCACATGACGATGGGGATAAACGGCGTGCCGATCGAATCCCGCTGGCATGCGGCGGAGGCTTTTTGCTCCTGCGACAATCTCCTGTCGGGGATGACGGAGAATCAAGCCCTCAAAAGCAGACTGTGCGAGCTGTTTTTTAAACGGTATATAGCCAACGACAGCGGCGAAACGCACGGTACCGGATGGAAAATATGGGGCGCTCTCGGCGTCGGACCCGCAACGGGATATATGCCGACGGATGAGTCCTATGCTTTGATACAAAGGCCGGAGGTGCAGGCTGAGCTGAAAAGGCTGTTTCAGATCGTTTTCGCAAACGACCGCGCCGTCGCCGATGGAATCAGAGCGGCGCTGGCGAATTTGTCATAGCAGAAAAAGACGGTAGTCCGCGATCAAAACAAAGCCGGCGAACGTTTTCTCTGACGTTCGCCGGCTCTATTTTAGTCGCTTTTATCGGGGCGAATCTGTTTCATGGGCGTTAAGCGGTTCGGACGCACGGCTGGGCGGCGAAAGCAACCGAAAAGATCGCTCGCCCTGAAACGGACGCTTCAAAGCAGAGCGGCCGCAGGCGCGGGCCGGGAAGGCCGCCGGACGGTATTTCCAAGACAGGGGAGAGCGCCGAAAATCGCGCGTTTTCCAATTTCAAGGCGAACACAAGCACGCAGGGCCGTCAAGCCAACCGGCAGGGGTCGCCAACGCGGGAGGATCAAGCGGCCGTCGGCTTTCAGATGGCATCCGGGACTGAAAAAGTGCAGTCAAAAGCGCCGGCGCTAAATCTCGTCGGGGCGGTTGGCGTCATGCGGGATTTCCTTTGCCAGCTCGTATAAGCCGCTCATCTCCTTCATCCGCTGCCTGGCCTCGGGTAGCTTGTTGCGTTCGGAGACGAGCAGGACGCCCAGATACTGCACGCGGTCGAAGAAACGGTCGATGGCTTCGTCGCGGCCGGGCGAGCCTTTCGGCGTGTACATCAGCTCCATGAACATCAGGCTGAGCCGCGACTGCTGAACGCGGCGGAGAATCTCCGGCGTTCCGGCAAGGCGCTCGGCCGCATCGAAGCAAGCCTTGCCGAATTCGATGATCTCCGGCGTAATATACGGCACGGGCAAATTGCAGAAGCAGAGCAAGGGGAGATTTTCATCGCGGATTTTAGCGCGCAGCACATCGAGATAGCGTTTCAGCGGCGCGCCGGCCGGGCCGAAATACGCGGCCATAAACTCGTTGATGAGCTGCTCGGTGTTGAGCGACGGGTTCCACAGCAGCTTGGCGAAGAGATACGCTTTGAGCTCCTCAAAGTCAAGCCCCGGCGTGTCGTAGACGCCTTGCGCAAAGATACCGGTGATGTGGTTTTCGATGAGAGAGCGAATATTCGGGGCGATGGTGTCGTAATTGGGGAAGGTCATCGCGTAATGGCGGAAATTGGTGACATAATCCCAGATATAGAGCCGCGGACAGACGCGGTACCACTCGGCCAGCAGGTCCGGGTCGCGGAAGCAGGGGCGGATGATGACGTTCCGGCGCGCCTTGACATGTTTCGGCGGCTGTATGGAATAGGCGTAGGCGATGGTGTCGATCGAGGCGTAGGGAAATTCCTCCTCGATGGCCTCGGCGATTTTGTTGACGAAATGCAGGATCGTACCCGAGTGTCCGCCCTCGTATTCGTCCACCTTGCGGCATTCGTCGCAGAGACAGGGCAGCATGGTCTCCGGCGTCGTCCCGTCCATCTGCGACACGGAAACGATCGTGGCGTCCGGATGCTCGCGGAGCCAGGTTTTGACCTGCTCGGTCGCAATTCGAAGCACGTCCGGATTGGTGAGACAGAGCTGGGCGCGGCGGCCGGTCGCCCGCGTCCCGTCGGCTTTCAGAGAGTAGTATTCGGGGTGGGTCTCCGCGTATTGCTCCGGCGGGACAAGCGACTGAAACGTATGACAGAAGCCGTGCCAGCGCACGGCGCCGCCGTGTTTCTCCGCCAGCGGCGCGTGGCCGCCGTTGACGCGGTTGCGGGCGCACCAGTCGGCGCTGTGGCAAGGATTGTAGTAGAACACTTCGCGGTATTCCAGCGGAGGATGATAGGAATGCGTTTTTACGGGAAGAATGACGGAATCCCTGCGCGGCACATGCGTCAGCGAAGGCGTAAAGAAACGCACGCCGCATTCGTTTTCGAGAAATTCGTAAACAGAATAGAGCGTCCCGCGTAGGCCGCCGCCGGCGATGACGACCCGGTCCTCCCGAATTTGATACCAGACGTCCTCGCCACCGGCGATGTCCTTTGGACAGCCGCAGTCATCAGAGGTACGGAGTGATTCGCCGATGACGATCTCGTAGCTGGCGGGGAAAACGCTGTCGGAGATGATCGGAAGGCGCGCGCCGCAGAGCTGTTCAAAGAACATGGCGAACTCCTCCGCCGCGTACCGGACGGAGGGCGAGGGGTCCGACGCGAGCACAATTTTCCATGGGCTGTATCCGCCGGCGAATAAAACGCATTGCTGAGCCATACTTCCAGTCCTTTCTGCATCACCGTATTTTGGTAAGAGCGCCGGAAACCATCTGTCCGGCCGCCGTTTAGGTCTATTATATCATGCGGAAAAGTTCTGTCAAGCGAATGGAAAAGGTGTGCGGAATCTGGTAAACATGATTCGCGCGGGACAGGCCGCGGCGGAGGCATAAGAAAAAACCGGCGCCCGCCTGAATGATGCGGGCGCCGGTTCTCCGCAGGGAAAAGGGGAGAATTATTTGGCGATAGGTTTGCCCGGAGACAGGACGATGGGGCGTTGCGCAGACGGCTCAGGCATACCGTCGGACGCCGTTTCCGGTACCGTAGCGGAGGCGTCGGAAAGCTTTTCCGGTTCCGGCGCGGCGGCGCTTTCCAAAGCCGTTGAGACGGGGCGGATCGCCCCGGACCAAAACAGCGCGCCCTTAGCGGCCGCAGGGCCGATCAACTCGTACAGAACAGAAGAGGAGAGGATGATCGTCAGCAGCAGACTGCCCATCTCATCCGGCAGCAGGCGCTGCCCTAAAAACGCCAGCCCGATCGCAACGCCGGCCTGTGGGATCAGAGCCAGCCCCAAATAATTGCGCACCTCTTTTGGCGCGCCGACGGCGAGCGAGGACAGATACGTTCCGGCGTATTTGCCGGCGATGCGGATGCCGAAGTAGGCGAGGCCGATGACTCCGGCGGTGCTGAGCGAGCGAATATCGAGGCTCATGCCCGAAACGACGAAAAACATCGACATGACCGGCGGCGTAAAAGAATCGACCTGATGGTAGAGCTCCTTGTCTCCGGTCAGGTTGATGTACGCCGCGCCGAAAACCATGCAGGCCAGCAGCGGCGAGACGTCGAAAATCGAACACAATCCGGAGAGACCGAGCAGCATCGCCGTGACGAGGATCAGCCGGTTGTCGCGGCTGCGGCGGGAATTGAGCAGTTTGCTCAGCAGAAAACCGCAGAAAAAGCCGAGTATGGGCGCGGCGAGGTTGTAGCAGAGCGGCAGTACCACGTCTTTGACGGCCACGCCGGATTCAGAGCCGGAGCCGGCGACTGCGGCGACGACGCCGAAGGCGAGCAAACAGACGACGTCGTCGAGAGCGACGACTTGCAGCAGCGTGTTGACAAAATCGCCCCGCGCGTGATACTGGCGAATCGTCATCATCGTGCTCGCCGGCGCCGTCGCTGTGGCGATTGCCCCCAGAATCAGGGAAAAGCTCCACGAAAAAGAAAAAAGGAAATGCGTCGCAACGGTCATCAAGACGCCGGCGAAAAGCGCCTCGGAGAGGGTGATGACGATGACCTTCGCGCCGGCGGCGCGAAGGACTTCCTTTTTAAAAAACTTCCCGACGCCGAAAGCGATAAATGCCAGCGCCACGTCGCTGACAAAACCCATGCGGCCGATGATTTCGACCGGCACCGCGCCGAGGATATAGGGGCCGATGAGTACGCCGGCGAGGATATACCCGGTGACGTTGGGCAGGCGCAGCAGCTTGGTCACACGCGTGACCAGAAAGCCGCATAGTAAAATCAAAGAGAGCGAGATCAGAACAGCGCTCGTCTCAGAAAGACCGGAATAGAATCTGCTCACGGCAGTCAAACCTCCATTTTGCCGGGCCCTCCAAACTCTCCGCATGGGATTCAAGGTTTGGAAAGCGTGAATTCAATCGATCCGTATCAGCCGTGCATACGAAGCGTTCCGGCGGGAATTTTCAGACCCGAACCGGCGGGGATACAACGACAGAACGGCTTGCATTTTTTGTGATCCTATGGTATGATTATATGACGAACCAAGATAATGTCAAATTATATTTTGAATGATACGGATAACTGTATGGAATATAAGGAGGATTGGGTATGGTGGACCCGAGGCTGAACACGCTGCTGCGGGTGCATGAGACGGGGAGTTTTACGCGGGCGGCTGAGAGCCTGTCGCTGACACAGCCGGCGGTCAGCAAGCATATTCGGCAGCTCGAAGAGGAGCTGGGCGTACGGATTTTCAACCGGGGCGCCGGGGAAATGAAGCTGACGCGCGAGGGAGAAATCGTCGTCAAATACGCAAAGCGCATCGGGGTGCTGTATCAGAATATGCAGCAGAGCTTAGACGACGAAAAACGCTGCGCGACGCGCCTGTCCGTCGGCGTAACGCATACGGCGGAGAGTAACGTCATGGCCGAGGTGCTTGCCCGTTATTCAAGCGAGCGGGAGGGCGTCCGCCTGACGATTGTCACCGATACGATTCAGAATCTCTATGCGAAGCTGCGGACCTATGAGATCGATCTGGCGGTTGTCGAGGGGCGCGCGCCCGACGGCAACTTCAATTCGATTCTCCTCGATACAGACAGCCTGATTCTGGCCGTTTCAACGGAAAATCCGCTGGCAAAAAAGAAAATCGTCACGCTTTCCGAGCTCAAAAAGCAAAAGATGATCCTCCGCCTGCCCAACTCCGGCACACGCAACCTGTTTGTGTCGCATTTGGAGAGCAACAATCTTTCCATCGACGATTTCAACGTGATCTTAGAAGTAGACAACATCGCTACGATTAAGGATTTAATCCGCCGCAATTTCGGCGTGTCGATTCTCGCCAAAAGCGCCTGCGTGGACGAGCTTCGCAAGGGCAAGCTCGTCGCGCTGCCCGTGGAAAATCTGGGCATGATCCGGGAGATCAATCTCGTATACCACAGAGACTTCGAGCATACCGACATTTTGCAGGACATCTCCAAAATGTATTACGATTACGGACGGAGCAGCGATTGAAATCACAAAAAGGGCCGCCGCGGGAACCCGTTCCCACGGCGGCCCTTTTGCGGCCGGGGCGCTTTTGCGTCCACAGACCGTTTGGCTTATAAGTAAATAACAAAACGTTATAGAATAGACGGGCTTATAGGGCGGTTGCGTAATCAAGACCGGCAAGGCGCAGCAGCCAGTCCGCGCAGTCCGAGACCCAGCGGGAGACGTATTTCGGCGGCAGAGCCTTGTCGGGGACGGAGGTAGTCAGCCAGTTGGAGAGCGCAAGTCCGTGTTCGCCGTCGGGGTAGACATGCAGCTCAAAGGGGATTTTCCGGGCGGCGAGCGCTTCGGCGACGTATAGACTGTTTTCCACGGGCACGGCGCCGTCGGCGAAGGTGTGCCAGAGAAAGGCCGGCGGCGTGTCGGCGGTGACGTTCAGCTCGGTGCTCAGCTTGCGGCGCATTTCGGGGCTGTCCTGATCGCCGAGCAGATTTCGCATGGAACCCTCGTGTGTTTTTTCTCCGCCGCTGAGCACGCCGTAGCAAAGCACCATACCGTTGGGGCGCAGACTTTCCTTCTCGACGCCGAGCGTCTCGGAAAGAAGCGGCTCGCTCCAATGGGTGGCATAGCTGCCGGCAAGGTGGCCGCCGGCGGAAAAACCGAGAACGGCAATGCAGTCGGGGCGAACCTGATATCTTGCCGCGTTTTCGCGGATGTGGTGAAGCGCGGCGGCGACTTCAAGCTGCTGCGTCGGGTAACGGGCCGGAGCGACATGGTAACGAAGCACAAAACACTGAATGCCGCGCGCCAGAAACGCCAGCGCGATCGGCTCTGCCTCGCGGTCGGAGGTAACGGCGTAACCGCCGCCCGGGCAGATCAGCAGGGCGGGGTATTCTTTGCCGCCGAGCTCCTTGGAGCCGCTTCGGCAATAGGTGTGCAGCAGGGCGGGCGTTTCCGCGCCGGGGAGAGAGGGGTATAGCGCGTTGAGATCGATCTGTTCGGCAATCATGCGAATCATCCTCTTTTCTGTTTGAACGGCAACTGGGACGCGACTCCGTTCGCCTTTTCAGGAGCGCCGCGCAGGTCTGCTCTGAATCCGAATCAGGAAGCCCGCCGCGCCGTCGTTTTTTGGCTTCCCGCGCAGCGTGAGCGCTGCTTGCCTCTGAATTCGGCTGAACGGCTGCCGGGATTGGCGATGGGGAAGGCGAGGCAAAAACCGAAACGCAAAGCGAGGGAAGACGCTATCTCGGCAGCTCCCGCGTTTTCATCTGTTGATCCCGTTCGCGGTCGGCGTCCCGCTTTGCCTCGACCGCCCGCTTATCATAGAGCTTTTTGCCCTTACAGAGGCCGATTTCAAGCTTGATCTTTGAATTTTTCAGATACAGCTTCAGCGGCACGATGGTCAGCCCGTCCTGCTTGACGGCGTCAAAGAGACGGCGGATTTCACGCTTGTGGACGAGCAGGCGGCGGTCGCGGAGCGGATCGCGGTTGAAGATATTGCCCTTCTCATAAGGGCTGATATGGATGCCGCGCGCGAGGAGTTCGCCGTCCTTGACGGTACAGAAGCTGTCCTTTAAATTGACGCCGCCGTTGCGGATGGATTTGACTTCGGTGCCGATCAGGGCGATTCCGGCTTCGAGCTGCTCTAAAACGAAATAATCGTGCCATGCCTTTTTGTTCTGCGCCAGGATTTTGATTCCGTCAGCCATTGTTTGTACCTCTTCCTGTCATTACCTATATGATACAACGAATAAAATCATCGGTCAAGTGTTTTTTTGACTGGGCCTCGTTTTTTTGCTGCGCCGAAAGGAAAAGAACGCGCGGTGAGGCAGGGCTAACGACAGGCAAAGGACAGAGAGCTGATTCATAAAAAAGAAATGATGCAAACCATGCGCCGATTTTGGACACTATATAATGGGTAAGATTCAATGCGTTCTGCCGATACAATACGTTATGTGATTATATATGTACACCTATTAAACATAATAATGAAAAACAAATATTTTGTTTTACCTTGAATTATGAAAGAAAATATGATAAAATAAAAACAAAAGGGGGATTTTGTCGAATGAAGAGAGAAACATCGCATCTGCCGGCAAATACGTTTCGTATCAGGTTGAAGGAACAGCGAAAAAAGCATGATCTGTCACAACAGGAATGTGCGGATATTTTTGGTATAGCGCAGTCAACGGTCGGAAACTGGGAAACAGGCATACGAGAACCGTGCTATGATATGTTGCTGCGGATCATCGATTATTTCCAAATTTCGGCCGACTATATGTTTGGTCTGACCGATGTGGAAAGGCCGATGGAGAGGTTGAAAGAGGCGTTGCAAACGACACAAAAAGGTCGAAAAATTCCGATTTTTAGGAGAATCGCGTCGATAGAAACGGTTGAGGACATCCTCGGCTTTGAGGAGATTCCTCAGGCGCTGGCGGACAGCGGAGAGTATTTCGGTTTGAAGGTCTACGATGAGGGGATGGCGCCGCGCATATTCGGCGGCGATATCATCATTGCGCGCCGGCAGAGCGGGTTCCGAGACGGCCGCGTCGCCGTCGTGACGATTGAGGAGACAGAGGCGCTCTGCCGGAAAGTGGTCAAGCATGAAAACGGTTTGAGTTTAGTCGCGATGAACAGCGTCTATGAACCGCAGTTTTTTACAAATGAGGAAATCGCAGCACGAAAGGTTCGCATGTACGGAGAGGTCGTCGAAGTTCGGGGCAGGCTTTGAAGACGGCGGCGATCAACAGTGAAACAAGAGGCTCGGAAATACCGTTTCTTTCCGAGCCTCTTGTTTTTTTGTTCAACCGCACTTTTTGGCAAAATAGGCCGCGTTGTGCAGAACCGCCTCGTCCTGCGGGCGATACAGCGCCGCACGGCGGTTCCACTGCTCCGCTTCGGCATATTTGCCAAGCTTGTCGAAGCACAGACAGAGCTGAATGCAGGGGATAAAATTGTGACAATCCAAGCGGTCGAACGTTTCAGCAACCTTTGAGCCGTCTGTCATGGCGCGCAAATACCATTCCGCGGCGGCGGCATACAGACCTTTGTTTAGATAGCGTCTCCCCAGCTCACAGCAGGTGACGGAGGAGGGGCAGCCGTTTTCCAGCGCGAACAGCAGGTAACGCAGCGCGCCGTCAGGATCCTTCGCGGCGTCGCGGCAGGCGGCAAGGTTGCGGCAGAGTTGACCGCGGTCGGGCGAGGATGCGGGCATAATGGAGAGCAACCGGTAAAAGATCGGTTCGGCTTCTTCAAAACGCCGGTTGTCGGACAACTCTCTCGCATAATAAAACTGTTCGCGTTCCGACAAGATCGCGCCTTTTTCAATCAGCTTTTCGTAGATGCGCAGATTGCGGCCGGGTTCAGCCGGATGAAGCTTACGGTGTTCGATCGGCGCGTCGAGCCGGCCGAGCCGGCCGAACGGCCGAATGACTTCGTGAACGGCCCCTTGCCATTCCGCGAGCGGGCAGCGCCGTAGGATGCGCTCGCGCACAATGCTGAATGAAGGGGAACCGTCGGGATAAAAGGAAAGGTGATAGGGAAGGAGAAGGACGTCGGCATGATCAAACTCCTTCGCTTTTGCCGCTGATATTTTTTGCGCGCTCAATTCGGGTACGACATCGTCCGCGTCAAGCCAAAGAATATAGTCTCCGCTGGCTTTGGAAAAGGCGAAGTTCCGCGCTGCCGCAAAATTGTCCGTCCATTGATAGGGAAAAACCTGCGCGCCGTTGGCTTCGGCGATTTCCACAGTCGCGTCTGAGGATCCAGTGTCAGCGACGATAATTTCGTCGGCAAAAGGCTGGACGCTCCGCAAAACACGCTCGCATACGTCTTCTTCGTTTTTCATAATTAGGCAAACGGAAAGGGTCGCCATATGTGTGATTACCTCCATAAATGAGATTCTGACAGAGCCGGACAGATGGACATGAGCGGGAAGTCATGTAGCGAATCTGTGCGCGGCGGCATATTTTATAATGAATACGGTTTTCCGCCGCCGTATCAATTTATTATATGTGTAGGTGACGTAATTGTTTAACGGATGTGAGAGAACAAACAGCTATTACGGCTCGTTTGGAAAAAGATCACTGTTTGGAGAAAACCCCCAAAACGTTACTGCGGAAATTCAGTCGAACATGGCCCGGTATCCGAATGCCGAGATGGAGAATTGGTCGAATTGTCAGTCGAACTGTCAGTCAGGTTGTCAGTCAGGTTGCGGCTGTGGATGCAACTGCGGCTGCAATCAGTCGAACTGCTGTAATCCCTGCAGCTGCATAGTCGGTCCGACCGGCCCGACAGGTGCGACCGGCGCTACGGGTGCCACAGGCGCGACCGGCGCCACAGGTGCAACCGGCGCCACAGGTGCGACTGGTCCGACCGGTCCTGGCACAGGCGTGACCGGTGCCACAGGCGCGACCGGCGCAACGGGAGCTACGGGTGCGACCGGAGCCACGGGCGCGACCGGTCCAACCGGTGCGACAGGCGCGGGCGTAACAGGCGCTCAGGGGCCGATTGGTCCGCAGGGTCCGCAGGGCATTCAAGGGCCTACCGGACCTACGGGGATCGGTGTGCAAGGTCCGCAAGGTCCGCAAGGGATTCAGGGTCCGCAGGGGCCTACTGGTCCGCAGGGCATTCAGGGAAGCGTCGGGCCGCAAGGTCCCCAGGGTCTGCAAGGCGTGACCGGTGCGACCGGCGCCACGGGCGCGACCGGAGCGGCAGGTGCGGCCGGTGCGACGGGAGCCACGGGCGCGACCGGCGCTACGGGTGCGACGGGCGCGACCGGCGCCACAGGCACGACGGGTGCGACGGGAGCCACGGGCGCGACCGGTGCAACAGGTGCGACGGGCGCGACCGGTACAGGGCTCGAAGATGTACAGCCATTTATACCGGGAATGACGTATAATCTGGGAGATATGATTTTTTATAACGGCAGCCTCTACCGGGCAAATCGGAATGGCGCGACCGGTACGCCGGGTATCTCTCCGGATTATGACTTGGTCACA
>QAMX01000102.1:23224-23387 GCA_003149835.1 Clostridiales bacterium
ACGGGCGCGACCGGTGCCACGGGTGCCACGGGCACAGCGGGCGCGACGGGTGCCACGGGTGCGACAGGTGCGACCGGTGCGGAAGGTCCGACAGGCGCGGAAGGTCCGACGGGCGCGACAGGCGCGACCGGTGCGGAAGGTCCGACGGGGCCGACAGGCGCGG
>QAMX01000075.1 GCA_003149835.1 Clostridiales bacterium
CCTCTTCTCAAAAAGACGGCGCGCGTCGATAGGTCTCCGGACAGAGCTTCCGTTGCCGATGAATCCCTGAAAGCAGAGTGCTTGTCAACGAAAGATGGCTGTGGTATAATAGCAAGTGTGAAATCAGCAAAATTTGTGTGTCTGAAACAAACGGGGGATCGGAATGCGTGACGGATTTATTCGCGTCGCGGCGGCGTCGCCGGAGCTGCGCGTCGCTGACTGTGCGTTTAACACGAAAAAAATCATTGAAGCGATTCGGACGGCGGCGGCCTCCGGCGTGTCGCTGCTCGTTCTGCCGGAGCTCTGCGTGACCGGCTATACATGCGGCGATCTTTTTTTGCAGAGCGCGCTTTTGCAGAGCGCTCTCCGTTCGCTGGCAGAGCTCGCGGCGGAGACGCGCGGAAAAAACCTGCTGGTCTTTGTGGGTCTGCCGCTTGAAAAGGATCAAAAGCTCTATAACTGCGCGGCGGCGCTGTTCGACGGAGAGGTGCTGGGAGTTGTTCCGAAGTCGCACCTGCCCAATTACGGCGAATTTTATGAACTGCGGAACTTTGCGCCCGCGCCGGCCTCCAATATGCAGATTGCGCTGGGCGGCAAAAATGTGCCATTTGGGCCGAGACTGCTCTTTGAATGCCGGACGCTTCCGGATCTGAAAATCGGCGCGGAGATCTGCGAGGATCTGTGGGTGGCCGCCCCTCCGTCCATTTTGCATGCCCGCGCCGGCGCGACGGTCGTCTGCAATCTGTCCGCCAGCGACGAAACGGTCGGAAAGAGCGACTACCGGCGCTCGCTTGCCGCCTGTCAGTCGGCAAAGCTTCTCTGCGCCTATCTCTACGCGGACGCAAACGAGGGCGAATCGACGACGGACATGGTCTTTGCCGCGCACAATCTGATCTGTGAAAACGGCGCGCTGCTTGCGGAGAGCCGTCCGTTTGGCCGCGGTTGGGCCGAGACAGAGATCGACGTGGCCTATCTCGCCGCGGAACGGCGGCGCATGACCTCCCATGTGCCGGAGGCAGAGGGGTATGAAACCGTCGGTTTCTCGCTTGAACTCCGCACAACGCCGCTGAGCCGCAGCTTCTCCCGCGAGCCGTTTATCCCGGCCGAGCGCGAAACGCGCGCCCGCCGCTGTGAGGATATTCTTTCCATTCAGGCGCACGGACTGGCGAGACGGGTTCGCCATACGCGCGCGAAAAGCCTCGTCGTCGGGATCTCCGGCGGACTCGATTCCTGCCTGGCGCTGCTCGTCGCCGTCCGAGCCATGGCGCTTCTGGAACGGCCGACGACGGATATCACCGCTGTGACGATGCCGTGCTTCGGCACGACTGCGCGTACGAAAAATAACGCGCTGACGCTCTGTGAGCGTCTGGGCGTTGCGGTCAGAACGATTGATATCACGCAGTCGGTGCTGCGCCATTTTGAGGATATCGGACACGATCCGGAAAATCACAATGTCGTCTTTGAAAACGCGCAGGCGCGCGAACGCACACAGGTGCTCATGGATCTCGCCAACGCGCAGGGCGGCCTTGTCGTCGGGACCGGCGACCTCAGCGAGCTGGCGCTCGGCTGGGCGACGTATAACGGCGATCATATGTCGATGTACGGCGTCAACGCCTCGGTGCCGAAAACGCTGATTCGCCACCTCGTTGCATATGAGGCTGCAAGGGCGGAGGATGCGCAGCTTGCGGAAGTGCTGCGCGATATTCTCGATACGCCGGTCAGCCCCGAGCTGCTGCCGGCCGACGGGGAAGAGATTGCCCAAAAGACCGAGGAGCTGGTCGGCCCGTATCTCCTGCATGATTTTTATCTTTTCTACTGCATTCGGCGCGGTTATGCGCCGGAAAAGGTGTTTCGCATCGCGCGGCAGGCGTTTGCAGGGGAGTACGGCGCGGAGACGCTTCTTTACTGGCTCAAAAATTTTTACCGGCGCTTTTTTGCCCAGCAGTTCAAGCGCTCCTGTCTGCCGGACGGGCCGAAGGTCGGCTCGGTCTCGCTGTCGCCCCGCGGCGATTGGCGCATGCCCAGCGACGCGGTCGCGGCGGTCTGGCTCGCAGAGGTGGACCGGATAGAGACGCAGGAGTCGGAAAACGGCGGAACAACCGGTCACTGAATCCAACCGGACAGGCTGCGCTGATAAAGGGCATGAAACAGATGGTTTGCCCAAAGAAACGTTTTTTCAAAACAAACGGGAGGCGTTTTTCAGACGGCCTCCCGTTTGTTTTTTCTAACCTATTATAACCAGCCGAGCAGGCGGCCGCGCCGCTGAAAACGGAAGCGCTTATTTGTTGGGCAGAACAAAACCTTCTGTTTGGACGGCGGCAAGCTCGGCTTCCAACACGTCGGCGAAACGCTGTATCGCCCCTCCGAGCGTTTCCGACCAGTTCAGGGTGTCCTCGTCGCCGTCAAAACGCCGCGGCGCTTTCCGAACCAGCAGCGCCCGCTCCATTGTCTCCGGATCCGGACACAGGCCGTTGGCCAGCGCCCATTCGCCGGCGGCCGTTTTGGCGATGACGCGGCCGGTTCTGACGGTGTATAGCCCGCGCGCGATGTCCAGCAACCAACCGCAGCTGCGGATTCCTCGCTTGGTCTTCGCGGCATAGCTTCGGATCGCCTCGTAATGGCGCGCGGTATCCCGTAAAAGCGCCGCATACGAAGGCTCTGTCAGCTTTGCGCGGATCTCCGCGCCGTATAACAGCGCGCCGTCGTGCAGCAGCTCCCACATAGCGAAACTGTCGAAAATATGGCGGTCGGTGATCCGCTGGCCGCTGCTTCCCCAGTAAACAACGCGGTCCGGCTCGCCGCTGAGAAAAGCGCCGAGGCTGAGAAAACCGCCCTCGAAGCAACGAAAATGCGGAACCTCCGGGAATTCCGCGCTCAGAGCCTGTCGCAGGCAGAGCAGCTTCCCGGCCTGCTGCGGTGAAATCGCCGTCTGCGTCAGGCAGAGGATATCGATATCGCTCCACCCCGGACGGAAGTCGTCCAGCACCGCCGAGCCGTAGAGGTACAGCGAGGGAGATTGCGTTTGCAGGAGAGCGGCGATTCGGCCGGCCATAACGTCGAGCGTCCGCTTCATCGGACACCGCCTGTCTCGCCGGCGGCGGCGTCCAACGTCGTCTGGCACCAGCGGAACAGCAGAGAAAACAACCGTTCGGAATCGCGGTCATCTGCTTCGCCGCTCCGCAGGGCGACAGCGGCCAGAAAAACCTCGCGGTCAATACCGGTCAGCAGCGGCAAAAGCTCGTTTTTCGTCGGCGCAAAGACGCCGCTTTTCAGATATGCGAGGTTTTGCAGGATATAGAAAACCGGTTTGTAAGCGCTGTTCAGCGCATTCGCATTCGCCGGTTCAGCCGCATACAGCGCGCGGTGGCAGACTGCGTGGTAGAGATTGGCCGCGTTGATCTGCACATAGGCGCGGATATCGCCGTCTTGTACCGCAGGGAGCAGAGGGGCAAGCGCGCCGAAGCAGTCCAGCGTTTCTCTTTGAAGGAGAAATAGCTCGTGCCGCGGCCATGCGGCTAACTCCGCTCTGCCGCAAATAAAACCGCAGGCCTTGTCCGCATACGGCATTGCGCCGACCGCGGCGCGGTAGGTTTTCAGATCAATCGGTTCCAGGCGGTCGAGTACCGTCATGACGTCGATGTCGCTTTTGGCATCGGCCTCGCCGCGGCGGTAGCTGCCTTGTAAACCGACGTAAACGAGCCGACCGCCGAAAATCGCTTTCAGCCGTTCCGTCAAATCCGAGATCCAGCTTCTGATGTCGATTGGACCCATCGTATCTCTCCTTTTATATATTATATACTTGTGCAGCCGTTTGCCTCCGTCTGCCGTTTGCTTCGGCAAAGCGCAGAGGTTTATTATACAGCCAGCTGAAAAAACCGTCAAGGAGAACGGAGCAATATGTGGCATCCCCGCCGTGCGTTTCAGACAAGACAGAGCACGGGATACGAAACGAATGCCGCCAACGGTTTGAAACCGTTGGCGGCATAATTGAACCGCATGATCAAGCGGCTGCCAGTTGCGTCAGCGCTCCGCGAGAGGCACATATCCGCACGGCGAGGCGACGCTTTTATACGCCGGACGGATGATTTTTCCGGAGTTAGCCAGCTCCTCGATGCGGTGCGCGCTCCATCCGGCGATGCGCGCGATGGCAAAGATCGGCGTGTAGAGTTCGAGCGGCAGATTGAGCATATTATAGGCAAAGCCGCTGTAAAAATCAATATTGGCGCTCACGCCCTTGTAGATCTTGCGCTCGCGGGCGATGATCTGCGGCGCGAGCCGCTCCACGCGCGCGTAGAGTTCATAGTCCTCACTGCGCCCTTTTTCCTTCGACAGGCTCTCAACAAAGCTTTTGAGAATGTTGGCGCGCGGGTCGGAGATCGAGTAGACCGCGTGTCCCATGCCGTAAATCAGTCCGGCGCGGTCAAACGCCTGCTTGTTCAGCAGCGCGGTCAGATAGGCGGAAATCTCGTCGTCGTCGGTATAGTCGCGCAGGTTCGCCTTCATGTCTTCAAACATGCGGATGACCTTGATGTTGGCGCCTCCGTGCCGCGGGCCTTTGAGCGAGCCGAGCGCGGCGGCGATGGCGGAATAAGTATCGGTCCCAGAGGAGGAGACGACATGAGTTGTAAAGGTCGAGTTGTTGCCGCCGCCGTGTTCCGCGTGCAGCACCAGCGCGAGATCCAAGACGCGCGCTTCCAGCTCGGTGTATTTGCAGTCGTCGCGGAGCAGCACGAGGATGTTTTCCGCGGTCGAGAGATTTTCGTTGGGCACATGAATAAACAGGCTCTGACCGTCATGATAGTGCCGGTACGCCTGATAGCCGTAAACCGACAGCAGCGGGAACAGCGCGATCAGTTGCAGGCACTGCCGGAGGACATTGGCGGGCGAGATATCGTCGGCGTTGGTATCATAGGAATAAAGCGTCAAAACGCTGCGCGCCAGCGTATTCATCATGTCGCGGCTCGGCGCTTTCATGATGATGTCGCGCACAAAGCTCGTCGGCAGCGTCCGGTAACCGGCCAGAATGGTATGGAAGCTGTTCAGCTCGGCTTGATCGGGGAGCCGGCCAAACAGCAAAAGATAGGCGGTTTCTTCAAAACCAAAACGCTTGTCCTGTAAAAAGCCGCGCACCAAATCGTAAATATTATAGCCGCGGTAATAAAGCTCGCCTTCACAGGGACGCTTTTCGCCGTCTACTGTGGCAAAGGAACGGATTTCCGAGATCTGCGTCAGACCGGCAAGCACACCGTCTCCGTTTAAATCCCTCAGTCCGCGCTTGACGTCATATGTTTTATACAACGCCGGGTCAATCATTGCGCTGTGAACGGCGCTGTCAGCAAGCGCCGCGACCGCCGGCGTAATTTCGGAATATCTATTTATTTCTGCCAAATTAAAACCTCTTTTATCAAAAAAATAATATCAATTATAGTATACAACATTTGGGCAAACAAGTGATGAATCATATGTAAATTATCGCAGATGATGCGGTGAAAAACAGCAGGAAACGGCGGATAGAATTGACAAAATCATTCCATTCGGTTTATAAAAGCTGCAAGACGGTTCAGAGGGTTTGGGAAGATACCGGCGTGTATGTAAAGACCGCGCCGTTGCCAGGCGGCAGCATGCGCGCCTCCAAAACACACGACGCGAGCAGCGGCAGCGCGCATTCTTCCGGCAGCGGCAGCGGCGTATCCGTCGGGTTGACAACGGAGAGCAGCTCCGCCGCGCCGGCATCCGCCGCGCGCCGGCGGATCAGGAGCATTCCGTCTCGTTGACACAGTCTCAGCGCGCCGCGCCGAAGCGCCGGATAGGC
>QAMX01000077.1 GCA_003149835.1 Clostridiales bacterium
TCAGCCGGAGAACCAAGGCTTTTCTCCGGCTTTGTTTTTGGGTTTGATGAAAGTCGGCGCGCCTGTCATGCGCTGAAACGGCTCAGCGGCAAAGAGAAAAGCCTTGAATCATCGAGGGACGCGGCTGCTCAGGGTAAGGGTTCAGCGGCCGGCGGTTTGATTCAAAGACAAAAAATCCATGCTTTTACGAGCGGCCGAGGTTGATTTTCGGTCCTGTCCGGACACATGGGACCTCGTCTGCGGCGAAGGAGGAAAACAGTATGGCGGAGCTTTTGGTCGGCGTTTTAATTGTCCTGATGTTTTCCGTATTCGCGCCGCTGTCGGCCTCGAAAAAGCGCGGCGAGACGCAGAAGCTGCTGGCGCAAATGCTGTTGGAGCGAAAATTTGTGACCGACGCGGTGATAGACGGCGGCGGCATGAGCCTTTACGTCGACCGGATCAACCGGCAATTCTTCGTCCGTCTCTCCCCGACCGATCTGAGCTGTGACATCCATCCCTATGAAGCGCTGAGCGGCTTTGAAGTCCTTGACGACGGCAACCGGATTTTCAGCGCCGACAGCGGCAGAATCACCGTTGATTTTCTTTTCTCTCGTGACGGCTTGCCGCTGTTAAAAAAAGGCGGCAGCTGTTCTTCCCTGCTGGTGACGGTGCGGCTGAACGGCCGTTATGCGCCGGATCTCGTGATCCCGCTGCTCAGGGAACCGGCCTCCCGATATCTTTTCACCTATCGCGAGGCGATGGAAAGCGCCCGCGCGCTTGCCGCCGCGTTTGCGGAGATCGGCGGCTGTCCGAGGCCATAAAAAAGGAGGAACCCGGTTTTATGCGAATCCTCGTCCTTTCCGATACGCACGGGGATACCGGCTCGATTGAGCTGGCCCTTTCCGGCGCCGGCGCGGCGCTCGCCCTCCACCTCGGCGACTGCGCCGGCGATATGGCCTTTGTGATGCGCTCCTATCCGGATCTTCCCTTTTATTCCGTCTGCGGCAACTGTGATTTCGGTTCGGCGGCCCCTGCCGAGCTGACGCTGGAAATCGAGGGGAAGCGGCTCTATCTGCTGCACGGCCACACCAAAAACGTCAAAAACGGCGACGGCGCCCTGCTCGCCGCCGCAAAAAACCGCGGCGCGGATATCGTCTTGTATGGGCATACGCATGCCGCGCGCGCAGAGCGCGTTGACGGCATGCTGCTTCTCAATCCCGGCAGCGCCAAGCGGCGCGCCGCCTTTGACCCGCGCAAGGCGAGTTTCGCCGTGCTTGAAATCGGCGCGGAAACCCCCGTTCGCGCCGAAATCGTTCCCCTGCCGTCTTACTGAAACGACCGAGCCGCATTCCGGCGATTCGGCCGTTTTGCCCGTCTGTTTTCCAAGCTGCTGACCCCGCGATCTTTATGCGCCGTTTTTTTCATAAAAAATCCCCCTGACGCAGGTTACCGCGTCAGGGGGAGCTATATTATAAGGGGTGGATTCGTCTTTTTACGCAGCCTTTTTATTCCGCTCTCGCCGCGCCGCCCTGTCCGGCGTAAGAGGGCTCATCGGTCTCCGGCGTCGGCGGCGTCTCAATTTCTCCGGTTGCCTCTTTGTAGATCTCTTCAATTTTTTCCATATCCAGCGACGGGTCGTTGATATTGGAGAACGAGACTTCAACAACGATCCGGTCTCCCTCCATATCGCCGGAGAATTCCGCCCAGACCAGATAGCCTTTTTCAACGGCAAAATTCAGAACAAATTCAAAATCCGAGCTGTCTATTTCGTCCAGCATTTCTTCAAAGTCGTCGCCGGATATTTTCAGAGCCGGCTCTATGGCTTCATAAATGCCTTCGAGAATGGCCGTTGAGCTGACTTCCATCGAATATTCGGTCCTGCCGCCCGATTTTTCCCGCTTATAATCGTCCAGATGGTCTTCCAGCCATTTTTCGTTGTTGAGCAGCTTTTCCAGCTCATCTATACAGTCGTCCACTTTGTTGATGCGAATATACTCCGAAAGCTCTCCGCCGTTTTCATCGTCGAGCGCTTCAAGCATTTCTGAAAGAGAAGCGTCGTCGCTGGCTTTCATCATCTCGTCATAAGAGGCGTAAAAACTGTCCAGCACCTCGCTGATATCATAGGCGTCATCCAATTCGCCGTCGTATGTTTCGATTCCATAATCTTTATAAATATACATCGTCGAATCGTCGTCTTTTATCTCGGCGGTCAGTTCCCGCTTTTTCAGATCATAGGCCAGAGCGCCCTCGACCGTCCGGCTGCCATACGAATCTTCCGTGGTCACTTCAAAATCAAAGCCTTTCGCATCGATCAGCTTCTCAACGCCGTCGCGGAGCGCGTCAAACGGCCCGTCTTTGCCGCCCGTAAAAATCAGAATGCATGCGACGGCGGCGATCACGAGGACGGCGGCGGCGGCGATCATGGCGATCAGCTTACCGTTCCCCTTTTTAACCTGTGCGGACTGTTCGGGCTGCCCTGCGATTTTCGCGCCGCAGCTCTTGCAAAAGACTACGCCGTCGTCGTTCTGAGCGCCGCAGTTTTTACAAAACATGACAAATTCCTCCCATATTTCCATTTTCTGAATATTATATCGCCAAAACAACGTTTTGTCAATACAGAATACGCCTGTTTCATGGCAAAAATTCCGGCTCGCCGCCGATACGCTTACCGCAGGCGGAGAAGTTCCTCGGCGTTTCGGTATAGAATCATTTCCCGCTCCCCGTCCGTCAGCGCAAGGCGGTTGAAGCGCTCGTATTCGGCGGCGTGATCCCACATCGGGTAATCCGTCCCGAACAGGCAGCGGCCGGCGCCGAAAGCGCGCACCAGCGCCGTGGCGCGCTCAGGCGTCAAAAACGGCAGCGAGGACGACGTGTCGACATAAACCCCCGTGCCCGCCAGCACGCGCTCGGCTCTGTCCCACACGGAATATCCGCCGAAATGCGCGCCGATCACCGTCAGCTTCGGAAATTTCGTCACGACGTTTAACAGCCGCTCCGGCGTCGTGTTCTCAGTGTTGCAGTCTCCCATGTGCAGGAGCACGGGGAGCCGCCCTTCCAGAATCTCGTACATATACAGTACGTCCTCGTCGTCGAGGCGGAAGCCCTGAAAATCCGCGTGCAGCTTCACGCCGCAGAGACCGCGGGCGATCATGCGCTCGACCTCGGCTTCCAGCCCCTCCATGCGCGGGTGCAGCGTCCCGAAGGGGATAAATTCCGGGTGCTCCGCCGCCGCGGCGCACAGGAAGTCGTTGACCGACGCGACCTGATCCGGCCGCGTCGCCGTCGAATGCACAAGATATCGCGCGCAGCCGATCTTCGCGCCGTCTTCCAGCAGATCGGCGACCGTCCCTTTGCGCTGCATTTCGATGCCGTAATACGACCCTGTGGCCTTGACGGCGCGCTCCGCGACCTTTTCCGGAAAAATATGTACATGAAAATCGATGATTCTTTGTTCCGTCTCCATGATCCTCTGTGTCCACTATTTTGTGGCGTTATCCTTTCTTCAATGTCCGAATTTTATATTGATAGAACGGCGCGCAGCGCCGCTAAAACGGCCATATGCGCCGGGTAAAACAGATAGAAATAATAGCGCCGCCAAAGCGGCGCGCCCGCCCGCCGCGGCCGCTCGACCCGGCTCACAAGCAGCGGAATCGAAAGCAGCGACCAGTGCTGCCGCTGCGCCGCAAACGAGCGAAAGCCGGACGCAGCGGAAAGCCCCGCGCACGCGCACAGGTCAAAAAGCAGGACGGCGGCCGCCGTCCATACCTGCGGACGCTCAGAGCGGCGCGCGAGATACGCCAGAAAAACCAGCGCCGCGCCGAGGGCGCCGTAGTCGGCGCGCAGCAGCTCCGCCAGCGCGATCCACGCCAAGACGCAAGCAGGAGCGGCAAAGCGCCCCGCCCGCCCCGTTCGAAAAACGGCCGCGAACGAAGCGGCCGCCAGCCCGCCGCAGAGCAGCGTCCAGCAGACGTTTTGACCGGCAATATCCGCCGCGCGGCCGTACCACAGCCAGTCAAAAGGGATTTCGGAGACGAGCGCGCAGGCCAGCAGGCGCAGCAGATAGCGTTTCAGCGAAGCAGTCTGCGCCAGCCCCGCGCCGGACAGGCACGCAAATATCGGAAACGCCAGCCTCCCGAACGCCAGCAGCGCGCCGCAGCCCGGCCAAAAAAGCTTAGCGGCGTGATCCGACAGCATGGAAAGCAGGGCGATATATTTGAGAACCTCCACCGTCATACAGCGTTCTCCCTGTCCGCGCTCCGCCGGAACACAGACTTTTCTGGAAAATCCGTTATAATAATATTTTACTCCGTTTTTGCAGAAAAACCAATGGGCAAATAGAACGAATATTTCCGTGTTTTCGCAAAAATATCTGAATTCTCCGCGTTTTAGCCGCAGCCTGCTCTGCCAAACCGGAAAAAACGCCGCCGCCGGAGCGGATAGGAGTGCAAAAATCCGGAACCGCTGGCTCCCGCACGCGCTGTTTTTCCCATTCAGATTCGAAATTTTTCTTTTATTTAGAAAAAACGCTTGACAGTTTCCTCTCTTGGAATTATAATACATGATATCGATAACGACAGTATGAGATAGCAGACGAACAGGCCGTACCGCTTTTGGGGCACGGTTGGTTTTTTTGTCTGCGTAAAGCGGGGCGCGTATATTTGCCGCGGCGTTCCGTATATATTACTAATCCGGCAAGATCATGAATAGTTGTTGAGGTGTAGAAATGTCCAAGGTTTTTAAGCTCAGTCAGACAAAGTTTGAACAGTTGCAGGAGGAGCTCGTTTACCTCAAAGGGGAGCGCGAGCAGGAGATCGCGCAGCAGATCAAAGAGGCGCGCAGTTTCGGCGATCTTTCTGAAAACAGCGAATACGACGAGGCGAGAAACGAGCAGGGCAAGCTCTATGCCCGTATCGCCGAGATCGAGGCGATTCTGAAAAACCACGTCATCATCAACGAAGCCGATTTCCGGTCCGACGAGGTCGGCATCGGCTCTACCGTCACGCTCGATTACGGCGACGGCTGCCCGGAGGAGCTGAAAATTGTCGGCTCTCAGGAGGCTGACCCCATGAACATGCTCATCAGCGACGAATCTCCGCTCGGCCGCGCGCTCGCCGGGCGGCGGCTCGGCGACGTCGTCGTCTATGAAACGCCCTCCGGCATGATCGAATGCAAGATCATCGCCCTGAGCTGAGTTTTTCACGCGGCAGCCGCCGCATTTACAGATGACCGCTTGGTCTCGAAGGGAGAGCTATGCGCAGCGATTCGGAACGAAGGACGATCAAGGAGCTCGGCTTTAAGCGCTGGTGCTCCGAGGTGCTTTTCTATCATTATAAATGGCATATCATCGGCGCGGCCGCCGCAATCGTCGTCGTCGTGCTGTTGTTTTCGTTGAACGCCGGCGTGCCGGACAACGACGCGGTGGTGATCGTCGCGGTTTCGCAGACGCTCGACGGCGAGGTCATTAACGAGCTGAAAGTGGAAATCGGCCGTATCCTCGGCGATAAAAACGGCGACGGTCAGGTCATTATCAACGTTTTGCAGTATCTGCTCAATCCGCGGGACGGCGTCTATGACAGCACGGTTACCGGCAACGCGGCCACGATGGTCACCTCGTTTTTAAACGACGAGATGGTTCTTTATCTGTTTGACCGCGTCAATCTCAAACAATACAATCCGCCTGAAAGCGGCCGTTTTAACGTCGAGCTGGCCGCCGAATACGGCGGAGTGGACGGCGCCATCCCGCTCGGCGAGCTGCCGTTTTTCCAGCTTCTCGGCCTGACCGGCGAAAACGAGCTGTTCGCCTGCTTTAAAACTCAGCCGTTCTCCTCAAAAAAATCCGAGGAAGCGTTTTATCACGACGCCCGGCTCATTGTCGCCGGTCTCCTCGCCGGAGGCGGCGCGGCGGTGCAGCCGTGAGCGCGGATCGGATTACTTCGAGAGCCAATCCGCTGGTCAAAGTCCTGCGCGCCCTCGCCGCAGAGCGAAAGGCGCGGACGGCGGCCGGCAAATTTCTCTGCGAGGGCGAGCTGATGCTCGCCGAAGCGCTCGCCTCCGGCGTCGCGCCGTGCGAGATTTTATATGGAAGCGGCGTATCTCCGGAGCGGCTTGCCGCCGCCGAAGCGCGCGGCGCGCGGCTGTATGCGGCGGCGGACGAAATCGTCTCCCACTGCTCGCCGGTCGTTTCGGCGCAGAACGTGGTCTTTACCGTGCGGATTCCAGCGGAAGCGCCGCTCCCGGGCGAGCGGTTTCTGCTGCTCGACGGCGTTGCCGATCCCGGCAATTTAGGGACGATTATCCGAACCGCCGACGCGTTCTCCTTCGACGCCGTGCTGCTCACCAACGCCTGCGCCGACCGCTATGCCCCGAAGGTCGTCCGTTCGGCGATGGGGTCGCTGTTCCGCGTCAAGACCTGCGCGCTTTCGCCGGACGAAGCGGTTGGCTTTGTCCGTGCGCTCGGTCTGCCGCTGTACGGGTCGACGCTGTCGGTCGACAGCGTTCCGGCGGCCTCGCTTTCTCTGAACCGGGCCTGTATCGTGCTCGGAAACGAGGCCAACGGCGTCTCTGAAGCGCTGCTCTCCCGCTGCGACGAACGGATTCATATCCCCATGAGCGGGCAGGCCGAATCGCTGAACGTCGCCGTCGCCGCCGGCATTCTCTGTTATCTGTCGTCAGCGCCGCGGGCGGACAAGCTCTGACGGATGCTGCCATGCGCTCTGCGGCCGCGTGATATCGCGCCGCGGCCGCAGTTGGATGTCTGTATAAAGGACGGGAGGAGTTCGATGTCGGGATTGCTGCACTGGGTATGGCTTTCCACGCTGCCGAATCTGTCGGCGCGCAAGACCGCCCGTCTGCTTGACGAGCTCGGCTCGCCGCTGGAAATCTATAACGCCTCGCCGGAGCGTTTGGCCGGGGTTTCGGAGATCACCGGCGCGGATGTCGCCGCGCTGTCCGACAAGAGCCTCAGACGCGCCGACAAAATCCTCAACGACAGCGCCCGCCTCGGCCAGCAGCTTATCACGGCGGGCGACGCCTGTTATCCTGAGCTTCTGCGCGCCATCGACGATCCGCCCGCCGTTCTTTACTGCCGCGGCAAGCTGCAAACGCTCGACTGCCGTCCGGCCATCGCGGTCGTCGGCCCCCGCGAACCCACGCAGTACGGCTACCGCGTCGCCAAAACGCTTGCCTATCAGCTCGCGCTCGCCGGCGTAACCATTGTATCCGGCATGGCGCGCGGCACAGACGCGGCCGCTCACGCCGCAGCCTTGGAGGCCGGCAAGCCGACCGTGGCCGTGCTCGGCTGCGGATTGGACATCTGCTATCCATACGAAAACGCCGCGCTCTATAACGATATCCCCAAAACCGGCCTTTTGATCAGCGAATACCCTCCCGGCACGCCGCCGCTTCACTCTCATTTTCCCGTCCGCAACCGAATCATCAGCGGTCTGTGCTGCGCGGTGCTCGTCCCCGAGGCGCCGAAACGGAGCGGTTCACTGATTACCGCCTCCTGCGCCGCCGAGCAGGGGCGCGACGTCTTCGCCGTTCCCGGCAACATCGACGTCCCCTCGTCCGCCGGGACAAACGCGCTGATCCGCGACGGCGCAAGGCTTGTCATGAACGCCGGCGACATTCTCTCGGAGCTGGCGTATCTGTATCCGGACCGCGTCGCCTCCGTTTCCGGAGACGCCGAAACGCTCGACGCCTCCGACGACCGTTACTGCGTACAGCCCGTGCCGCCGCAGCGCGCTGACGGAGCCGCAGTCTCCGTTCCTCTCTCCGAGGCGCTGCTGCGCAAGGCCGCGGACACGTCCGTCCCGCTCGCGGAGCGGCTCTGCGCGCTGCTCGCCCATGCGGCGCAGCACGCGGACAGCCTGATCGAAGCCGTGCCGGAGTCCGCCGCCGAAGTGACGGCCGCGCTGACGGTATTGGAGCTCGAAGGCAAAATCCATCAGTTGCCGGGAAAAACCTTCGCGCTTGCATAAACGGCGCGCTTCCCGTCAAACAATGAATCTGTCAATGGAATAGAATGTAACGGCTCCGCGAGCGCACGGGAGAAACGCCTCCGCCTCCGCGCCGCGCGCATGCCTGTTTCACAGTAATGATCAGCCGCCCGCGCCTGTGCGGCGCGGCCACGGAATCTGCAAACAAGAAAGTTGGAACTGATTTGGCAAAGCTCGTCATCGTAGAATCGCCGGCCAAGGCGAAAAGCATAGGCAAATATTTGGGGCGCGGCTACGAGGTCGTCGCCTCGATGGGGCATTTGCGCGACCTGCCCAAGAGCACGCTCGGCGTCGACGTCGACAACGACTTTGAGCCGAGGTATATCCCCATCCGCGGCAAGGACAAAACCATCAAGGAAATCAAGGGCAAGGTCGCCAAGGCGAGCGCCGTTTACCTCGCCACCGACCCCGACCGCGAGGGCGAAGCGATCTCCTGGCACCTCGCGGCGCTGCTGAATATCGATCTCACCGAAAAAAACCGCGTCACCTTTAACGAGATCACCAAAAACGCCGTCACGGCGGGCATCAAGAATACGCGCACGGTCGACCTCAACCTCGTCGACGCTTATCAGGCGCGGCGCGTGCTCGACCGCATCGTGGGCTATAAGCTCAGCCCTCTGCTCTGGAAAAAGGTCAAGAAGGGTCTGAGCGCCGGCCGCGTCCAGTCCGTCGTCACCAAGCTGATCGTCGACCGCGAAAACGAGATCCGCGCTTTCAAGCCGGAGGAATACTGGACCATCGATATGCTCTGCGCGCCGGAGGCAAATCCCGACCGCGAGTTTACGGCGCACTACTTCGGCCTCTGCGAAACCGGCAAAAAAGAGGAGCTGCACTCACAGGCGGACGCCGAGCGCGTGCTCGCCGCCGCGGAGGGCGCAGTCCCTGTGCTGCTGGCGCAGCGCAAAAAAGACCGGCTCAGAAACCCCTCGCCCCCGTTTATCACCTCGACGCTCCAACAGGAGGCGTCGCGCCGTTTCTCCTTCGGCTCCAAAAAGACCATGAAGCTGGCGCAGGATCTCTATGAGGGGCAGAACATCGCCGGTCACGGCCTCACCGGCCTCATCACTTATATGCGAACCGACTCGCTGCGGCTCTCCGAGGAGATCACCGACGACGCGCGCGCTTATGTCGAGCAGCGCTTCGGCAAGGACTATCTCCCCGCCGCCAAGCGCGTGTTCAAGACCAATAAAAACGCGCAGGACGCGCACGAAGCCATCCGCCCGACTCAGGTCGATCTGACGCCGGAGCTGGTCAAGCCCGACCTCGCGCCCGACCACTGGAAGCTCTACAAGCTGATCTGGGAGCGCTTCATCGCCTGTCAGATGAGCGCCGCCGTCTACGATACCGTCGCTCTCGACATCGGCGTCAACGGTTATCTCTTCCGCGCCAACGGAAAAACGCTGAAATTCGCCGGCTTTACGGCTTTGTATGAGGATACCGTCGAGGATTCCGCCCGCAGCGACGAGGCGGAGGGCGCGCTTCCCAAGCTGGCCGACAACGAGCCGCTTGTCAAGAAAAGCGTCACGCCGTCGCAGAAGTTTACGCAGCCGCCCCCGCGCTACACCGAGGCGTCGCTGATCCGCACGATGGAGGAAAAAAACATCGGCCGCCCGTCCACGTATTCGCCGACCATTTCGACCATCACTGAGCGCGAATACGTCGCGCGCGACGGCAAATCGCTGTATCCGACCCAGCTCGGCGAGGTCGTCACCGGCCTGATGGTCGATAAATTCGCCGACATCATGGACGTCGGCTTTACGGCGCATATGGAGGAGGAGCTCGACGAGGTCGAGGACGGCAAGACCGCGTGGCGCGGCGTCGTCCGCGATTTCTATTCCGGTTTTTCGCAGGAGCTGGCGACGGCGGAAAAGGAGCTCGAAGGCGTGGATATGAAGGTGCCCGATCCGGTCACCGACGTGCTCTGCGAGAACTGCGGCCGCAACATGGTCATTAAGTCCGGCCGCTACGGCAAGTTTCTCGCCTGTCCGGGCTACCCCGAATGCAAATTTACCAAGCCGCTCGCGCAGGAGACGCCGGGCATCTGCCCGCTCTGCGGCGCCAAGGTCATGGAACGCAAATCGAAAAACGGCAATAAGTATTACGCCTGTGAGAAAAACCCCGGCTGCGGCTTCATGACGTGGGACAAACCGCTGTCCGAGCTCTGCCCGACCTGCGGAAAGCCGCTGTTCCGCCGCTATACGCGCGAGGAGAAAAAGATTTACTGCCCTATGCCGGGCTGCGGCTACGAGCGCGAGTATAAGCCGCGCGGCAAGGCCAAGCAGACCGAGAGCGGCGCGCCGGAGGGCGCGGAGCTGTGACCGGCGTCACCGTCATCGGCGCGGGGCTTGCCGGCTGCGAGGCGGCGCTGCAATGCGCGCGCCGCGGCGTCCCCGTCACGCTGATCGAACAAAAACCCAAAGCCCGCACGCCGGCGCACCGTTCCGACGGCTTCGCCGAGCTGTGCTGCTCCAACTCGCTGCGCAGCGGCTCGCGCACCAACGCGGTCGGGCTTCTCAAATACGAGCTGGCGCTGATGAACAGCGTCGTCATGGAAGCCGTCGAGCAGACGCGCGTCGCAGCCGGCGGCGCGGTCGCCGTGGACCGTCAGCGCTTTTCAGACTTTATCACCCATGCCGTCCGCTCGCACCCTCTGATCACCGTCGTCTGCGAGCAGGCTGCGGCGATCCCTGCCGAGGGACGGGTGATCATCGCCACCGGCCCGCTGACGGACGGGGCGCTGTATGAACAGATCCGTGATTTTTTCGGCGGCAGCGGCTATCTGAGCTTTTTTGACGCCTCCGCGCCGCTCATCGACGTTCATTCCATCGATATGGAAAAGACGTATTTGGCCTCGCGCTACGACAAGGGCGACGCCGACTATATCAACTGTCCGCTCGAAAAGGACGAATATCTCGCCTTTTGGCGCGCTCTCTGCACCGCCGAGGAAGCGCCGGTGCATGAATTCGAGGACGCGCGCGTCTTTGAGGGCTGTATGCCGGTGGAGACGATGGCGCGCCGCGGCGAGGATACGCTGCGCTTCGGGCCGCTGAAACCGGTCGGGCTTTTGAACCCGCATACCGGCAAAACGCCCTACGCCGTCGTCCAGCTCCGCCGCGACAACAGCGCCGGAACCGTCTATAACATGGTCGGGTTTCAGACGCATCTGAAATTCGGCGAGCAGAAGCGCGTTTTTTCGATGATCCCCGGCCTGGAAAACGCTGAATTTTTGCGTTTCGGCGTTATGCACAGAAATTCCTATATCGACTCGCCGCGCCTCTTAGACGGCTTCTACCGCGCCCGCAAGGATCCGCGCCTCTCCTTTGCCGGACAGTTCACCGGCGTCGAGGGCTATGTCGAATCCGCGGCCTCCGGCCTGTACGCGGGCGCCGCGGCCGCCGCCGAGCTGCTGCACGGCCGCCTGCCGGAGCCCCTCCCCCGCTCAACGGCGACCGGGGCGCTGGCCGCCTATGTCAGCGACGAGGCCGTGACGGAATTCCAGCCGATGAACGTCAATTTCGGCATCATCGACGGCAGCGGCATCCGCGCTAAGGGAAAAGCGGCGCGTTTAGAAGCGATCGCCGACCGCGCGCTGCGCATCGTCGCGGAGAGCGAATTTGCGCGCTGAGCATTGAACCGTTCCACAGCGGCGAGGAATCCGGCCGCGCGCCGGCATGACAGAAGGAAGTAGATATGAAAATTATCGTTGACACAATGGGCAGCGACAACGGCTGCGCCGAGCTGACAAAGGGCGTCATCGACGCCGTTCGGGAATACGGAATCGACGCCGCAGTGGTCGGAGACGAAACCATCGTCGCGCCGCTTGTGGCGGACGCCGGACTCACCGACCGGATCAAAATCGTCCACGCGCCGCTGTTTGTAACGATGGAGGACGATCACAACGTCGTCATCCGGGGCGAAAAAACAAAGGCTTCCATGGTCGTCGCCATGAAGCTGCTGGCGGACGGCGGCGGAGACGCGGTTGTCACGGCCGGAAACACCGGCGCGACCATCACCGCCGCAACGCTCTATATCAGCCGGATCCGCGGCATTCGCCGCGCCGCGCTCGCGCCGATTCTCCCGCTTGGCCGCAACGGCGTGCTGCTGATCGACAGCGGAGCCAACATCGCCTGTACGCCCGAGCATCTGCTGCAATTCGCCTATATGGGTTCCTACTATATGCGGTTTGTGCTCAACCGCGGCGACGGCGAAGCGCCGCGCGTCGGCTTGCTGAACATCGGCGCGGAAAGCCACAAGGGCGACGAACTGCATCAGAACGCCTATGTGCTGCTGAAAGCCGCCGGAGATAGCGGCTCGCTGAACTTCGTCGGCAACGTCGAGGGGCGCGACCTGCCTTTCGGCGCGGCGGACGTCTTAGTGGCGGACGGTTTTTCCGGCAACGTGTGTTTGAAATCGGTCGAGGGCATCGGTCAATTTTTCGGCCGCGAGCTGAAACGGGCGATGTATTCGTCCCTACGCGCGAAATTGGGCGCGCTGCTTTTGAAAAGCAGCCTCACGCCGCTGCGAAAGACCATGAATTACAAAGAGATCGGCGGTTCGCCGCTGATCGGCATTTCAGCGCCCGTGATTAAGTCGCACGGTTCCGCCGACGCCTTTACGATGAAAAACGCCATTCGCCAGGCAAAGCTCTATGTCGAGGGCGACATCATCCATCGGATTTCTGAAAATATCGATCGCATGAAGGCTTCGCAGTGAGTTGACAGGAAAATCTTTTGTTGATTCTGCCTAAATTGGTATTTTCCTCTTGACAAATCGGCTAAAAGAAATTATTATCATAATGCAAATTGCCTGCGGCCGCAAAGAGAATCCGCGCCTCCTCCATAAAAGCGCGCCAAGTGTTTTCCGTTTCGGCCGTCAGACGCATCATACATTCATTTTAAAATAAAAAGGAGTTTTTTTCATGGTGTTTGAGAAAGTTCGCGGCATTATCTGCGACAAGTTTGCGGTTGACGAGGATCAGGTGACGATGGAAACGTCGTTCAAGGGCGATCTGAACGCCGATTCTCTTGATATGGTGGAAATCGTCATGGCGCTCGAAGAGGAATTCGACATCGGCGAAATCGACGAGGACGCCGTAGCCGGCATTGAGACGGTCGGAGACGCGGTCAACTTCATCTCCAACGTCCTATGAGCCGCGCGGCCGAGCCGGAGCTTGAAAAAATTCTCGGACACCGCTTTGCCACCCCCGCCCTGCTGACGACGGCGCTGACGCACAGCTCTTACGCCAACGACCTGCGCGCAAAGGAGCTGCCCTGCAACGAGCGGCTCGAATTTTTAGGCGACTCCGTGTTGAATCTGGTGACGGCGGAATACCTGTTCACCAGGTTTTCCCACCGATCGGAGGGCGAGCTGACGAAGGCGCGCGCTTCTATCATCTGCGAGGCCTCCTGCCATGAGATCGCCGAGGAGCTTTCTCTCGGCCGTTTCCTCTATCTCGGCCGGGGCGAAGAGCAGAGCGGCGGGCGGCAGCGCGTTTCGACGCTCGCCGACGCGCTGGAAGCGGTTGTCGCCGCGCTGTATCTTGATGCCGGGCTTGAGGAAGCGCGGCGTTTTCTCACGCCGTTTATCGAAAAACGCGTCCACGCCGTCATGCAGGAGCTGTTTTTCAAGGATTATAAGACTGCGCTCCAGGAAATCGTTCAAAAAAACAAGCAGGAAACGCTGAAATATGTGCTGACCGGAGAGTCCGGTCCCGCGCATGCCAAGCATTTTACCGTGACGCTGTATCTCAATTCCAACCCCATCGCTACCGGCGAGGGGCACAGCAAAAAGGAAGCGGAGCAGAACGCCGCATACGCCGCGTTGGAGCTGATGGGCGAGCGCCCGGCGAGACGCGGCGAAGACGCGGCGCATTGATCCCCCGGCCGGGCTCCGCATATCCCGCCGCCGTTTTCCTGAACCGGCGCAGCCTTTTTTGCTTTTCCGACGGCTTTTTTCGCCATTGGTTTCCTCTCTGACGGTCATACGGCTTTTTCTGTATCATCCGCAGCAGCCGTTCAACCGGTTTCACTCCCCCCCAGAATCTCCGTGTACCGCGCGCCTGTTGATTGAAAGGGCCTCTCCCGGCCAAGCACAGAACCCGCCGCGGCGAGAACCCATGACCGGCTCAATTCCGACGTTCTCTGTTTGTCCTGCCGGCACGGAGCCGCAGAATGCGTTTAACCGTATCATATGAGTTCAGGAGGATCACAAAAAAATGGCGAAACGCTCGATCATTCCGGTTTTTATTCCACACGCCGGCTGCCCAAACGGCTGTATCTTCTGTGATCAGCGCGCCATCACCGGCCGGATATCGGTGCCCTCGTTTTCAGACGTGTCAAGCCGGATCGCATCGGCGCTCGCCCAGCTGCCGCCGGATGCGCCCGCGCCTGAGCTGGCCTTTTACGGCGGCAGCTTTACGGCGCTTGATCCCTCGCAGCAGCTTGGTTATCTTCGCGCCGCCCAGCCGTTTTTGCAATCGGAGCGGATCTCTTCGATCCGCGTTTCGACGCGGCCCGACGCCATCGGCGATTCCGAGCTGAGTCTGCTCGCCTCCAACGGCGTCAAAACCATTGAGCTGGGCGCTCAATCGATGGACGATGAGGTTCTTCGCCGCGCGATGCGCGGCCACACGGCCATGGATACGGAGAAGGCCGCCCGGCTCGTCAGGGAGTCCGGATTCTCTCTTGTGTTGCAGATGATGGCCGGCCTGCCCGGCGACAGCTTCGATATCGTTTGGCAGTCCGCCCGCCGGATCGCCGCTTTACGGCCGGACGCCGTCCGCATTTACCCTGTCGTGGTGCTCCGCGGAACGCCTCTCTTCGATCTGTGGCAAAGCGGCGGCTATGCGCCGTTATCGGTCGAGGACGCCGTGCCGCTCTGCGCGGCGCTGATCGACATGTTCTGGCGGGAAAGCATCCCGATCATCCGCATCGGCCTCAACCCCGACGAGGCGCTCGCCTCTGAGGTCGCAGCAGGCGCATATCATCCGGCGTTGGGCGAGCTCTGTTATTCGCGGTGGTATCTCGACCGTATCCGCGCGCAGCTCGCGCTGCTGGCGCCGGTCGAAGAGGTCTGCATATGCGTCCATCCGTCGCGCATTTCCGTCGCTGTCGGCCAGCGTCGCCGCAACATCGACGCTCTGAGACAAGAGTTTCCCTCGCTTCGGAAGCTCGCCGTCCGTCCGCATGACCGCGGGCTCGACGAGCTGTTCATTTTACAGCCGGATAATCACCAAGAGAACCTCTTTGCATAATATGTAAATGAAAGACCGCGCCGATAAAGCGCCGGTCTCCGTTTACAGGCAAGGAGGTTATAATTTTGCCGGATAACAGAATTTCAAACAGCTGCGGAAAAGATTCCGTCTGTATCCAGACGCGAAAGGTTTACGACGCCTGCCGCAGTCAGGATTGCCTCGAGGATCTCCGCGTTCTTCTGACAAACGAAAGCCAGGCCATTCTCGAAAGAGCGATCAACGTAAAACCCAAAACGGCGTCAATTTTGTGGACATATGTTGATGTTGAGCCCGTCCCCTTTAACGACGGCTTCTATACGGTTGACGCCAAGCTTTTCTACCGCATCACTGCCGACGCCTTCTGCGGCATCGGCAGGCCCGTCGAGATCGAGGGGCTTGCGACGTTTGACAAGCGCGCGATCCTGTACGGCAGCGAGGGCAAGGCCAAAACGTTCTCCTCGCAGATGGTGGCGACGTCGAGCGAAGACATTCAGCTCCGCCCCAGAACGAATCTGCCGATCGCGACGATCGAGGCCGTTGATCCCATCGTGCTGTCCACACGGGTCGTCGAGCCGTGCGACCACTTCTGCGGCTGCGAAACCTGCTGCTGCGGCGAGGTTCCCGATGCGATCTGCACCTGCTTCCGTTCGCCGTTTGCGACGGGCGACAACTGCCGCCGTCTGTATGTCACGCTCGGCCAGTTCTCGATCATGCGCTTGGAGCGCGACACGCAGCTGCTGATCCCCAGCTTCGACTACTGCATTCCGGAAAAGGAGTGCCCGAGCACCGTCGACGGCGACGTCTGCGACATGTTCTCGCGCTTCCGTTTCCCGACCAACGAGTTTTTCCCGCCGGACAACGGCGCGGATCACGACTGCGGCTGCGGCTGCAAAAAGTAAACCGTCCCATTGGAAAAAGCAGGAGACGCGGCGCGTCTCCTGCTTTTGTTTTCACCCGATACCATGCGCTTGCGGACGGCTGCATACCGTCCGAGCCATTGTAGCCCGGCCTATTTTCACCCGGCCTATTTTTCAAATGAAGAGATCGGTTTTCCGCGGCCATTCGTCCTCCTCCGCGGGCCGCCCGCTCAACAGCCATCCGCGCCTTGCCGCCGCGCCCCGTCACCTGATCCGCCGGACGGGCACGGCCAGCTTGGCGCCCTTTTCCGCGCAGGCGCCGAAATTAAAGGCGGGCGCGGCGGCATACGCGAACGCATAGCCGAACTGCTCCGGCTCATACCTTTCCAGCGCCTCGAAAACGCCTCCGATCGCCTCTCCGTACGCGCTCTCGTCTTCAAACGGCGCGCTTTGGAAATACAGCATCTCACACGCTTCCAGCTCGGCGAGCTCGCAGCCATCGGGAACGCCGCCGCCATAGCCGAGCGGAAGCTCCACGCCGGAGGCGACCGCCGAATACCCTTCCTTTTGCAGAAAGGCCGGCAGCGTCAGAATGGCGGCCGTGTCAAACTTTTCCGGAATGCTGTTGAAGAGCCCATTCCAATCGCAGCCCACCTCCTCGCAGTAATCCCAATAGCCGGTGGCTCGCCGCGACCGCAGCAGCAGAAGCTTTCGCTTCGGCCGCTGTACGGGCGTCACCATGCATAAAAACGTCTCTTTCTTCATCACGGGTTCCTCCTTTTGATACAGATGGGCGTAATAGGCGTCGACCGGATACTGGACGAACAGAGGAATCGGCGTGTGCTCCCGCTGATAGCGGCTGGGAGCCACTCCGAAGGCGCTTTTGAAAGCTCTTGTAAACCCCTCGTGCGTCTGGTATTCCGAGGCCAGCGCGGTATCGAGCACCGAGCGATCCGGATCCAACAGCGTCTCCGCGCTCGCCGAGAGCCGGACGGCGCGGATATACTCCTGCGGCGTCCGCCCCGTCAGCTCTTTGAAAATCCGGTCGGCGTGCCGTTTTGAATACCCGGCCGCCCCGTACAGCCCGTCCATACAGACGGTTTCGTCCGCAGCATGCGCGCGGATATAGGCCTGCATCCGCGTGACCGCCTCGATTTTTTCCCACCGCTGTGACAATTTTGTCCGCCGCCTTTCTCATTGAGTATACCACGCCGCCGCTCGCATTTCTTGACGCAGACGGACAATTTTTTTCCGCCGGCGTTTACCAGCGCAGCTTGACCACCACGCAGCCTTCTATGACGCGGACCGAGCCTTCCGACGGGTAGGCCGGCATCGCGGCGACCTCGGGCAGCGCTTTGAAATAAGCGGCCTGATCGCTGCCGGCTGAATAAACCGTACCGATAAAGCCATGATACATCCTTAAATAATCGCCGTAGGTATACGCGTCGAGATAATCGCGCAGAGAAAAAACGCCGAGCAGCTCAAATTCCGAGAGCGGCGGCGACGGATCGGCCGGCAGAGACGACGAGGGATAACCCGTCAACGCCACCGGCATGCCTCCGATATAGCCCGGCGCGCTCTCAATCGCCGAAAGCAGCCGCGTCGAATAGGACGCGAGCTGTTTCCCCGCGACGTCCATTTTCAGATAGGCCTGGTTGGCGGCGACGGCATAGCCGAAGGACGTGATCAGCAGCGTCGCCGCGATGACGCACGCGCAGGCGCGCTGCGGCGTTTTCCGCATTCCCTCAGCCCTTTCGGCGTTTTCCGTCACAGCTAACGGCAAAAGCAGCGCGTAGCACAGACCGTACAGCATCAGCAGATGCGGCTTTTGGTCAGGCGCCATCACGGTGATGATGTTTCCCGCCAGCGGATAGACGAGCAGAAGCGCGGACAAAAGAAGCGTTTTTCCCGCCGGCAGCCTCCGGCCGTACGCCGTTCGCGCCAGTTGATAGATCGTACAGACCGCGCTGGCTGCCAGCCCGTATTTCAAAAAAGAGGCGTGCAGCGGATAGGAGGCGGCAAAGAAAAAATCGCCGTAGCGGCGGTAGGCGTCCGCGACCAGCTTGGGAAGATCGGCCGGCGAAAACCGGCCGATCTCGCTGATGCCCTGATAATCCGTAAGCGGCACAAAATGCGCGCTGATTTTGACGGTCAGCAGATAGAGAAGCAGGCCCGCCAGCAGCGTCAGAAACAAACGCAGACATTGAACCATCAGGCGTTTTGTCGGCAGCTCTCCGTCCAGCGCGTCGAGGATCAGCGTTCCGACGCAGAGTGCGGCGGCGACGGAAAAATAGCTCTGATAGAGCGCCATCGACAGCGTAATCAAAACCGCCGCGGCAGCCGGGCCAAAGCGAAAGCGCGCCGCGCAAAAGACTGCGCCGCACGCCAGCGCCAGCGCCAAAAAATATCCGTCAGCCGTAAACATATACGTCAGCGTGGATGTAACGGTTGGGAAGGAAACCATCAGCGCCGCCGCCAGCACGCAGAAAAACGGGCGCCTGATTCTCAATAGCTCCACGGTTATGCAGCAGGCGACGGCCAGCCACAGAACGGAAAGCAGGCCGTTGAGCCACGGCGTGCTGAAATTGCCGCTGATTTTCAGCACCGCCGGCAGCAGCCACCGCCCCGACGCCGCGCCATAGTTGCAGCCGAACAGATGGCCGATATCGTCGTGATTCGGCAGCTTGTTCGTCAGCATATACAGGTGCGTCAGCAGTCCGGCTGCCATTGCGGCCGCAAAGGTCGTTTTGATATGGGCGGGGACGTGCTTCAAGCGCTGCGCCAAGGCTTCGAATGAAAAAAACCGCCGCGCCCTCTCCCTGATCGTTTTTTCATTCATGTCTTTTTCCTCGAATTTCTTTTTTCTTGATTATATCATAATCTCCCTTTTCCCGCAAGCAAACGCCAAATCGGGCTTTCACAGCGGCGCCGATCAGAAAAAGATTGACTATTCCGCAATTTATGGTAAAATATAAGGTAGATTGGTATGGAGGGGTGAAGGAGCTTGGCCACTGCGGACCGCATCGACGTGCTCGGCGTCGGACTGAATAACATCACCATGGACGACGCCGTCCGCTCTGTGCATGAGCTGATCTCTTCCGGCAGGCAGGGCTATGTCGTCACGCCGAACCCCGAAATCCTCTATCTCTGCCAACGCGATCCGCAGATCCGCAGCGCCGTGAGCCGCGCTTCGCTCGCGATTCCCGACGGAATCGGCGTCGTATACGCTTCAAAAATCCTCAAACGGCCGATTCGGGAACGCGTCCCCGGCGTGGAGCTCGGCGAAAATATCCTGCCCCTCGCCGCGGAACGCGGATATAAGCTGTTTATCCTGGGCGGGAAGCCCGGCGTCGCCGAGAAAGCCGCCGAAAAACTCGCCGTGAAATACGACGGGCTCGTGATCTGCGGCACGGCGGACGGCTATTTTTCAGACGACAGCGCCGTTTCCGCTCAGATCGACCGCGCCGCGCCGGATATTCTCTTTGTCTGTCTGGGGACGCCGCAGCAGGAACTCTGGATGGCCGCGCATCTCGGGCGCATCAACGCCAAGCTGATGATCGGCCTGGGCGGGTCCGTCGATATCTATTCGGGCGAAATCAAGCGCGCGCCGAAGCTTTGGCGGAAGCTGAACCTCGAATGGTTCTACCGGCTGCTCTGCCAGCCGCGCCGCATCGGCCGGATTGCCGGCCGGCTTCCCGCTTTTCTCCGCGCCGTCTGGCGGCAGCGGCGGGCGGAAAAACGGCGCGGATCCGCCTCCTGAACCGGCGGAGACGGCCGCGCTCCGTTTTTGAGCGGCCACCGCGCTGCAAGCACTTGACCGCACCGGTTTTTAAGCCCGTTTGCGGCGGAAATCAGGGATTTTATGGATATCAAAGGAAAATTATATGTACTGGAAGGGATCGACGGCTCGGGAAAGACGACGCAGTATCACCGGCTGCTCGCCAGAGCCGAACGCGAAGGCAAGCGTCTGGCGGGCACGACGTTTCCAAACTACGAGAGTCCCTCCGGAAAGCTCGTCTCTCAATATTTAAGCGGCGCTTTCGGCAGCCGTCCGGACGATGTCAACGCCTTTGCCGCCGCCTCCATCTTCGCGGTAGACCGGTACGCCTCGTATAAAACAGACGCATGGGGCAAAGCCCTGCGCGGCGGCGGCGCAGTGCTCTCCGCGCGCTATACGACTTCCAACGCCGTTCATCAGGCGGCCAAGCTGCCCGCGGCGGAGTGGCCGGCCTTTTTCCGCTGGCTGGCCGATTACGAATACGGCCGTCTCGGTCTGCCTGCGCCGGAGGCCGTCTATTTCCTCCATCTCCCCGCCGAGACCGCGCTGCGGCTGATCGCCGCGCGCGCCGGCGCGACCGGCACGGCGCGGGATATCCACGAGCAGGACGCCGCCTATCTCCTCCGCTGTGCGCAGGCCGCCGAGGCCGCGGCCGACTTTTTCGGCTGGACGCGCGTCTCCGTGACGGAAAACGGCGAAATGCTGCCGGAAGCCGCGATCGGCGAAACGCTCTGGCGCATGATCGGCCTTTGAGGCGGAAACAAAAAATAATCGGGGTTTTATTGTGCAATTTCGTGAAATCACCTTAGAGGACATGGCGCAGGCGCTGCCGCTGATCGAGCGTTCGGGCTGTATGGCGTGCGACGCCTCGTTTGTCAACATGTTTATCTGGAAAAATCTTTATCAGTCCCTCATCTGTATCCGCAACGGCTTTTTATTCCGCCGCGGCGTCGGGCGCAGCCGTCTGATTTACAGCTATCCGCTGGGCGGCGGCGACATCGCCGACGCGCTTTCTCTGATCCGCGAGGACGCGGCCGAGGCCGGCGGCCTCCCGGCGTTTGAGGGGTTGACCGAAGAACAGTGCCCGATCGTAGCGGCAGTCTATAAAGATATCAACTATACGTTTGAAAAAACGCCGCAGTGGGCCGACTATATTTACCATTCCTCCGATTTGGCAGCGCTTGGCGGAAAGAAGTATCACAGCAAGCGCAACTTCATCAACCGTTTTCAGGCGGAATACGGCGGCCGCTACGCGCTGAAAGAAATCACGCCCGACATGCTCGACGAGCTCTGGCGCTTTAACCTCGAATGGTGCGCGCGCGAGGGCTGCGCGCACGGGCACAACGGCGTGGGCAGCGAGTCCTGCGCGATCAGGACGGCGTTTTCCAATTATACAGCGCTCGGCCTGCGCGGGCAGGCATTGTATGTGGACGGCGCCATCGCCGCCTATACCTTCGCGTCGCATCTGCTCGACACGGTCGCCGACGTGCATGTGGAAAAGGCGCTGGCCTCGGTGACCGGCGCTTATGCGGTCATCAATCAGGCGCTTGCAGCGGCTCTTGCGCCGAGTTACCAATATCTTAACCGCGAGGAGGACATGGGGCTCGACGGGCTGCGGCAGGCCAAAGCCTCGTATCACCCCGCCATTCATCTGATGCGCTACTCCGCGCGGGGGCTGCGGCTGTGATCCGCCATGCGACCGCCGAAGACGCAGCCGCGCTTGCGGCGCTGTACGCCGAATGCTTTTCGGACAGCCCGGGTTTTACGCGGAGGGTATTTGAGCTGATCTATCCGAACTGCGAAGCGCTGGTCTGGGCAGACGAGGCCGACGGCTCGATTTCCTCTATGGTCTTCCTGCCGCAGTTCCGTCTCTCGGACGGGCGAACCGGCGGATATGTCTACGCGCTGTGTACGCGGCGTCAATGCCGCGGCCGCGGGCTGATGACGCAAATGCTCGACGCGGCTCACAGGCTCTGCGCGGCGCGCGGCGATTCGTTCACGCTGCTGGTGCCCGCTTCGGCGCGGCTGTTTGAAACTTATGCGCGTTTCGGATATGCGCCGGTCAATTTTTTAGACGGTTTCGAGGTTCCCTCCGGGAGCGGGCCGGCGCTGCGCCGTGCGGTTCCGGCGGATTTCCAGCGCATCGATCGGATCTACCGGGCGCAGTCTCCGGGACGGCTCCGGCTTTTTCGTTCGGCTCGGTTGTACCAGACGCTCGACGCGCTCTACGGCGGCAATGGCGGCGGCTTTTATGTCAATGACAGCGGCGGTTATGTCTTTATCGACGCGGAGGACGGGATCACCGTCCGCGAGGCGGCGGCTCTTGACGATCTTTCCGCGCTGCTGCGCGCGGTTCCGCCGCTGTTTGGGTTGGATCGCGTTGTATGCCGTCTGCCGGCCGCGGGCGGCGCGCCGTATGTCTGCGCGCGGAGTTTGCGGCCAGACGGCGTATTTCCCTCTGCTTCGCTGATTAATTTGTTGTTTGACTGAATATACTACCATTGAACAGGTTTGTCCGTGTCCGGCGGCGCCGGAGCGGACATCGTATCAGGAAAGGCGTGAACATAAGATGACCGATTCATCCGTATACATTCTGCTCGCCGACGGCTTTGAAGAGCTGGAAGCGATCGCCCCCGCCGATATTCTGCGCCGCATGGAGCTCAGCGTCGTGCTGGTCGGCGTCGCCTCTAAGCAGGTTCGCGGCTCGCACGGGATTGAGCTGACCGCCGACCGGACGCTCAATCAGCTCAAAACCCAGACCCCGCGCGCGGTTCTTTTGCCCGGCGGTATGCCGGGAACCAAAAATCTCGACGCCAATCCGGCGGTCGGCGAGCTTGTCCGGCGCACCGCGGCGGACAGCGGCCTGGTCGGCGCGATCTGCGCCGCACCGATGGTGCTCGGCCGTCTCGGCCTCTTGAATGGCCGGCGCGCCACCTGTTTTCCCGGCTTTGAAGAGCATCTGGCCGGCGCTGAAAAGTGCGGCGAGCCGGTCGTAACGGACGGAAACATTGTCACCGCCGCCGGCGCGGGCGTCGCCGCAGAGTTCGGCTTCGCCGTCGGCGCGCTGCTCAAAGACGAGGTGAGCGCGGCTTTCGTCCGGCGTTCCATGCAGTTTGCGGCTGAAAAATAGCCATACAAATGCCGCCCGCACAAGACTGGGCGGGCGGCATTGTTCGTTTGATGTCCGCTATTTGTTAGTCGGAGCAGCAGCAGAAGAACAGAAGAATAATCGCGATGATGATGATGATCCACCAGCAGTTGTCATCGTCAAAGAAGTTGCAACACATTGTATTGACCAGCCTTTCTAATTTTCAGCTATGGATGAAGCTGTTCTTTCCGGGGCTTTAAGCCCTTTCGAGACCATACTATGCATCCGCGTCACAATGTGTTCCGTCACCCAGACGCAAAAGGTCCCTCGCTTTTTTCCTTAGGACCGGAAAGGCATTGTACACAGACATGGACAACAAACCCTTTGACTTTGAAAACCGGCCGGACGGCGGCTCCGATTCTTCACCCACGTCGGACAACGAACTGCTGAACCGGCTGCTCTCAGAATCCGCAGCGGACGTTTCCGGCCCTGAGCCGTCACAGCCGGAGCCTGTTTCGCCGGAAACGCCGCCCGCCATGGCCGGCGGGGCGCCGGTTGCGCCCGAAAGCCCCGCCGCAGAGACTCTGCCGCAGGCTTTGTCGCCGGAAGCGGCCGGCGAAGGCATGGCGCAGCCGGAGGAAGCCCCCGTCACAGAGGACGAAGACCGGCCTGAGGAAAAACCGAAGCCGGGCATGGGCTGTCTCTCGACATTCAGCTACTGCATCCTGATCCTCGGTATCTCCGTACTTCTCGCCGCCTTCGCCATCCTCGCCGCCAACGACATGTTCGCCCTGGTCAAAACCGACCGGGAAGTCACGGTGGAGATCGAGGACGGCGCCACGCTCCGGGAGGTCGCAGACGCCATGGCCGACGGCGGCGTCATCCGCTATCCCTCGCTGTTCTGGGCGTTTGCAAAGATGACCGACATGGACAATCAAATTCTCCCCGGCACCTATACGCTGAACGCCTCGATGGACTACCGTTCCATTCTCTCAAAGATCAAATACCGGCCCGACACAAAGCGTGTCGTGACGGTGACGATTCCCGAGGGCATGGAACAGGACGACATCTTTGCCCTTTTGGAGGCAAACGGCGTCTGCGAGGCTTATCTGTTGCAGGCGTACGCCAAATACTATGATTTTTCTTACAGCTTTTTGAAAGACCTCCCCTATTCCGACAGACGGCTGGAAGGATATCTGTTTCCCGACACCTATGACTTTTATATCGGCGAAGCGCCGGAGCGCGTGCTCAAAAAGTTTCTCTCAAACTTCAACCGCAAGTGGGACGTCGATCTGAAAGCCCGCGCAGAAAATATCAACATGAGCATCCGCGAGGTCATGATCATCGCCTCGATGATCGAGCGCGAAGCGAAATACGACGAGGAGCGGCCGACCATCTCCTCCGTCATCCACAACCGTTTGCAGAGCGATTTGTTCCCCCATTTGCAGATCGACGCGACGGTGCAGTACGCGCTGCCGGAGTGGAAGGAAACGCTGACCTCCGAGGATCTCAAAATCGACAGCCCGTATAACACCTATCTCTGCGAGGGGCTTCCCATCGGCCCCATCAGCAATCCCGGTCTGGCCGCAATCCGTGCGGCGCTGTATCCCGAGGAAACCAACTATTACTATTACGTCGCGCGCAAAAACGGCTGGCACTATTTCGCCGCGACGAACGCGGAGCATGAGGAGAACATGCGCCGGGCCGCCGAGGAAGACGCTTCCGCGGCCTTCTCCGAGGAAAACAGCGGCGGCGCGCTCCTCGGATAGAGCCGCCGGATGGAGCGCGGAAACGCCGCGGCCGGTTGGTCCGCGGCGTTCTGCCCGAAAGACTGATCTCCAAGCCCCGCTATTTTCAAGCCGCCTCCGGCGCCGCGCGCCGATGGGCGGCAAGCGCAAAAAAAGGCGCCTCGATTTTTTGAAAACCGAGGCGCCTTTTTTCATTCAAACTGCCAAACTGCCGGTTTGTTCAGGGCGGCGGGACCCTGTCAGCGCTTGCTCTCGCCGCCGGCCGGAGCGGCCGTCAGGCGTTCAGACACCGCCAGCAGCTTCACGGTCATAAAAATCACATAAATGCTGACCGCAGGCGCGACAAACGTATGCCCGGTCAGGAAGCCCACGGCAAAGCCGATCATCACCTGATACAGGCATGTGCACCACGTCAGCGACGCCAGACAAGCTTTCAGCGACCGGAACGAGCGCTTGATCGCCGTCGCCAGCAGCGCGAAAAACGGCGCGGCAAAGAGAAACAGCCCCACGACGCCATGCCTGTAAAAAACGGAGATAAAATCCATTTCTACGGCAATCTCGGCGTTGTATTCATATCCGGGCAGATTGGCATAGCCGATGCCGAGCAGCTTATACGCCGGACCGCTTTCAAGATATTGAAACAGCACCGAACGGCTGTTGCTGAGGCGGCTGCTCAGCAGCCAGTTGGCGACGCGGTATGCATGGGTGTCATGAATCGGCGGCGGCGCGGTCGTCTGATTGGTGTCGACCGTCGTCGGCACGGTCGTTTGCTCCACCTGCACATGGTGAAACCACGTCATGCGCTCCGTCAAATGCTTCTTCACCGGCGAGGCCGCGAGGTACAGCCCCGCCAGCAGAGCGATCATCACCACGGCTGCGACCATTCTGAACAGGTACAGCTTGTCGCGCGTGATTTCCAGCCGGAAAACGCTCCACACAAAGAAGCAGAGCAGATAGGCCGCGACGCCCAGCAGCGCCGCTTTTGTGGCGAGATAGACGCTGGCAAACAGCATCAGCAGAACCGAGGCAGCGCCCGCGGCAATCGTCAGGCCGCGCTGTTTTCCGCCGCCTGTCCGCATGGCCTCAAACGCATCCCTTGACGTATAATGGTAAAAGACCAGCGGGGAGAGAATGATGGTGATCGCCGAGATCTCGTTGGCCGCGTAAAACCAGCCGCAGTAACCGTTTCCGGTGTAGGACTGGAACGAGGTGTTGGTCACAAAGGAGATAAAAATCGTCAGCGTGTAGAACACGGCGATCCGCACCAGCGGCTTGTCGGGCATCAGATACCCGTATTGCCGGTACAGAGCCCAGAAGGCGAGCAATACGCACGGGAAGTAAAAAACCTTGACGGTTTCCTTTAAGTTTGTAAACAGCGCGCCCGCGCCGCCGCCGGCCAAAAGCAGCCCGAATTGGAGCAGCACATACGCGCACAGCGCGGCGATATAGGCTACAATCAGCTTTTTCTTCGGACCCTTGTAAAAGAAAAGCAGATAGACGCCCATGAAGAGCAGAAAAATCGCCCGCAGCACGACGCCGAACGTTAAATTGACGCCGCCGCGTACCAGAAGAGAGGTTCCGATATCGATCACGGGCTGTAAGCATAAGTAAATCAGGAGGATTTTTTGAATCGTTTCAAGCGCATAGAGCTGTTTCAGTTTCGTTATCACGTCTGTTTGTCCTTCCGGTTTTATTGCAGCAGCGCCTCAATGCGCTCGCCGATTGTTTGGTTATACCAGTCGAGCGGGTCGGGCTTTTTTTCCGTTTTCACCGCCGCGCGCATCGCGCCGGCGATATCGTCCGTCCCCGCTATGCCGTCGTTATACTTTTCCAGCCGTTTGGGAATCAGCACAGGCAGGCCGAGCGCCTTTGCCTCCCAAAGCACCATGCCCTGCCCCTCATAGCGCGACGTGAGCACAAACCCGTCCATTTTGCGCATATACGGAAACGGGTTGGGCTGGTAACCCAAAATTTTTGCGGTTTCGGCGATGCCGAGGCGCTCAATCAACCGTTCCAGCTTTTTTCTGTCCTCGCCGTCGCCGATGATATACAGACGCAAATCCGGTCTCTGCCGAACCGCCTCGGCAAAATCCCGCAGCAGCAGGTCAAACCCCTTTGCGTAGCAGAGCCGCCCTACGGAGCAAAAATTAAAACAATTCGGGTCGACCTCAAACTCCACGGGTTCAGCCGCTCGCTCAGCGATTTTTTTTGTATCGACATAGTTTGGAATCACTGTAATCGGCTTGTCCTGAATGCCGGAAACACGCCGGAAGGCTTCGGCCGCGCCATCCGACACGGCGGCAAACGCGTCGTAATGCCGGAGTTTCCCTTTAAAAAAGTGCCACAAGAGCCTGTATTTCAGTTCTCTTCTGCGCGTCTGCTCCACGTCGTTGTGAATCCACATCACCCGTTTCCGCGCCCTGACGCTCAGCGCGCCGACGGCGCATTCATGCTGAAAGCTGCTGTAATCGATCGCCGCGTCGTATTGCTTTTCATCATCCAAATCCAGCTTCTTAGCGAACCGGCGGACGAGGGAAAAATACAGCAAACGGTAAAAATACGGAAACGGCTTTAAAAACCGAACCGTGACATTGGCCGGAAACGCCGTTTCGTAGAAAATTTTCGTATCAAACAGAAACAAATCGACCTGATATTTTTCCTGATCAAGACGTGTAAGCAGGTTAATCAGCGATCTCTGAATGCCGCCCACCCAGAGCTCCTTCTGGAAGACGGCTATTTTTTTGGGTTTCAACTTGTTATCACCGCCGGTATCGTCAAGTATCGCCGGACGACCGAAAAAAATAAGCCGCGGCGGCCGGAAAAGCAGGCGCCGGGCCGCAGCTCAAAATCGTTTTCAAACGCATATTCCGCTTCGTTCCGCAGACCGTTTTTATTATATCAGATAAGCCAAACCGTGTCAACGCCGCCGCTCCTGACAGAGTATGGAAAATTGTAAGAGTACCATACATCTTGGACAGTTCAATAAAAAAGGTTTTGAATGCACCAATCGTTTTTCCAGCAGTCAGAAGGATCTCCAAACCCTTTTTGAAGCCGCCGCTGAAACGCTCGGGATCCGTCACAAACGCATTGGGCCTTTCACGCCTCGCCGCAACGGAAAAGTGGAGCGCAGCCATCGGGAAGACCGGAAGCGTTTCTATGATTCCCACGCTTTCTTTTCCTTGGACGGCTACGTCAAACAGCTTGCCGCTCACAACCGCCGTTCCAACAACTTTCCGTTGCGGCCTCTTGCCCGGCTTTTTCCGAACGACTTCTTTGTCCAATTTGTTTGTCAAGCCCACAAAAACTTGCGGCGAAATATCGCCGAAGCCCTCGCACCGCTGCGAAAAATATGGTATAATGTAGGATAGAATCTTTCCCGCATACCCGACCGAAACACAAACGAGGTGTCCTATGCGCAAAATTCGGATCTTTGATACCACGCTGCGCGACGGCGAGCAGTCGCCGGGGTGCAGCATGGATTTATATGAAAAGCTCGAAGTCGCCCGCGCGCTCGAAGCGCTGGGCGTGGACGTGATTGAGGCGGGCTTCCCCGTTTCCTCCGAGGGCGATTTCGCGGCGGTTTCCAGGATCGCCGCGGAAATCCGCGGCTGCTCGGTCACCGGACTGGCGCGCGCGCTGACCGGCGACATCGACGCGGTCTGGGAGGCGGTGCGGAACGGCGTCTCGCCGCTGATCCATATCTTTCTGGCGACCAGCCCGATCCATATGCAGTACAAGCTGCGCATGACGCCCGACGAGGTGGTTCAGCGCGCCGCCGACGCGGTCGCCTATGCGGCCCGGTTCTGTTCCGCCGTGGAGTTTTCGGCCGAGGATGCGACGCGCAGCGACCCCGATTTTCTCTGCCGCGTTTTCTCTGCGGTCATCCGCAGCGGCGCGACGGTCGTCAACATTCCCGACACGGTCGGCTATGCGGCTCCCTCGGAAATGGAGCGCCTCGTCCGCTATATCACCGAACACACCGAGGGCATCGAAAAGGCCGCCCTCTCCGTTCACTGTCACGACGATCTCGGCCTCGCCACGGCCAACTCGCTGGCCGCCGTCGCCGCCGGCGTCTCGCAGGTCGAATGCGCGCTGAACGGCATCGGCGAGCGGGCCGGCAACGCGGCGCTTGAAGAGGTCGTCATGGCGCTGAAAACGCGCCGCGACCTGCTCGGCGCGGAGACCGGCGTTCACACTCGGCAGATCTATCACGCCAGCCGCGTGCTGGAATCGATTATCCACACGCCGATCCCGCCCAACAAGCCGGTCATCGGCGAAAACGTCTTCGCGCACGAGTCCGGCGTACATCAGCACGGCGTGATGGCGGCGCGCGAGACGTATGAGATCTTTACGCCGGAGAGCATCGGCGTCCCGCAGAGCCAGATCATCCTCGGCAAGCATTCCGGCCGCCATGCGTTTGAGGAACGGCTCGTCTCCCTCGGTTACACGGCGCTGTCGGCCGAGCGCATCGACGAGCTGTTCGAACAGTTCAAGCGCCTCTGCGACAAGAAAAAGACCATCACCGACCGCGACATCGTCTCGCTGGCCGGCCGCCGCCTCGACTCCGTCCCGGCGCGCTACAAGCTGTCGAGCTTTGTGATCAACAGCGGCAACACCATCCCCGCTACGGCGCGCATCACGCTGGAAACGGCCGACGGGCCGGTGGACTGCGTGGCCGTCGGAGACGGACCGGTAGACGCGTGCTTCAAGGCCATCGACAGCCTCGTGGGCGGCGGCTTTGCGCTCTCCGACTATACGATCCGCGCCGTCACCGAGGGCGGAGACGCTTTGGGCGAGGCCGTTATCCGTCTCTCCCGCGGCGACCGCAGGATTACGACGCGCGGCGTCTCCACCGATATCATCGAGGCGAGCCTCAAAGCCTATATCAACGCCGTCAACCGCCTGCTGGCCGAGTAAGCTGCGCGCCGCTTTGAGCGAAGCGCCGGACTTCCTCCCCCCTGCGGGGCGAACCGTCTGCGCGCGCCCTCCAAGGCTTCTCCGCCGGCGAAGCCATCCGCATTCCCGCGTTTGTCTCCTCCGCCGCAGCCCGACGGCGCGCCCAACCCTCTCAATATACCGCCAACACAAAGGATGTCGTAATCTGTGACTGTTTTTCATCCCGAAATCGAAATCCTCGATACGACTCTGCGCGACGGCGCGCAGAGCGAGAGCATTTCCTACTCCGTCAAGGATAAGCTGGATATCGTCCACGCGCTCGACCGCGCCGGCATCTCCGTAATCGAGGCCGGCAACCCGGGCGCCGTACCCAAGGATATGGAGCTGTTCCGCGCGCTTGCGGGCGCAAAGCTGAAAAACGCGCGCGTCGCAGCCTTTTCCCCGACGCGGCACCGGCATACCGCCGCCGAGCAAGACCCGATGCTCGCCGCGCTGGTACGGTGCGGCGCGCCGGTCGCGGTCGTGTTCGGCAAAGCCTCGCGCGCGCACGCGGAAAACGTCCTCGCTGTTTCAGCGGCGGAAAACCTCGCCATGATCGGAGACTCCATCCGCTTTCTGCGCGCCAAGGGGCTGACGGTCTACTACGACGCGGAGCACTATTTTGACGCCTACGCCGAGGACAGGGACTATGCGCTTGAAACCGTGCGCGCCGCGCTGCGCGCCGGCGCCTCCAAGGCCGTCCTCTGCGACACCAACGGCGGCTCTCTGCCCGCCCGGATCGCCGCTGTGCTGACCGAAACGATCCGCGCTTTCGGCGAAACGGAGAGCGGCGCTTTCGGAATTCACTGTCATAACGACATGGGGCTGGCCGTGGCGTGCAGCATGAGCGCTGTCGAGGCGGGGGCGCGGCACGTTCAGGGGACGTTTCTCGGTTTCGGCGAGCGCTGCGGCAACGCCTGCCTCTCGACGCTGATTCCCAACCTCCAATTCAAGCTCGGCTTTCGCGCCGTGCCGGACGAGGCGCTGCGGCGTTTTACGCGCGAGGCGACGCTGATCGCCGACGTCTCCAACCAGCGGCTGAACCGCGAGCTGCCCTATGTGGGGCGCAGCGCCTTTGCCCACAAGGCGGGCATGCACGTCGACGCCATGCTCAAATACCACGGCGCATATGAACACATCGACCCTGCGCTGGTCGGAAACACGCGCCAAATCCCCGTCAGCGAGTTCGCCGGCCGCCAGACGCTTTTTGCAAAATTCGCCCGCTTTTTTCCCGACGGCGACAAGGATTCTCCGGCGCTGCTCAGCGTCATGAATCTCCTCAAAGCCAAGGAAGCCGCCGGCTATCAATACGAGGCCGCCGAGGGCAGCTTGGAGCTGATCATCCGCCGTCAGGTCGGCATGATGCGTGATTTTTTTGAGCTGATCGACTGTACGCTGATCGACCGGCAGCCCGTGCGCACGGGGGCGAGCTCCTCGGCGCTCGTGAAAATCCGCGTCAACGGCCGCGACGAGCTCGCGGCCGCCGAGGGCGACGGCCCGGTACACGCCATCGACAGCGCGCTCCGCGCCGCGCTCAACCGCTTTTACCCCACGCTCGGACGCACGCACCTCACCGACTACAAGGTGCGCGTGTTGACGCCGGAAAGCGCGACGGCCGCAAAGGTGCGCGTCCTCATCCGCTCGACCGACGGGGAGAGCGAGTGGTCGACCATCGGCGTCTCCGCCGACATCATCGAGGCCAGCTACGCGGCGCTGCGCGATTCCATCGAATTAAAGCTGATCAACGACATGGAAATCGGCGCGCTGTGAGCCGGACTTCGGCGTGCGGACGGGGAGGGGCAGAATGTCCGGCTCGCTTCGGCGTTCTCCCATGACCGGCCGCCGCGGCCGACGGGATACGGCCGCCATCTAAAACGCCCCGTATCGCGCGCCGCTTCACCGCCGCACGCTGCACCGCGTCTGATACCGTGATCCACCGTGCCGGAAGCGGCTGTTCCCGCCGCCGCTTCACCGCCGCACGGAATCCCCATCAAAATAAACGGAGGCTGTGTTTATGCAATACCGCTCATTTGGAAAAATCGGCCGCATTTCTGCGCTCGGCTTCGGCTGTATGCGCCTTCCGATCGCGGAGGACGGACAGGTCGACGAATCGCTGGCCATCCCTCTGCTCCGCCGCGGCTACGAGCTCGGCGTCAACTATTTCGACACGGCGTATTACTACTGCAACGAGCAGTCGCAGTATGTCGTCGGCCGCGCCGTCAAGCCCTTCCGCGACAAAATCCTCCTCTCCACCAAGCTCCCGCTCGGCGACAGCGCCGACAAAAAGTATTTCCGTCAGACGCTTGAAGAACAGCTGCGCCGGCTCGACACGCCGTATATCGACGTCTATCACTTCCATGCTCTGAACCGCAAAAAGTTCGACGAGGTCGTGCTTGCCAACGACATGCTCGCCGACGCGCGCCGCGCCATCGACGAAGGGCTGATCCGCCACATTTCCTTCTCGTTTCACGACAAGCCCGAATACATGTCCGACATCATCGAACGCGGCGAGATCTTCGCGTCGGTTCTCTGCCAGTACAATCTGCTCGACCGCGCCAACGAAGAGGAGATCGCCAAGGCCCATGAGCGCGGGCTCGGCGTCGTGATCATGGGGCCGGTCGGCGGCGGACGTCTGGGCGGCGCGTCGATCCTCTCGGAAAAAGTTGCCCACGACTTTACGGCGACGCCGGAGCTGGCTCTGCGCTTTGTGCTCGGCAACGAAAACGTCTCCTGCGCGCTTTCGGGGATGCAAAATCTCGAACAGCTTGAACAGAACGCCGCGGTCGCCTCGGATGAGATCCCGATGACGCCGGAAACCTTCCAGCGCGTCAACGCCGCTTTGAAGGAGATCGAGCGCTTTAACGAACTGTATTGTACCGGCTGCGAATACTGCCTGCCCTGCCCGAAGGGCGTTGAAATCCCCAAGATTTTCAAGGCGTATAACATGCAGAACGTCTATGGCCTGACCGAATTTGCGCGAAAGAGCTATGATCAGCTCTCCCAAAAATCGGAGCGGGAATCCGCGGCGGCCGCCTGCGTCGCCTGCCGCGCCTGCGTCAAAAAATGTCCGCAGAATCTGGATATCCCCGCGCTGCTCAAAAAGATCGACGCGGTCTTTGCCAAACAGGCACTGTAAAGCCCGCCGGCCTCCCGCATTTTCACCGTTCGCGCCGGACGGCGCGGCCAATCCCGGCGGCGCGGCTGATTTGTATGTCCGCCTCTCATCCGACCGCCACAGAAAGGGGCTCCGATCTATGAAACTGTATCAATCCATGACCGAGCTGATCGGCGGCACGCCGCTGCTTACGCTCAACCGCTACGCCGCGGCGCAGGGGCTGAACGCGCATGTCGTCGCCAAGCTTGAATCCCTGAATCCCGCCGGAAGCGTCAAGGACCGCGTCGCCGCCGCCATGCTTGCGGACGCTGAGCGGAAAGGGCTGCTGTCGCCGGAATCGGTGATCATCGAACCGACGAGCGGCAACACCGGCATCGGGCTCGCCGCCGTCGCCGCCGCCAAGGGATACCGGACGATCATCGTCATGCCTGAAACGATGTCCGAGGAGCGCCGGCGGCTGATTCGCGCCTACGGCGCGGAGCTTGTGCTGACGGACGGGCGCCTCGGCATGAAGGGCGCCATCGAGCGCGCCGCGGCGCTCGCCGCCGAGCTGCCGCACAGCTTTGTTGCCGGGCAGTTCACCAACCCCGCCAATCCCGCCGCGCACCGCGCCTCGACCGGCCCCGAAATCTGGGCGGACACGGACGGGAGCGTCGATTGGTTCGTCGCCGGCGTGGGAACAGGCGGCACGATCACCGGCGCAGGCGAATATCTCAAAGAGAAGAACCCGGCCGTCCGTGTCGCCGCCGTGGAGCCCGTTGATTCGCCCGTGCTCTCCGAGGGGCGTTCGGGGCCGCATCAGCTTCAAGGCATCGGCGCGGGCTTTGTGCCGGAAACGCTGAACACCGCCGTCTACGACGAAATTCTCCGCGTCGGTACGGAAGAGGCCTATGCGGCGAGCCGTCTGCTGGCGCGGAGCGAAGGGATCCTTGCCGGGATTTCGTCCGGCGCGGCGCTGCACGCAGCCACGGTCATCGCGCGCCGCTCCGAAAACGCCGGAAAGATGATCGTCGTCCTTCTGCCCGACACGGGCGACCGCTATCTCTCCACCGAGCTGTTCGGATAGACCGCAGCCGTCTTTGGGCGGCTCCGCTCTGACGATTTTTCCCGGAGCAAGGATAAAACCCGGACAGAGTCCGGCTTAAAAAAAGCCGCCGGCCGCGGCCGCTGCACGGTTTCTTCGGCCGTTCGGAAACGGCTGTAAAAATATAGAGGACGGTATCCGGTCAAGGATACCGTCCTCTGTGTTTCCGATACAGCGGGCGCGGTTCGGCGACGCTTCGCATCCGCGGCGGCGGACGGGTTTTTATAGGCCTGCTCCGGCGCTTTCACCCTCGACGCACGGCGCGGAGCACTCCGGGAGGGTCGGCTGTTGGGGAAGCGTAAAAAGCAAAAAAGGAAAACCCGCCACGATGCGCCGCGCAGGGAGCGGCGTATCATGGCGGGAACAGGCCGAAAGATTACGTTGCGTCGCCGAGCAGCGCCTCATCCATCAGCACAACGGAAATATCCACATATGCGCCCGGTTCCCGGTCGTAGAGATTCAGATCCCGGTATACCGTGAGCAGCAGCGCGTCGCCGACCTCGTGGGCATTTTTCAAATAGGTATAGGCGACGAGATCGGTGACCGCCACGCCGTCGATCTGGGTGATGACGTCGCCGGCAGTCAGCCCCTTTATGGCGGCGTCGCTGTCCGGATGCACCTCGGTCACATAAAGGCCGACCGGCAGGCCGTTGACCGCCGCGCGCAGCTCGGTCAAAAAGAGCCCGTTGATGCCGAGGGCGGGCTTGCCGGTAACCTTTCCATAAGTGACAAGCTCTTCAATAATGGTTTTCGCCGTGTTCATGGGAATCGCAAAGCCGAGCCCTTCAAACTCCTCGCCGATCTTCATCGAGGTGATGCCGACGACCTGACCGTATTGGTTGACGAGCGGGCCGCCGGAATTGCCGGGGTTAATCGAAGCGTCGGTCTGAATCAGCGAGATCACGCGGTTATCGATCAGCAAATCGCGGTTGATCGCGGAAATAATGCCCTGTGTCGTCGTGCCGCTCAGGCTGAGGCTGTACGGCGTCCCGACGGCGACGGCGAGATCGCCGACCTCCAAGGCGTCGGAATTGCCAAAGACCGCGGGCGTCAAGCCTTCGGCCGCGATTTTCACCACCGCCAGATCGGAAGATTCGTCATAGCCGATCAGAGCGGCGTCATATTTCGTCCCGTTATTGAGGACGACCGTGACGACCGTCATATTTTCAATGACGTGGTAATTGGTGACAATAAAGCCGTTGTCCGTCATGATAATGCCGGAGCCTAAACCGGAGCGGTAAGGGTTGCTCACGAGGATACTTACGACGCTGGGCTGAATCCGTTTGGCGATTTCCGGAACTGTGAGCACGCCGTCGTTTTCCACCGGCGTCGTCGTGACCAATTCAGGCGGGTCGTTGATATCGAGCTCGACGCTCGCCGACGTCCCGTCGGAGGGAGCCGCGGTAGTCGCGGACGGGGCAAACGGGTTTTCATCGTTTCGATTGCCGATCACCAGCGAAAAACGCCCGGATTCGTTGGTGACAATGGCCGAATGGTAGACGATCATCATGCCGGCCACCGAGACGCCGACGAGCAGCAACAGCGCCACGACGCAGAGCGCGATGACGCCGCCGTTTTTCTGCTTTTTGCCGCTGATATGAAATTTAATCTCAGCGCTCTGCGCCGGTTCACCGGCCAACAGCTCGGCATTCGGCTCGGCCGGATATTCTTTGTCCGGTAGGTGATCCATCTTCCTGTCACGCCCTTTCGCTTTTATCCAACAAAATCCTTCCCCCGATACGCCCCGCCTGAGCATACGCCGGCCAAGGCAGGGCTTTTCGCGCGGCCGGCCGTCTCGTTGTCCGACCGCTCTCAAAAAGCCGGAGGCCGTCACTTGAACATCGAAAATTGGAACGCTTCGTCAACCCACTGCATCAGTTCGTCGTCGATCTCTTTTTCCGTTTCGATCGCCACATGATGCGTCCAGCGGTTTGGATATGCCTCTACTGCCTGCGCTATGCGGGACGATTCTTTTCTGCACGGCAATCCAAAGGAAATCAGCAAATATTGCGCCGGCCAGCCTTTCACTTTTCTCCACGGCAGAGAAGCCATCGCAAATATATGGCGGTTCCGAAAAGAAATTTGCGTTTTTGAAACCCTTATGCTGATATCCGGATATTTTTTCTTCAATTCATCCCGAAATACCGTATATACCGGCAGCATTTGCGGCATTCGCTCAAAGTACAGCAGTTCATCCTCAGTCATGCGTCCGCCTTCCTGAACCGGCCTTTATGCGCGGCCGTCTCCGCAAGCGTCTATTCCGCCCCGCCGATTTTTCTAAACCGTTCTTTCGCTTGAAGTTCTCAGCAAGTTCCATTTCTATGGCCTTCTCTTCCTGTTGTCAGCCGCGCACACGCTGCCAAAAGGGGCGGGCCGGCGTTCACCGCGTTCTGTATCCCGTGCCCTTCGGGGTATGCTTATCATAATACAAGCGGCAGGGCGGTTTGTTATGGGTTTGTAAATGTTCTCGGAATTCATTGTTCCGGCTTTGCAAGCGCGGATTTGGACGGGCTCTGGCTCTTTCCGCCGCGTTTTGCAGGTTCCAAGGTGAACGTAAAGCGCACCCAGTGCCCGTATTCGCTCTCGGCGACAATTTCCTGATGCAGGTTGTTGAGAATCGATTTCACGATGTAAAGCCCGAGTCCGGTGCTGGATTTGTCCATGCCGCGCGAGCGGTCGGCCTTATAAAAACGGTCGAAAATAAACGGGAGCTGCTCCTTGGCGATCCCCTTGCCCGTGTTAAACACGGAGACAAGCACTTTGTCGTTGCGCTCCGAAACCGTTACGGAGATTTTTCCGCCCTCGTTGCCGTATTTGACTGCGTTATCAATGAGATTGGTCACGACCTGCGTCAGCGCGTCTTCGTCCCCGCGTACAAAGCAGCGCGCGTCCGGAAGGTCGATATCGACGTCGAGGTGCTTGTCTTCAATGGCCTGCTCTGCGTTAATGACGACGGAGCTGACGATCGAAGAGATATCGACGTTGGTGATATTCAGGTCCTGCATACCCGATTGGAGCCGCGTCGCCAAAAGCAGCTTGGAGACGAGCCGGGACAGCCGGTGGACCTCGGCGCTGACGATTTCGAGGTAATGCGGCGCCTTGTCGGGCGGAATTGTCCCGTCGGTGATGCCGTCGATAAAGCCGCCGATGGT
>QAMX01000033.1 GCA_003149835.1 Clostridiales bacterium
CGGCTCCTCGGGTTTTTCTTGTTCTTTATTTGTCCCGCAGCAGATCGCGGATTTCTGTCAGCAACAGTTCTTCTTTGGTCGGCTCTGGGTCCGGTGCGGGTTCAGGCTCCGCCGCCGGCTCCTCCTCCTCCCGTTTCAGGCGCTTGGACACATTCGAGACGATGCGAATGGCGACAAAAATACACAGCGCAATCAGCAAGAAGTCGAGGATATACTGAATAAACTGTCCGTAGTTAATGGAAACCGCTTCTGTGATCACCGCGCCGTCCGCATCGATGACCGCGTCCTTCACAACCCATTTCAATTCGGAAAAGCTGACTTTCCCGACCAGCAGGCCGAGTAGCGGCATAATCACGTCGTTGACAAGGCTGGAAACGATCTTGGAAAACGCGCCGCCGATAATCACGCCGACAGCCATATCCAACACATTGCCTCTCGTAATAAACGCCTTGAAGTCTTTTACAAAACCGCTTTTTTTCTTCACAGGGAATCCGTCCTTTCATCAACCTGACGTTTTTTATAACCGGCCTTCGGCCGGCAAAAGGGTACGATCAAGCAGCCGCTGAGAAATATCTTTTTTCTGCATATCCAATCATTTTTCTATCTCTTGAACTTCTACGGAAATTCCATCAAAAAACTGTTCTATCGCTTCCGCACTCTCTGTTTTGAAATTCTCATTGAAAATAAAGGAACCAGAGGCCGATACTGCCCCGTCGTCACCAGCAATAAATGTAACCATTACCGATGGAGCATCTTTATATACATATAAATAAATTGCATTCCCCGTAAAGGCTGTATTGACAAACGTTTTTCCGGCAGTATAAATGCTTGCGGCGGCGAGCATATTGGTCCCGCCTGCTCCGTTAATTCGCTGAGCCAAGGAGGCGTACATCCGGGAAGAAAGATACTCTTTTAAATCGCGCGGAAGCTCATCAAGACTCGCGCCATCTGCCATCAAAGAGATTGCTTCCTCAGAAACCTGAATTTGATATACCTTTTTTGGCCGTCTATAATTCCCGTTTTCAACTTCGGAGGCAATGCCCCGTAATTCCTCACTGACCGAATATAGCTGAACATAGGTTTCGCTCTCTGCCATTTCTTCCATTAAAGAAATTAGATCAAGGCCGTGTTCATATATAGAGTGATCTTCACCCTTTTCTTTGTTGTCATTACCACAAGCCGCCAACAGGAAAAGGAAGCTTAGCGCCAATAAAAACGAGAGGATTTTTGATACCTTTTTCATATAATCACCTCAGACGTTTTTCAGAAAAAATCATTTCGTCTGTTCATCCGGCGGCCTTTTGCGCTTGATTTCGTCCCAATAGCGTTTGTTTGCCTGTTCGAGCTTATTCGGCCCATATTGGTAATAGGTGACGTCCTTCAAAGCGTCCGGCAAATACTGCTGTTCGACGTAATGGTTTTCAAAGCTGTGCGGATAGAGATAGGTCTTTCCCCGGCCGAGCTTTCCCGCGCCGGAATAGTGCGCGTCCTTTAAATGCGGCGGGATATCCCCTGTCCTGCCCGCGGCGACGTCCGCCATGGCCGACCAGATACCGTTGGCCGAGGAATTGGACTTCGGCGCTGTCGCCATCAGTACGACGGCCTCGCCTAACGGAAGCTGCGCTTCCGGCAGCCCGAGCTGCAAGGCGCTGTCGACGCAGGCCTTTACAATCGCGATGGCCTGAGGATACGCGAGGCCGACGTCCTCGCTGGCCATGACCAGAATCCGGCGGCAGGCGGAGGGAAGGTCGTTTGCCGTCAGCAGCCGCGCGAGATAGTGCAGCGCCGCGTCCGGGTCGCTGCCGCGCACGGATTTTTGCAGCGCTGAGAGAATGTCGTAATGCGCGTCGCCGTCTCGGTCATAGCGCATGGCCGAGCGCTGCGCCACCTGAACGGCGTCGTCCGCGCCGATCAGGTATTCGGCTGCGTTCGGCGGGACGGCGTTTGTCAGCAGCTCTACGGCGTTGACGGCTTTGCGAACGTCGCCCCCGCAGCCGGAGGCAACGATATCGAGCGCCTCGTCCGTCAGGGTCACGGCAACGTCAAGCCTGCGCGCCGCTTCGGCAACGGCGCGCAGGATGACGGGTTTGACCGCTTCTGGGGAAACCGGCTTGAATTCAAAAACCGTAGAGCGGCTTAAAATGGCGTTGTAGACGTAGAAATACGGATTCTCCGTTGTTGAGGCGATGAGAACGATGCTGCCGTTTTCAATGAATTCCAGCAGCGACTGCTGCTGCTTTTTGTTGAAATACTGGATCTCATCCAGATACAGCAGAATCCCGTTTGTCGCCGTCAGCCCGCCGACCTCAGAGCAGATGTCTTTGATATCGGAGATCGACGCCGTGGTGGCGTTGAGTTTATACAGTGTCCGCTCGGTTTTCGAGGCGATGATGCCGGCGACGGTCGTTTTTCCGACGCCCGACGGGCCGTAAAAGATCATGTTGGATAGGTTCCCGCTGTCCAGCGAACGCCGGAACACGGAATGTTCTCCTAAAATATGCTCCTGCCCAACGACTTCGGAAAATTCACGCGGCCGAATGATGTCGGCAAGCGGTCTATACACGCGGCTTCACCGCCTTTCCTTTCGCCGCTGTCCGTCAGGCGTAAAGCGGGTATTTGGCGCAGATCTCCGCGACGGCGTTGAGAATGGATTCCCGATTCGCGTCCAGATCCTGCGCCGCCATGCGGATGAGCTTGGCGAGAATCTTCATCTCCTCCACGCCGAGGCCGCGCGTTGTGACCGCCGGCGTACCGAGACGCATACCGCTGGTGACAAACGGGCTCTGCGGGTCGTTGGGAATGGTGTTCTTGTTGGCGGTGATATGAACCTCGTCGAGCCGGTGCTCCAGCTCCTTCCCCGTGAGGTTAAAGCTGCGGAGATCTAATAGCATCAGATGGTTATCCGTGCCGCCGGAGACGAGCGTAAAGCCCTCGGCGACCAGCGCGGCCGCGAGCGCGGCGGCGTTTTCGACGATCTTTTTCTGATAAGCCTTAAACGCATCCGTCAGGGCCTCGCCGAGACAGACCGCTTTCGCGGCGATGATGTGCATCAGCGGGCCGCCCTGCGTACCGGGGAAAATCGCCTTATCGATGGCCTTGGCGTATTCCTCGCGGCAGAGAATCATGCCGCCCCGGGGGCCACGCAGCGTTTTATGCGTCGTCGTGGTGACGATATCGGCGTACGGCACCGGGTTCGGATGCAGGCCGGCGGCGACTAAGCCGGCGATGTGCGCCATATCCACCATCAGATAAGCGCCGCATTCCTTGGCGATCTCCGAGAATTTTTCAAAATCAATGATACGCGGATAGGCGCTGGCGCCCGCGACGATCAGCTTGGGGCGATGCTCCAACGCCAGCGCGCGGACGGCGTCATAATCGATGCGGTGCGTCACATCGTCTACGCCGTAAGGCACGACATGAAAGTAACTGCCCGACATGTTGACCGGGCTGCCGTGCGTCAGATGGCCGCCCTGTTGGAGGTTCATGCCCAGAATCGTATCGCCGGGCTTTAACAGCGCAAAATAAACCGCCTGGTTGGCGCTGGCGCCGCTGTGCGGCTGGACGTTGACATGCTCGGCTCCGAACAGCTCCTTGGCGCGCTCTATCGCCAGCCGCTCCACCACGTCGACGCATTCGCAGCCGCCGTAATAGCGTTTGGCCGGATAGCCTTCGGCATACTTATTGGTCAAAACGCTGCCGGCGGCGCAGAGCACGGCTTCGCTGACGAAATTTTCCGACGCGATCAGCTCAATGTTATTCTGCTGTCTGCGGAATTCTGAAAAAACAGCCTCGCCGACCTGCTTGTCCTTGTTTATCAGGTAATTCATCGGTTCAGAAACGTTATACATATTTTCCCCCGCATTATGAAATTTGGCTCTTATCCACTTATATTTTAAGCGAAATGGCTGAAAAAAACAAGCCCTTTTCCGATATTTCTGTTTATTCAACAATAAAACAGAAAAAACTATCTTTTTTATAGATATAATGGTATAATATTGGAAAGCGATTCCGGCAGGTCTGCCGGGGCGCGGAAAATATCATGCGGTTCCGCAGAAACGAGGTGAAAGCATGACGGAAAAAGAACGGGCGGCGGCCATCGTTGCGGCATTGGAGGCGATCTATCCGCAGGCGGTGTGTTCCTTAGACTACGGTGAACCGTGGCAGCTGCTTTTCTCCGCGCGTTTAGCGGCACAGTGTACCGATAAACGGGTCAACGAGGTGTCAAAAACGCTGTATGCCAAATACCCGACCTTGGAGGCCATGGCGAACGCGGAGCTCGCCGAGCTTGAGGAGGTTGTCCGTTCGACGGGCTTATTTCGTATGAAGGCGCACGATTTGAAATACGGCGCGGCCATGCTGCTGTCGGAATACGGCGGGCGTGTGCCGGATACGATGGACGAGCTGCTGACATTGCCGGGCGTCGGCCGGAAAATCGCCAATCTGATTTTAGGCGACGTATACGGAAAACCGGCCGTGGTCACGGATACGCACTGTATCCGCCTGTCGAACCGGATGGGGTTTTGTGAAACAAAGGACCCCAGAAAGGTGGAAAGCGCTCTGTCTGCGCTGATTGAACCGGAAAAGCAGAATGATTTCTGCCACCGGCTCGTATTATACGGCAGGGACGTCTGTACGGCGCGTTCCCCAAAATGCGACGGATGTGCGCTTGCCGATGCCGGTTTGTGCAAAAAGCGGCTGTAATCCATCCTTGAAAATAGTTGCCCGAGACCGGCGCAGTATGCCGGGTGATTCTATGAGATTTTAATTGAAAGAGAGAGGTTCCATCTATGAGTCTTCCAATCGTTTTTCCTCCGCACCGCTCGCGTTTCATTTCCTTTTATGAGAAAACCGATACGCGCATACCGGCGCGTCTGTTCGCGCGCGTGATAACCAAGCCGGATGTTTCGGCGATTCCCTATCCCCTGCCGTCCGCGCCTGATTCCTATGTATGCTCTGCCGAAGGAAACGACGGCGTGCTTTGGCTCGGCTCCGCTGTTTCCGGTCTGACGCGCTACGCGCCGAATGAGGCGCGCCGCGAAGACGTCATTCAATATTTTTCCGCCGAACGCGATTTGGTTGACAACAAGGTGCGTTCGCTCTGGGCGGACGGCGATAACGTCTGGGTCGAGACGGAGGAGGGCGTCGCCTATATCGAGATGAAGCAGATCACGATGGAGGAAAAAGCGGCGGTCCTGACGCAGGAAACCGTCATGGCCGTCGACCGGCACGGCATGGTCAGCCAGCGTGAACTGGAACGCGACAACGACATCACCTCCCGCGTCCCCTATGGCCACTCCGACAACGACGGCGGCTTTACGGCGGAGTACGCGATCGGTGAAATGATGCGCTACGACGTGATGGCGCGCGAACATGGCGCGGATTCCGAGGAGGCAAAAGCCGCGCGGAAAAACGCGACCAGAGCGTTTGAAGCGGCGCTGCTGCTGATGTATCTTCCGGGACGCGGCGACGGTTTCGTGGCGCGTTCGTATATGACGACCGCAGAGCCTGTACCCGACGACGGACTTTTCTATAAAAAAGAAAACGGCAAGGCGACCTGCCTCGAAACGCGGGCTTCCAAACGCCTGAACATCGCCGGCAAGGTGATCGACGCCTCGGCCAAGGTGCCCGACCGCCTCGCCGAGCTCTATCGTTCCGAAGGCTTTACGGACGACGACATCACCTACAAGGGCGACACGTCGAGCGATGAAATTACCGCTCATTTTATGGCGCTGTATTTCGCGCA
>QAMX01000043.1 GCA_003149835.1 Clostridiales bacterium
TTTTGAAAGGCCCCGCCGCGGCGCATCCGTTTGCGCGCCCTGAAATATCCTGCCGTCAAAGGAGAGAGACAACGCCTATGCCGGATACCCCCTTCGCCGCGCCTGTGGAGCGGCTGATCGAATATTTTCAGCGCCTGCCCGGAATCGGCCGGAAAAGCGCGCAGCGGCTGGCCTTTCACGTCATGAGCATGGACGAAAAGGCCGCGCAGGGCTTTGCCGACGCCATTCTCGACGTCAAGCACACGATTTTTCAGTGCAAAATCTGCCAGAATCTCACCGACCGGGAGACGTGCGCCGTCTGCTCCAATCCGGCGCGCGACCAGTCGACCGTCTGCGTGGTCGAATCGCCGACCGACGTCGCCGCCATTGAGCGGACCAAGGAATACCGCGGCGTCTACCATGTGCTGCACGGCGTGATCTCCCCGCTCAACCAGATCGGGCCGGAGGACATCAAGATCAAGGAGCTGCTCGCGCGCGTCGGGAGCGGCCTGATCTCCGAGGTCATCATGGCGACCGACCCCGACACCACCGGCGAAACCACGGCGATGTATATTTCCGGCCTGCTGCGGCCGCTCGGCGTGCGCGTCACCCGCCTCGCCTACGGCATTCCGGTCGGCGGTCACCTCGAATTTGCCGACGAGGTGACGCTGCTGCGCGCGCTCGAAGGCCGCCGCGACATATAGCCGCCCGGCCCGCGCGGCTCCCCGCCGTTTCTCCGGACTGAAAAAAGGCCCCGAGCGCCCTTGTCTGTACAAGGGCGCTCGGGGCCTTTCTGCGCCGCAGCGGGCGCGCAAAGGCTTTACACTCTCCGATTTTCCGGCGCAGCGTTTTTTGGGAGGCGCCGCATGGCCGCAGGCAGAGCCGCCCTTGCCCGCTTGATCCGGCTCTCTGCCAGCGAAGCCGGTGATCTCTTTCAGAAAGCGCGCCGGCTGCCGGGCAGCGAAAATCCGTATCAAAAGATCCGCTTACAAATTTTCAACAAAGTGGTTTTCGTATCGGTTCCAGTACTCTCTGTATACGCGGTCGTCATGTCCGTCTAAATTGATCTGATACATTCTGAACGTAACGAAAAAGTTCTTCGGCTGCCACAGTTCCTCATAAGAATACCGGTAGCGCATCCCCAAGGCCCTCATCACATTGCCGCTGCGCGGGTTATTGACGTCATGCGTGGCGGTGAGATACGGCATACCGTCTTTTTTCACCTGTTCCAGCACGGCCCGGCCGGCCTCGCTTGTAATGCCTTTGTGCCAAAATTCCCTGCGCAGCCCATAGCCGAGGTCATGGCTGCTATCTGTGCCGACATTCACATATCCAATCGGAACGTTGTCGTCTTTTAAGCAGACCGCGTATCGATAGCCGCAGGGCCTGGCATATTCTTTTGCATATCGTTCTTCAAAAAACGCCCCTGCTTCCTCGATGGATTGCAGGGGAAACCACGGTAAAAACCGGTTCACGTCCGCATCGCTGTAAATTTTATACAGAGCGCCCAGATCATCTGCTGTGAATTTTCTCAAAATCAGCCTTTCGGTTTCAAGCGCCGGGGTATTCATCTTCTTTCCTCCCTTTCTGCTTCGACTGTTTCCGCTCTGACACACCGAATCCCGCCGCATAGCCGTTTCGCCGGTCCCGGGCGGACAAAAGCCCCTTTTATCCGGGTCAGACGAATCAAGCGCGCCGCGGAAAACAAAATTCCGCGGCACGCTCGGCGCCGTTTTTGCAGGTTTAGAGAGCCTGTAAGCCGGGTTCTGTCCCTCCCGCGAAGCGCGGGAATGAGCCGCCATCTATCTGGGACGCGCGTCGCCGCGCGCCTCCTGCCACCATCCTCGGATATGCGCCGGGCAGACGCCGCGGCGCGGACTGTCCGCGCCGCCATCCGGTCGGGTGTTGCTTCGGATAGAGTTTACATGAACGGCCGGTTACCCGGCCGACAGCGGGCGCTTATCTCCGCTTTTCCACCCTTACCGCCGGAAAGCTCCGGCGGCGGTATCTCTCTGTTGCACTTGTCCTGAGGTTTCCCCCGGCGGGCGTTACCCGTTATCCTGCCCTGCGAAGCCCGGACTTTCCTCATGGGGAATCCCCCACGCGGCGGCACAGCTCTCATGCCTGCGCCCTTTATTATACACGAAATTTGTGAAAACGTAAAGGGGCGCGGCTGTGGATTTTCGCCGCTTGGGCGGATGTTTTTCGATTGTCCAAAAAACGCTTGCAAACCGCCCCCGAAGCCTGTATAATGGTCTGCATGAAGCATACGGTCTCCGCCGGCCTGCGCCGCGGAGGCCCGGAAGGGAATGAGCTGGGGTTATGACGCATGCAGAGCGATTCAAAAGCGCGCTTCGGTTCAAGCCGGTGGATAAGATCCCGTTCTCACCCGGCGGCCCGCGCGAGTCGACGGTGGCCCGCTGGAAGTCGGACGGAATGCCCGGCGACAGCTGGCAGGCGGCGCTGTGCGAGGCGCTGGGGCTCGACCTCTCGGAGCAGAAGAGTTTTTCCATGGACGTCGAGACAAAAATGCGCCCGACGTTTGAGGAAAAGGTGCTTTCTCACGAAAACGGGCATTATATCGTCCGCGACTGGATGGGCGCGGTGACGGAGATTTCCGACCGCTTCGATTACACCTACATCCGCACGGCTAAGGACTTTGTGACGCGCAAGTGGCACCGCTTTCCCGTGCAGACCCGCGCGGAGTGGGACGATATGCGGGCGCGCTACGATTCGGACGACCCGGCGCGCTATGCAAAAATCGAAGCCGCGCCGGCGCCGGAGGGCGTCCTGCACACCATGGCGGTCAACGGCCCGTTTTGGCAGATGCGCGAGTGGATGGGCTTTGAGGGGCTCTGCTTCGCCATGGCCGACGACCCGGAGCTGGTCGACGAAATGGCGCTGTTCTGGGAGGAATACGTCGCGCGCGTGCTCGCCAGAGCGCTGAAAAGCTGCAAAATCGACCACATCATCGTCAACGAGGACATGGCCTACAAGGCGCATTCGATGATCTCTCCGGAAATGACGAAACGGTATGTGATCCCGTCGTACCGGCGCTGGAAAAAGCTCATCGAGGCCTCCGGAAGCGACTGTATCTTCGATATCGATTCCGACGGCTATGTGGGCACGCTGATTCCGCTCTGGATTGAGGCCGATATCCATGTGAATTCGCCGCTCGAAGTCGCGGCTCATAACGACATCAACGCCTACCGCGCCGCCTACGGGACGGAAATCGCCTTCCGCGGCGGCGTCGACAAGCGCAAAATCGCCGCCGGCGGCGGCGAGCTGCGGGCGGAGATGAAGCGTCTGGAACCGGCCGTCAACGCGGGCGGCTATATTCCCGGCTGCGACCACGGCGTGCCGTTTGACATCTCGTGGCAGAATTTCGTGGATTACTGCGGGATTCTCGCCCGTATGACCGGCTGGAAATAGACGGCGCGCTCTGTCCGCCGGAGCGGAAAGAGCCCCGGCCGGCGAGACGAAACAAGACAGATGAAACGAAGGAAATAGTCGATTGTAAAACTGCGTTTTCCAATCGAGAGACTCGCGCTGATCGCACTCGCTGCGCTCGTTTGGCCGGCGCGAGGGCTCGCTTTGCTCGCCAAAGTCGAGTTTTTGAGGTGGCAAAGCCGCCTCAAAAACGAATTTGAATGGGAAAGCAAGAGTTTTACAATCGCCTAAACGAAGTAAAATAAAGGAGGCAAGCCCTATGCTCACGCTTGCAAAAGACAAAAGCACGGATTACCGCATCGTCGTTTCCGAATCCGCCCCGGTCAGCGATCTCCACGCCGCCGGCGAGCTGGCCGGCTTTCTGCGCGAAATTTCCGGCGCGGTTTTCCCCGTCGTGACCGACGCGGAGCCGCCGGCGGACAAGGAGATCCTCGTCGGCCTTTCCAACCGCACGGAAAAATATCTCCGGCGCATGGAGCCGCTCCGGAACGAGGGCTGCTACATCCGCACCGACTATCAGCGGCTGGTTCTGGCCGGCAAGGGAACGCGCGGAACGCTTTACGCCGTCTACGGATTTTTGGAGGAATTTTTGGGCTGCCGCTGGTTTACCGCGGAGGTCAGCCACATCCCGAAGCGCGGCGAGCTGACGATCCCCTCCATCGCCAAGCTGGATCAGCCGGCGTTTGAATACCGCGAGCCGTTTTTCTACGAGGCGTTTGACGGCGACTGGGCCGTGCGCAACCGCGTCAACAGCAACGCGGCGGCGCTCGACGCGGCGCGCGGCGGAAAAATGACCTACGGCCGCTTCGGCCACACCTTCAACGAGCTCGTCCCGCCCGACCGCTATTTTGACGAGCATCCGGAATATTTCAGCATGGTCAACGGCGAGCGGCTCCGGGAGAGAACGCAGCTCTGCCTCACCAATCCCGACGTGCTGCGCATCGCCACCGAAAAGGTGCGCGAATGGATGCGCAGTATGCCGGAAGCGGCGATTTTCTCCGTCTCTCAAAACGACTGCCAAAACCGCTGCGAATGCCCGGACTGCCGGAAGCTTGAAGAGGAGGAGGGCGCCGCATCGGGCCCGATTATCCGGTTTGTCAACCAGATCGCCGAGGCGCTGGAAGAGGAGTTTCCGGATAAGAAAATCGACACCTTCGCCTATTCGTATTCCTACCGCGCGCCCCGCCATGTCCGGCCGCACAAAAACGTCGTCGTGCGGATGTGCGACATCGAGTGCTGCTTTGTCCATCCGCTGACCGACAACTGCCCAAACTGGCCGAAAACGCCGGAAAAGCTGAAAGACCGGACGTTTCCCAACGAGCTTGCGCGCTGGGCGAAGCTGTGCGACAATATGTATGTCTGGGATTACTGCACCAATTTTATCCACTTTCTGATGCCGCGGCCCGACCTGCCCGTGCTGCCGGCCAATCTCCGCTTTTTCCGTGATAACGGCGTCAAGGGGCTGTTTGAACAGGGCTCCTACGTCTCGCCCGGCGGCTATATGGCCGAGCTGAAGGCGTATCTGCTGGCCAAGCTGATGTGGAACCCGGACGCCGACGAAGCGGTGATCACCGACGAGTTTCTCGCCGGCGTCTACGGCTGCGGCGCAGGGCTGGTGCGGAAGATTATGGACACCTTCCGGGCGGATTATCTCGCCTCCGGCGAGCACCTCTATTTCTCGACGCACGCGGGCAAGCTGTTCACGACGCTGGATTTTGCCGGGCTGGAAAAATACCGCGCGATGTTCGCCCGGCTTGAAGCGCTGGCGCTGAACGAGCAGCAGGCGAAAGCCGTCCGCAAATTCAAGCTCTGCTTCCGCTATCTCGAACTGTATAAGATGCCGCTGGACTATCCGGAGCGCGACCTGATTATCGATCGGTTTGTGGCGGATCTCAAAGAATTCGGCGTGACAAAATTTGAGGAAACCTATTCGCTCGAACGCTCGGTGGAGTGGATGCGGGAGAGCCTGGACCCGGACCGCAAGTTTTACGGCGACTGGGAGACCGAGGCCGATACCATGATCGAGCCGTAAGCGGCCTGCTTCCGCGCCGCGCGCCCGTTTTTTACGGGCGCGCTTTTCCCTGTCCGGTCAGCTCGTCGATGGTCGTCCTGTCGGAATGGACGATCGGCGTCCAGCGGACGTCGAGAAACAGCGCGGCGATATAGACGTAGACGCTGATCATCGGGAACCATGGGTAGAGGAGCGTGTAGAAAAACGTCTTGACCGGCGCGCAGCGGATATGCCGGCGCTCGCGGACGACGGCCATGAAGCCAAACAGCAGCGACGAAACGTATTTGGAGCCCAAAAGCAGCGCGACGTTCCAGAGCATATGCGAATAGTCGTAGGCGCCGGGGTGGAAAAAGCCGTAGACAAAGCTGACGGCCGGATAGACGATGCCGATGATCCATGTGAACAGCCCGTAGGGAAAATAGTGGAAAAACAGGTCGTAGCAGGTCAGGCTCCGGTAGCGGAAGATCCCCGCGCCGACGCGGAGGCCGTTTTTGAAAAAGTTGACGATGCGCCCGCGCGCCCAGCGCGTCCGCTGCCGCAGCGCCGTTTTGAAATCGACGGGCTGCTCGTCATAAAACTCGGCGGCCTCGCAGTAGGCGACGAATACGCCCTTTCCCGCCAGCGTGGAGCTGAGCTCGTCGTCCTCGGTGAGGTTGGTATAGTGCCAGCCGCCGTCGGCGATGAGGCGCGAGTCGATCATGTAGCCCGTGCCGGTCAGATGGGTGCCGAGGCCGAGCACGGAGCGCGGGCGGTGGTAGGCCATGGAGTTTAAGTAAAAGTGGACGCCGTAGGCCGCGGAGATCGGGTTGGTCCCGAAATTTTTGGTGTTTCGATACGAGGTAACGACGCGGTTGCCCGCGGCGAAGGCCTCGTTCATGCGCTCGATGAAGTCGGGCGCGAGCAGATTGTCGGCGTCGAAGATGAAAAAGGCGTCGAAGGCTTCCAGCGTGTAGTCGCGCTCGATGTTCTGAATCAGAAACCGGAGCGCCCAGCCCTTGCGGGCGCGGGAGGGGTCCTGCCGCTCATAGACGACCGCGCCGTGCGCGCGGCAAAGCTCGGCGGTTTTGTCCGAGCAGTTGTCGGCGACGACAAAGACCGTCACCAGCCCGGCCGGATACGTCTGGGCGCGGATGCTGTCGATGAGGTTGGCGACGACGGCCTCCTCGTTGCGCGCCGCGATCAGCACGGCGTAGCGGAAGCGCTTGTCCGTCTTGGGAAACCGTTTGGGGCGGGCGAAAAAGCCGACGGCCTTGTAGACCGTTTTATAAAACGTCAGCACGGCGAAAACGCCTAAAATCACGGTACAGATTTTGTCGATCAGCTGCATAAGGATACCTGCTCTCAAAGATTCCGGCGCGGCGGCCGGTGCGGAAATAAGTATAGCACAACCCCGCTCCGAAGACAAGAGCGCATCCATCCCTCTCCTTCCATCCCCTGCCGCCCGCTCCTGTCTTTCAGAGCGCGCGGGCGGCAGCCATTCTACATTTTTATAAGGGGCGAAACGATATGAAAACCAGAATTTCCCTCGACGGAACCTGGCGCGGCGCCTATGCCGAGACCTGCGCCGCGCCGGCGCGCTTTCAGGAGGCGCTCGACGAAAATATGCGCGAAATCAGAGCGGAGGTTCCCGGCGCGCTCGAAACCGATCTGGAAGCGGCCGGCATTCTCCCTGAAATTTTCCGCGGCGAAAACGTGATCCTTACGCAGGACTATGAAAACGTCCACTACTGCCTGGCGCGCACCTTTGACTATCATCCGTCCGATGAATACGACGATTTTCTCGTGTTTGAAGG
>QAMX01000139.1 GCA_003149835.1 Clostridiales bacterium
TTCATACAGCTCTCGGTCTGCGGCGTGTTGGGCGTCAAACTCTTCTCCGGCTTTCTGCGATATCTGGTCTTCTTCGTAGATATCCCCGACAGGGAGGTTCGCGGCTGCCACGGCATTTTGTCTGTACTCCCATCTCTGCCGCTCATAATCCGCCTTTCTCTGTTCATACTCCGCCGCCAGATTGTCAAGGCTCATCGCGTCCCATGTCTGCTGTTGCTGCTCCCGTTGCTGCTGTCGTATGCCGACTTCTTTGGCTACGCTTTGTTTGACTTGCTGCGTGATCCAGTTGTCTCCGGCCTGAGAAATCGCTTGCTGCTGCTGCTCCCGCTTCTGCTGTTGCTGCTGGGCATAGTCATTGGCTATTTGCTGCACGGTGGCGGCCAGCTCCGCATCTTCGGGGCTCAAAAACGGGAATGGTGACATAAGGCCAGACGGTTGTTGCGGATTCTGCCGCCATGGCTGCAACTGCTGCTCCTGTTGCTGCTGCTGCTGTTGCCGCTGCTGGGCGGCGTCATAGCTCCGCGCCGCCATGCGGCGTTCGCGCGTTTGTTCCTCGCTCACCGGTTCCAGCTTGCCGCTGTTATAGTCGCTCATTTGCTGCTGCTGTTGTTTCTCTGCGGCAAGGCGCGCGGCGGTGCGTTCGGGGCCTCCACTGTCGAGGTAGTTTTTGACGAGAGCAAAAGGGTTAACGTTCTGCGGAATATTCGACCTCTGACGTTCACGCAAGATACGGAGCTTTTCCCATCTGGTCATATTGCAATCTCCTGTCAATTTATTGTGTTCTGGTTGCAGCGCGCTTACAGCCCGCTATCCTCCCAAGATTCGTTCAGGTATTTGTCAAATAAATCATTAAGTGCAAGATAGTCTAACAGCGCATCCGCCGTCTGTTCGCTGATCTGGTTGCCGAATTGCAAGCTTGCAATGGCGCGCATGATCTGCTCGGCCTGCTGTTCGTCGCGCACGGGAGCGTTAGTAAGCCCGCCTTTATAGTAGAGTCGGTCATAGAAATCCTGCGCGAGGTCGTCGAATTGGTAGGTATATTGTATCGGCTCCGGCGCGGAGTAGGTGGGGGACCACGGAGCCTGTGAGAGCACGGTATCGCGATACAGCTCGTAATATTCCTCGCCGTACTGCTGTGTGAACCAGTCCTGATAACCGGCAAGCTGTTTCATGACGCGGGCCCGCGCCTCAGCCTCGGTTTCAATCGGGGTGCCTTTTGAATCCGTTGACACGGGAAGCTGGTTGTCGGCGAAGCTCTGGGCGATGTTCATAACCTCCGTATACTTCATCGGGTCTTGCTCGTACAGTTTTTCAGCGTCGGTTTTGGATTGGGACTTGGATTGAGAATAAGAAAGGCCTTTATAGTAGTTGTCGATGGCGTCTTGTTTGGCGTTGTAATCGAACTTCTTTTCTTCCCACGCCCACGCTTTTTCATCTTGCGCGACGTCGTATTCATGCATTTTTTCCTGCCACGCCCAGCTCTTTTCATCCTGCCCGCGGGAATAGGCGGTTTCATCGTCATAGCGTTCGTCGTAGATGGCGTCGCGCTGTTTGTCGTATTCGTGGAGAAGCTCTTTCCACGCCCATGCCTTGTCATCCTGCGAGACGTCGTATTCGTGCAGCGTTTGTTCCCACGCGTAGGCGCGGTCGGCGTTGGCCTGCTCCTGCATGAGCTGAGCGTAGCGCGCTTCGAGCTCGTTTAAATCGGCGCTGCCGTTGAGGCGGGCGATGGCGATTTGGTTGTCAAGCTCGGCCAACTGCTGAATCCGGCTGCGCTCGTTCTGGTTTTGCTGTTCGCGGTAGGATGTCGTCTGCTGCACCTTGGCGGTATCGGAATAGCCGCTGTTATATAAGCCCTGCGACGCCAATTGATTGGCAAGCGCCTGCTGGCCGGTCATATAGCCCTGATAATTCTGGCGCGCGAGGGCGTCGTATTGCTCGTTATACAGCGGACGGTTTTTTTCAATCGCCAGAATATCGGCTTCCAGCCGCTGATTGGCGGCCTGCATGGCGGCGTCTTTGGCTTCGGAGATGTAGTTGGGCTGCTGTTGCTGCTGCGCTATATATTGCGAATAGGGGACGCCGCCCTGGTCGGTCATGACCCACGTCTGCGTTCCGCTGGCGTTTGTCACGAGGGAGCCGTTGTCAATCCGCTGTGTTCCGGCCGCGTCTTTGTACATCTGATTGTTAATAGAATAGCCGGTCGCGCGCTGGCCGGTCGGGTCGGTATAGGTCATCTGAATCGGCTGCGGGACGCCCGCGGCGGCCTGATTGACCGCGCCGAGCGTTTGAGAGGTGGGGACGGCGTTCGCGGGCGCTTGGCTCGTATACGGCAACGTCGTTGTCTGCGCGGGCGTGTTGGGGTTTGCGTTTGGAAGCTGCTCCGGCTTCACGGTTTTGCCGGTTTTGGGGTCTATCACAGTTTGTGTTAAAAGGCTATTTGCCATTTTTCAGAAACCTCCTCGTGAAATTGGCCGGAGGCGGCCTTTTTTGGTTGACCGCCTCCGGCCTTTGCAGGTTATCTCGGCAGGGCGAGACAGCCGACCGTTAAGCCGGCCGCCGACGTTTTGACGAGAATCTTTCCGGCGTTGGGGCCGGAGGTGATTTTGTAGCGGCCGCTTTCGACGGACAGATACTTTGTAGCGCCGTTCGTCATGGAGACCTCTAAATCCGCAACGCCCTGAATGCCGTCGCCGGCTTTGACCGTCGCGGTGAGCGCGGCGGAGGCCGTGAGAATCAGCACCGTCGCCTCGTCGTTGGCGGGCGTGACATAAGCGCCGTCAGTTGCGTCGGCGGTCGCAAGCGTCACGGAATCCGCTTCGTTCCATTTCAGTTTTTTCGTAGTAACCGTAGCTGCTGCCATTGTTTTTTACCTCCTGATTTAGGCTTTACGCGCTCTGATGGCGTAGATTTCTTTTGGACGGACGACCTTTGCGCCGTAGGTGTCGAGCACCTTGACGGCGTCGCCGAACTGTTTCTCCGGACGGTACGGCTCGACCTTATCGATACCGTGGGCGAACGCGACCGCGTCCTTGGTATAGATGAGGATATAATCGTCCGTGCCGTCGTTGTAGACGTTGTTGGTGAGCTTGACGCTCGCCTTGTTGTATTTGCCGACCTCGCCGGTTTTCACCATATCGACGTTATTTGTCAGCAGCTCCGTGAGGCTATTCTTAAACAGGTTATAGAACCACGGGGGAATGACAATTGTCACGTCGGAGTTGAGGCGGACGCTGTTGTCCCAGAGGGAGACAAAGGCGGCGTCGACGGCTTCTTTGGCCTTTGTCGCGGTGGTAACGGCCGCGGACGCGCTTTTCAGCCCCGCGCCGGTCGCGGCGACCTTCGCCAGATACGAATCGCGGACTTCGGCGAGCTCTTCGGCGCTGCCCTGCATGTACGCGCTCATCAGCCCCTCGACGGCCTGCGCTTCGTCGATATCGTCGACAATAAAATGGGTGTATTTATACTGATCGATGTCGAGGAAGATCGAGGTGTCGGCGGGCGTCTCCGCGTTCTCGATGTCCGTGCCGGGGGTATAGGTTTTGACCGTCGGGCGAGCCGCGCCGATGATTTTCACGCGCTTGCCGAGGCCGACCTCGCCCTGCCATTTTGTGTTGCAGGTGCCCTGCATGACGCAGAGCTTTTCGAGCTCGTGCTGAATGTGTTTCGACCACACGGTGGGTTTAAAATTTTCGTATGCCATGATGTTTTATCCTCCTACTTTTTCCATTTGGTCATAGATTTCATGACCTTTTCCATGATTTTTGGATCGTCAAGCTGTTTTGTGGTGAGTTTGTCGACTTCTTCGGGCGTGTAGTAATCGATTTCCGGATCCGGAGCTTGTCCGACCGCGCCGGTATCGGGCGGGGTGGGCTTTTTTTCCGCTTCTTCTGCGGCCGCGACGTCTCGGATGGCCGCGTAGGCGTGGAGATTGTCGACGCCTGCGGAGCGGAGCTTAGCGTACTGCTCGCCGAGGGTGGATTCGTCGATGTTGTCAGCGGGATATTTGGCTTTGAGCTCGGCCAAATCCTGTTGACGCTGTGCGCTGGCGGCCTGCTGGCGGTAAAAGGAGAGCTCGTTCTGCGCGGAGATATACTGCGGGTCGCGCTGCATTTGCTCTTTGTAGCGCTGCGCCTCCTGTTCCTCGCGCTGGCGGATGGCGTCGGCCGTGACGCCCTCGCGTCTGGCTAACAGCTCTCTGCGCATATCGTCCGGGTCGTCGCTATGTAGGCCGGATTCACGCTGAACGACAGCGCCCATGCTCTTATAGCGGTCGAGCGCGGCCTGACTTTTTTCCAGCTCCCGCCGCATACGGGCGAAGGCCGCGTTTTCCTCGCGGGTTTGCGCCGGTTTTGCCGGTTCCGCCGCCGCGGAGGCTGCCGGCGCGGCCGCTGTTTGTCCGTCTGCGACTGCGGACTGGCCCGCGCCCGCGGTGGGTACCGCGTTCAGGCTTTTGATGGGAGCGTCAACGGTTCCGCTCTGCCCCGCGCTTGCGGCGGGCGCCGCCGTTCCGAGGTTTTTAAGGTCTTCCATGTGTCTTTATCCTCCTATATAAAATTATAATGTGGTTGAGCCGCCCAGCGTCGGTGCAAGCTCGACGGGGGCTTTTGCCGCAGCCTGATCGGGCGTCATGGTGACGCCGTTCGCGCCGCCCTGCTGGGGCAGCATTTGCGCCTGCATGGCGTTCATGGGGTTCATCATCTGACGCTTGGCGAGGATTCTCGCAAACTCGGCCTTGGGCGCGGTCGCGTCGTTGGGGAGCACGTCGACGTATTCTTCGAACGTAATCAGACCCTCAGTCATGGCGTTCATGATGGACTGTTCTCTGGCGTACTTGGAAAACGGATTGGTGGGGCTGGCGTCGATACGGACGCGCAGGCGCATTTTTTCAAACGCTTCGGGGGAAATGGTATCCTGACCGACAAGGCCGTCGTCGCGCGGGTATGTAACCGTAAGACCGTTTGGATTGTAGGCGCGCCACATATCAATCCACACCAGCGCGATATCCTCGACGAACTGCTTGAACATGGCGATCTGTTCGTTGAGCGGAATCGCCGCCTGATCCTGCACGGCGATGATGGCCGCGCCGGAGGCGCGCTCCGGATTGACCTGACCGAGCGCCGCGTCGCCCGCGCCGGCGAGGTCGCGCGTGGTCTGAATGATTTCGGTTTGCAAGAGGCCGGCCTCTTGGCTCATCGGCGCGGGGGCGATATAGGAAAAGATGTCCTTGACGCTCTGGACGCTGCTCGTTTTGACCTCGATGGCTTTGCCGAAGGAATCCACATCGGCGGGGTTTTCAATCAGGTTCTTGACATAGACCGGCTTGGCGAAGGCGTTCATCTTGGCGGAGATCAGCCGCCGCGCCAGAAGCTTGTTGGCCTCGATCTGGTTGGGGATAATCGGGAGAACCTCGCCCGTGCCGCGCGCCGAATTTTTCTTCGGGATCCAGACAAAGGAGGCGAGCGGATATTTTTTTAAGCCGGTGATCGGCGTGTCGGGCTGATAGATGACCGATTGCGTAGAGCGGGCGACGTGGATTTCGCCGTCGTCGGCGCGGTAGAGGTAGAGCAGGCAAGTGCATTTGCCGTCATTGGCGACCTCGGTGTCGTCGCCGACAAGGGTTTCCTCGTCTTTGTCCGGCGTAATCTGCTCGATTTGGTCTTTTTTTAGGCCGTTCGCTTTGGCGTCGCGTTTGACGTCGTTGACCGGACGGCGCTCATAGACGACGATATATTCCTGTTTCTGAATATCCGGCTGCTGCTCGTCGGCGAGGTAGACCGCCGTGTTGTCGAGGATTTGCGCGTCGAGGTTGCGGTTATAGAAGTAAACATAGGAATCGCCGGAGATACAGGCGTCGCGGACGACTTTCCAGCACAGAAAGTCCATTTTCTGAGCTTCCCAGTGCTGCTGGGCGTATCGGTTCAGGTCGTCGCAGATGGTTTCGATTTCCTGCGTGTTGACCTCGTGCGGGGAATAGACGATGTGCATTTGCTGCAAGCTTACCATCGCCGTTTTGTATTCGACGGTCGGCGCGATGAAGTTATAGACCGGCAGCTCGCCGGCGTTGGAGACGCCGTTCCACTGGTCGCCCTCGAAAAAGCGGAAGGCCTTTTCGGTGTTGGAGTACAGTTTCAAGCGGTGATGATGATCTACGCCTTTTCGGTATTTTTCCCAGATGTGCGTGGCTTCGGCTGTCGTCTGCACGGTCATTTCACCGCCTTATTCCCGTCGTAACGGTTGATTTCGTCGAGTTGTCTTTGCAGGCGTTCAAGCTCTTTGCTGTCGCGCCGGACGCTGGGTTCTTCTGTTTGCGCGTTCAGGCGAGGGAGACGCGGGAGAAGCAGGCACAGCGCCACGGCAAAGGCGAGGCCGGCAAAAAAACCGGCGAACAGGGCGAGCCCGATCATACGATAATCCCCTTGACGCCCGCCTCGCGGAGAATTTCCCCGGCTTCGGCAAGCGTGACGTATTCGTTTTCCGTTTCATCTTCAAACAGCGCCGGATAGTCGACATAGCAGACGTTGAGATCGACGTTGCCGGAAATGCCGTCAACCTTGCCGTGACAGGAAAACTGCCACATGGTGTGTTCATGCTTGGTGACGGCGTCTTCGGGCTTGTCCGCAAAGCTTTTGACGTTTTTCGGCCATGAGACCCATGTGTCGATACCGGCGTTGGCGAGGGCGGGCTTGTCGATGACGTTGTTGAGCCAGTTGCAGTTGGTGTAGTTGACCGGGATATAACCGGCGTTTTCCACGGCTTTGCAGAAGGTCAGAATCAGCTCCGTGACCTTGGATTTGCCGAGGTTGAATTGACTGGCCTGCTCGGCGTCAAACGCGGCGGGATAGGTGATATCATCGGCATATTCGGCGATTGTGCCGAGGAAATAGCCGGCCTCCGCTTCAACGCCCGATTTCGTCGTCGCATACGAGCAGCAGTAAACGCCGACGGCAATACCGGCGGAGAGCGCGCCCTTGACGTTGCGGTCAAAATAGGCGTCGCGTTTCAGCCCGTGCGTGGCGCGAATCATCGCAAACTCCACGCCCGCCGCCGCGACCTTCGGCCAGTCGATTTCAAGCTGCCATTCCGACACGTCGATGCCGCGTTTCAAAGTTTCACTCATCGTCTTCTTCCTCCGTTTCCTCTTCCTCTGATTCGTAATGAAAGCCGATGGCCTGTACGCTTCCGGATTCCTCCGGTTCGTCCCGTTTACCCGCCTGCTTGACGAGCTGATGTCCATATACGGCAGCGCCCGCGCAGAGGATCCCCTGCGTGATTGCCGTGAAAATCCCCGTCGCCGTGACGGCCGTTCCGCTGCCAACGATGTAGCAGACCGCCAGCAGAACCCCGACGCCGCCTAAAATCAGCGGTATGTACTTGTCCTTGACAAACGCCGCCTCTTTCAGCAGCCTGCCGAATACCCACAGCACCGGCACGATCAGCAAGAGCTCCGGCGCGATGTAGTCTGCGATGTTCATGTTTCACTTCCTCCTGTCAGCTTAGATATTCCGTCGCCTGACGGTTGAGAAAATCCAGATATTTCTTGCGCGCGGCTTCGTATGCCTCGACGCCTTCTTCGACTTCGCCGTTTGCCCGGCCGCGCTTTAACGCGACCGCCGTCGCATAGGCGAGCTTTGCCGTCGCCATCATCAGTTCCAAATGCAGCAGGCTTTCGTCGCGCTGCGCTTTTGCCCGGCGCTCGCTTGCGTCGTTTCTACACCGCTGCTTGCGGTTGAACCACGCCATGAACACCCCGCACAAAACGCTCGGTATCGCCGCCGAGATCGCCGCTGTAACCCAGTCTGTCATCGCTTAGCCCTCCGTTGTTGTCTGCGGCAACAGCGCGGTCAGTGCCGTGTACTGCTCTTCCGTGATTTTGCCCGCCGCAAAGAAAATATCGATTTTCTCTGACAGCCCGTCCGTCATGCCCTTTTGCACAAGGGCTAAAAGTGTTCTATACAGCATTGTCTGTCACCCCCAGTTCAAGTAAAATCAGCCGGTATTCGTAATCTACGACCAGTGCCTGTAAGTCAGTGACCGCCGCCTGTTCCGCTCGTTTTTCCGCGCTCGGCGGGACTTGCCTGTATTGCCTTTCACCGTTGACTTCGACTTCAACATAGCCCGTTTTTGGCGGCAATGTTGCCGTATGAATTAAACCCATTTTTTTCACCTCACGATATTTTGATGAAGGTATTGCGCCCTGCTTCGTCTACTGGAATCAGCGGCAACATCAATCCCGTATATAGTAAAGCACTGCCTCTGTTTAGAACATAGGTATTAGCAGACGGAAGGCAGATCAATTTACTTGTTCTGTCGTAGTCATCGAATGACAATATATTTGTGCCGTTTGAACTTGACCACACTTGCTCTTCTGTCAACAGGGAAAGAAATGAGTTGGCCGAGTTACCTCTCCATGCCAGAAATTGGTTGTCCCCAATATACATCAAATCAACAAAATAAACGCCTACTTTAAGGTATTCCCATGAGCTCGGCGTAGTGGGGGCGTTAGATTTCCAACGATATCCCTCCCGCATAACGTAGAATACGTTGTCTTTGACCGTAACCGCATGACCGCGAGCACCGGCTGTATAATGATCGTCAAAAGGCAGTTTTATCCAATTGCCGTTAATATCTCCGGCAAACCCATGCTGGTTGTTGCTGCTGGATAAGTTCCCTACAAAGTAACCATTTTCATAGACGATCTTCGTGGCGCTTGCACCGGTAGAGGCCAGATTTAGACGCTCCGTCCAAGTTGTTAAATCCGTTGAAGTATAAACACGGTCACGGCCGTTGTAGGCTGCGACAACCCACAGTCCGCCTCCCCATGCTGCGGCAAAATTTTTCGTGGGATTGGAGAATAAACCGGTCGTTTGTGTCCAGTTGCCTATATTGGCCGGATCTCCTGTACATTTCCATAATCCGTCAGGGTTTACAATAATTAAAGTGGTCCCATCCGTAGCCATCGCTCCATGGTCGGAGGTCCCTAATCGTAACTGTGTCCATGGACCGACGATATTTTCACTAACATAAACATAGCCGGAATCACAAACTGCTACGATTTTGCCAAAATATTCAATTAAATCGAAAACGGTTCTGTTTGTATCGGGAGTTGTGGTGTTCCAATTATAAATATTTAAAGGTAACAGCTCTGCAAGCTCTGGATAATCAGCGGCCAGAAATGTTTCCCCGTTGCACAGCGCCCAATCGTTACCGAGAGATGAGCGCAGTGTTTCCTTAATATCGCCGATCTGCAGCTGCGCATCGTTTAGCGCCTCCGTCAGCCCCGTCACGTCGCTTTGCGCGTGCGTATGCGCGGTATTGGCTTTCTGAGCCAGCAGCGTGTTTACCTCCGTCTCCGTATAATACCGCTCGTCGTGCGTATGCTCCGCCGCCGCCGCGCCCACCTCTCCCGCCGTATACGCCGGTTTGCTCGCCGCTTTCGCCCACGCGGGCACGGTCGGGTCGGTTTCGGTGGGCAATTGTGCGGCGGGCACCTTGCCGGCGGCGTCGAGCTCGGCCACGCCGTTGGCCGCGCCTTTTGCCGCCGAGGATATACATATT
>QAMX01000135.1 GCA_003149835.1 Clostridiales bacterium
TCCTTTCCTGCGGGCAGCGGCTATTGCGCCGCTTCCGCGTTCATGTTGATATAGGTCGTCAGGCGTTTGTAAATTTTCGCATCCACATCCATCGCCCGGTAATATGCGGAATCCATTTTGTCCGTATCGCTGTCGTTGAGCTCGGACATGAGAAACTGCGTGGCTCCCCGCAGCTGCTTGGCGGCGGCAAAGGCGCTCTCCGCCAGACGGGCGGCCGCCTCGGCGGATAAATCGGAGCCGCCGTTTTTCAGGCTGGCGGCGGCATAATCGCGCACGGTCTGAATCGTATCTTTGCGCAGCCCGTCGTACAGCTCGTGAATCCTGCCGCCCAGGTCGCAGCGTTCCAGCTCCCCCGCGGCGAACAGCAGCGCCGCCGCGTCGGGGAGCGCCTTGTCTCCATCCGTATCCGCGCCGCCGTCTGCGGTCAGCGCCGACAGCTCGCTCATCACCGTTTCGGTCAGGTCGTTGATTCTGAAAATATCCTTGCGGATCTCGTTGCCGTACACTCGTTTCATCACCGTGTTCTGCATAAAGAACATCACGCATAAAACGCCTGCCGTCATGGCAAACAGGCAGATCACGATCACGGCGGGGCTAAGCTTCTTCCTCATCATTTCCTCCGATTTTGATAGTTTTCTCGTTCGGCTTTTCGGCGGACTGTCCGCCATCCTTCTGGCGCGCAGACGGCCGGAAGGACGAAAGCGGGTTCGACTCGGCTGCCTTTCGCAGAATATCGCTGTTCACATGCGTATAAATCTGCGTCGTATTGAGCTGCTCGTGTCCGAGAATCTCTTTAAGCGCCAGCACGTCGACGCCGTTTTGATACATCAGCGTCGCCGCCGTATGCCGGAGCTTGTGGGCGGAATACTGATCCGTATCCAGCCCCGCCTCGCCGAGCCGTTTTTTGACCAGCCACTTGACCGTCATCGCGCTGATGCGCGTTTTGCGGCGCGTCACAAACAGAGCCCGCTCAGCCGGCGCCGCGTGCTTTGCGCGTTCCGGCAGGTAGGCTTCAACGGCAGCGCGGCAGGCGTCGTTCAGATAGACCGTTCTCTGCTTATTCCCCTTGCCGGTGACGACCAGCGTGCCGTTGTCGCGGAGATCCTGCACGTTGATTCCGCACAGCTCGGAGACGCGGAGGCCGCAGTTGAGAAACAGCGTCAGAATGCAGAAGTCGCGCGCGGCGTTCTCCCCGTCGACGTTTGTCAGCAGAGCGACGCTCTCTTCCTCGGTCAGATGGCGCGGCAGAGCTTTTTTAATCTTCGCCGTCTCGAGCATGGCGGCCGGGTTGTCGTCGAGCAGCATTTCCTGCTTGGTCAGATATTTAAAAAACATCCGCAGGGAAACGGCCTTTCGCGCCCGCGCGGCGCTGCCGATGCCTGTCTTTTCGCCGTGATGGTTTTCCGTCGTCCGTTCGCGTGAAAGATAGCTCATATAGTCGTAGAGATCCATCAGCGTGACGGTTTTCAAAAGCGCCGCGCCGACGTCGCGGATGTCGATCTCTGCCAGCTCCGTTTCCGGTGGGACAAGTCCCCGCTGCCGCTTGAGGTAACGGAGAAAAAGCCGCAGATCAAGATAGTATTCCTCCGCTGTCCGCGGCGATTTCCCTTGAATCGTCTCAACATAGGTCAAAAACCGCCGCAGGACGTCCGGCGCGTCCGCAAAGCTTCTGCTCACTCCCGCCGTCTCTCCCGTCTGTCCCGCATTTGCGCGTTCATTGCTCCGCCTCCGTTCAGCGCGCCAGCTCGCCGAACGCGTCCGGCGCGTTCAGATACGGCTTCATAACGAAACCGAAGCGGATCTCTCGCGCGGCCAGTCCGTCGCGCTCCGGCTCCGTCGCGGCGATCAGTCCGTTTTCGCTGATGCCGGTGATGCGGTAATCCAGGCGCACCACCGTCTCATCGAGCGGAACCAGCTCAAAATCGTGCTTGGTTTCATAGAGCTGCCGCGAGGTATAGCGCGAAATCTGGAAGCACAGCTCGGAATCCGGAAGAGGCGCGACAAAAAGCCCCTGCCCTTCCGCATTTTCAACCTGCGCCCACAGCGTCCCGTAATGAGAGCCGTTTTCCTGCGGACGGATATAGTGTTCAAAATTGTCGTCGGCCGTCGTCTCGTACAGCGCGACCTTTGTGGAGCGGTGCCGGTCGGCATACGCTTCAAACGGCCCGTGACCGTAATAGCGAGCCTTGTCCAGTTCTTTGGGCAGACGCAGCTCCACGCCGATCAGCGGCAGGCGCGGGATGATCTCTTTCAGCCGGCCGGCAAAGCGCAGCTCGACCGCGCCGTCCGGACAGAAGGTATAGCGGCATTCGCCCGTCAGCGCCGGCAGCGAAGAGGCGGCTCCGAGCGCGAGCTTCACCGCGACCTCATACGCGCCGTCGGCGCGCTTGGTCAGCTCCGCGGCATAGGTTTTCTGCGCAGTTTTGTCTAAAAAGAGCTTCATCCACAGCCCCGCGCTCGTCCCGTTGTAGGTAGGCGCGTGCCAGAGCGAAAACGCAGCGGGCGCGCGGAGCAGCTCCCGGCCGCTGCAGCAGATCTGCGCAAGCCGGCCGCGGCTTTTGTCAAAGACATATTCTGCGTCCGCCGCCTTGAAACGGAGGATTCCGCCGCTTTCCTCCGCGCGGACTTCACCCTTTTTCTCCACCAAAGCGGGCAGGCAGGCGGCTTTTAGCTCGAACTGCTCAAAGCCCGTCTCAAAGCCGCATTCCGCCCACGGCGTTTCCCCGTTCTGTACAAACGACAGCGTCAGGAAAGCGTGTCCGCTGATCTCTTCCGGCGCGAACAGCTCATAGCGGCGTTCGCCCTGGGGCTCGATTTTCATTCGCTCAATCCGGCCCTGCCGGCGGACTTTCCCGTCGCATTCGAGCTTCCACACCATATCAAGATCGCCGAGGTCTCTGAAATAGCGGCGGCTTTTGACAGTGACCGCGCCGTTTTCATAGACGGCGGCCGCCTGCCGGTAGACCTGCTTCATGTCGAAATAACCCGGGCGCGGCCGCCGGTCGGGGTAGACGAGACCGTCCAGACAGCCGGTGCCGCCGTTGGGATGATCGTCGAAATCGCCGCCGTAGAGATAGCGGCCGCCGCCGGCGTCGATCGCATGGTCGCAGAACTCCCAGATACAGCCGCCGAAAAAGCCTCTGTGCCGCAGCGCCAGATCCCAGTTGGCAAAGACGTCGCCCGTGGACATAGAGCAGACGTATTCGCACAGGAAAAACGGTTTATCGGAGAGCTTTTCTTCGAAATAACGGCCGATATAGCCGACGTCCGCATACATGCGGCTCTCGACATCCGAGATGTCGGCGAAGCACTCGCCCTCGGGCACGGCCTTGAATTCAAGGTGCGCGTTTTCATAGTGGACAAGGGCTTTGGGATCGCGGCTCTTAATATACGTCCGCATGGCGCGGTGGTTGACGCCGCAGCCCGACTCGTTGCCCAGCGACCACATGACGACGCAGCCGCGGTTTTTGTCTCGCTCATACAGGCGCGCGGCGCGGTCGACATAGGCCTCGCGCCATTCCGGCGCGTTGGAAAGCGCCGACCAGCGCGTCCAGTCCCATTGGCCCTCCCAGTCGTAGCCCATGCCGTGCGTTTCCAAATCGGCTTCGTCAATGACCATGAAGCCGAGCTCGTCGCAGTATTCGAGGAATCGCGGGTCGTTTGGATAGTGCGAGGTGCGGATGGCGTTGCAGTTGGCCTGTTTCAGCAGTCGGAGATCGCGGAGCATATGCGCCTCCGGCGTGGCATGGCCGAGCAGCGGGTGCGAGTCGTGGCGGTTGATGCCGCGCGCCTTGACGGGCTGATTGTTTAAAAGCACCGCGCCGGCCTCAATAGCCAGCCGCCTGATCGCCACGCGCTCACAGATAAACTCGCCGCCGGCCTCCATCAGCAGGGTATACAGCGCGGGCCGCTCGTCGCTCCACAGAACCGGCGCGTCGACAACAAACGCGGCGCGCTCCTTTTCAGCCGCAGCCGCAGCGATCAGGCGGCCGTCCGGCGCAAGCAGCTTGCAGGACACGGGAACCGCGCCGCACGCTGCAAAGGAAATTTCCAGCTCCGCCGTGCGCAGGTCTGCGGCAACCGACTGACGGACATGATAGTCGCGCAGGTGCGCGCGCGGCCGCCGCAGCAGGTAGACCTCGCGGAAGATGCCGGAGAGGCGGAAATAGTCCTGATCCTCCAAATAACTGCCGTCGGACCACTTGACGACGAGCACGGCGAGCCGGTTCTCCCCGCAGACGAGGAAATCCGTCACGTCAAATTCGCTCGTGCAGTGGCTGACCTGGCTGTAACCGGCAAAACGGCCGTTGAGCCAGACATAGAAAGCGCTGTTCACGCCCTCGAAATTCAGAAAATAAGACTCTCCGCCGTCCGTTTGGGCTTCAAACGTGCGCAGATACAGGCCGCAGGGGTTGTCCTCCGGCACATGCGGCGGGTCGACGGGAAAAGGATATTCGAGGTTGATGTAGTTGGGCTTGTCGTAAGGGCGGTCCAGATAGGTCTGCCAGCTCCTCGGCACACTGATCACGTCGCAGGCGTCAAGCGGCGCGGCGATGTCCGCCTCGCGGAAATCCTCAAACGACGCATACCAGCGAAAGCGCCATTCGCCGCAGAGCTGCTGGAATCTCGCCGAGCCGGCGCGGCGGCCATTCCGCGCCGACGCCTCTGAATCAAAGGGAATAAAATAGGCCCGCGGCGGCTCGCAGCCGACGTGGAGGTTTTCCAGCGATTTGTGGTACGGTTGAAAATTCATCATCATTGCTTCCTTTTCATAGCTTGTTTCGTGATCGCTTGGATCGCCGGCCGGTCATTGGTTTTGAAACCGACGCAGAAACCGGCGTTCTCCTCAAAAACGACCGCAAGACAGACGGCTCCAAACAGATTCAGAATTCTGAAAGCTTGCGCCGTTATTACGGCCGCGGCGATTTGTTTCAGCGCATGCTGTCGCGCCTGATTCTGCGAATTCCGGAGAGCGCCTGCATGTCCAGAATCAGCGTATCCGGCTTATTCTCTCTC
>QAMX01000151.1 GCA_003149835.1 Clostridiales bacterium
CCTTATCCTTCTACCTTTTTTATTCAACTGTCCAATATCTATTGTACTCTTACAACGGCAGTGGAAATCCCGTTCTGCAACCGCTTGCCAACAGCGGGTAAAAATGGTATAATAAAATGAAATAAATCCATGTGAATGATGTTTGCTTGAAAGCGCGGTTTTCCGGGTACAAGCGCGGCGCCGCGGCTTCTATTGATTTTTCTGTATTTAGGTGGAATCGACGGCGTGTATTTAAAATCACTCGAACTGTACGGCTTTAAATCCTTCCCCGATCGGGTCAGAATCGACTTCGGTTCAGGAATGACCGGAATTGTCGGGCCGAACGGCAGCGGAAAATCGAATATCTCCGACGCGATCCGGTGGGTGCTGGGTGAGCAGTCGTCGAAAATGCTGCGCGGCAACAAAACCGAGGACGTCGTGTTCAGCGGCACGGAGAAGCGCAAGCCGCTCGGCCTTGCCGAGGTCTCGCTCGTCTTTGACAACACGGCCCGCTTTTTGAAAAGCGAGGCGGACGAAGTGACGATCACGCGCCGCTACTATCTTTCGGGTGAAAGCGAGTACCGGATCAACAAAAGGCAGGTGCGGCTGCGCGACGTGCGCGAACTGTTTATGGACACCGGCCTCGGGCGGGACGGATATTCCGTCATTGGGCAAGGCAAAATAGACGAGATCCTGTCGCAGAAAAGCGAGGACCGGCGCGAAATTTTTGAGGAAGCCGCCGGGATTTCCAAATATCGCGCCCGCAAAGAGGAAGCCGGACGCAAGCTGGCCGACGCCGCTGAAAATCTGACGCGCCTCGCCGATATCGTTTCCGAGCTGGAAGTGCAGATCGCGCCGCTGGAAAAAAAGGCGGCGCGCGCGGCGGCGTATCTTCTGCTGCACGACGAGCTGCGCGATCTGGAAACGGACGTGTGGTGCGAGCGCTTGGAGGAGCTGAAAAGCCTCCTGACCAAGACGGCGGGCAGCCTGAAAATCTGCGAGACGATGCTTGGGGAATCAAAGCTGTCGCTGGAAAAGCTGTACGCCGAGTCGGAGACGCTCTCCGAGGAAATCGGCGACGGCGACCGCCGCGCCGAAGCGCTTCGACAATCCCTGCGCGAACTGGAAGCGAAGCTTGCGGCCGAGGACAGCGCGGCGGCGGCGGCCGAAGCGACGATTGAACAGCTGCGCGCCCAAAAGGAGCGGCTGGAACGCGAGCTGTCCGCGCGCGAGGATATGGGCGCGGCGCTTGAAAAGCAACTGGCTGAGCGCCGTGCGGAGCTGGACGGCGCTGAGGAACAGACGGACGAATGCAAAGCCGAGCTGACGGCGCTTTATGAGCAGAGCGCAGGTCTGGCCAAGGATATGGACGATTCAGGGCGGCAGCTCGACGGGCTGCGGGCGATGGAGACGACTGCGCGGATGAATCTCGCCGACGCGCAGAACGCCCGCGCCGCCGCACAGACTTTGAAAGGCGAATTGGAGCAGCGTTTAAAAGAGGAAAAGGAAACGCTCGCCGCAGCCGAGGCGGAACGCGCCGTGGAGTCGGCGCAGGCCGAGGCCATCGCCGAGCGTTTGACCGCGCAACAGCAAAAGCTGGACGGTCTTTGCAATACGCTAAGCGGCTATCGGCTGATTTTACAGCGCCGCGAGGAGGCGTTCCGTCAGGCCGGCGACGAAAAGATCCGCCTGACGATGGAAACCAGCAATCTCGCTTCGCGCCGCAAAATGCTGGCCGATTTGCAGCGCGATTACGAAGGGTATTCCAAAGCGGTCAAGACGCTGATGCACCTGCATGCGCGCGGAGCCATGCCCGGTCTGTGCGGCACGGTCGGAGAACTGGTCGGCGTCGATTCGGAGCACGCGCTGGCCATTGAAACCGCGCTCGGCGCGGCTCTGCAAAATGTCGTCACAAAGACCGACGACGACGCCAAGGAAGCGATTGAATATCTGAAACGCAACGACGCGGGGCGCGCCACCTTTTTGCCGGTCAACGCGGTGCGCGGAGGCGTGCTGCAAGAGGCGGGGCTCGATTCCGAGCCGGGGTTTGTCGGCGTCGCCGTAGACCTGTGTACCTTTGAGCCGGAATACCGCGGCGTTTTTAACTCGTTGCTCGGCCGGACCGCCGTGTTCGAGCGGCTGGACTCCGCCGTTCGGACGGCGCGGAAGCGCGGCCACCGCTTCCGCATTGTGACGCTCGACGGACAGGTGATCAGCGCCGGCGGCGCGATGACGGGCGGCAGCGTCGGCCGCAACACCGGCATTCTGTCTCGCGCCAACGAGATCCGCGCGCTGGAAGAAAAATTGCAGGCGCTGGCGGAACAGAAAAAACAGGCGGAAGCCCGCGTTGGAGAAGCCGAGCGCTTATTAAAGGAGATCCGCTATCAGTCGGAGACCGCCGAAGGCGAAAAACGCGCGGCCGAAGATCAGCTGCTCTCTCTGCGGCTGGCGGCCGAGCAGCAGGAGCGCTCCTTGAACGCGGTGGATGAGAAGATCCGCGCTTTGACCGAAAACGGCGGGCGCACGGGCCAGCGGCTCGACGAGTTGACGAATCAGACGGAAGCGCTCGACCGCCGCATTGCCGAATGTACCGAGGAGGCGGCGGAGCTGCGCGGCCGGGCCGAGAAGCTGGCCGGCGCGCAGACGGATACGGAGCGGCGGCGCGATACGCTTGCGGAGAAAATTACGGAGCAGCGGGTGCGGCTCGCCTCGCTGGAAACACAAGCCGCTTCTCTTCGCTCGGCGGTCGATACGTTAATCGCACAGCTGCGGACCGCCCATTCGGACCGGCAAGCCGTTCGAGAGGAAATAAACTCGATCGAGCGCCGCAGACAGGAGCTGACAACAGAAACCGCCGCGCGCGAAACAGCGCGCGCCGGATTGAAAAAGCAGATTCAGGAAATCGAAGCGGAGACGGCCGCGCTGGTTCGGGAGCGGCTTGACCGCGAGGCGCGCAAAACCGCGGCGGACGCGAGCGCCCGCGCGGCTTCCGAAAAGGTCATCGAACTGGAACGCGAATACACGCGGCTGGAAAACGCCGTCAACGACGCGGAGCAGGAACAGACGCGGATCTGCGGGCAGATGTGGGAGAGCTACGAGCTGACGCCAGGCGAGGCGGCGGCCCGCGCAAAGCCGGTTGAAAACAAAGCGCAGTCGCAGCGGCGGATCGCCGAACTCAAATCAAAAAAGCGCGCCCTTGGCGACGTGGATACCGGCGCGATCGACGAGCTGAACCAGGTCAAGGAACGCTACGCCTATCTGACGGCGCAGCAGAACGATCTGGAAAAATCCTCGCGGGAGCTGACGGAATTGATCGACGGCATTACCGACGAGATGAAGACGCTCTTTGAAAAGACCTTCGACGAAATTAACGATTCTTTCGGCACGGTTTTCCGAGAGATCTTCGGCGGCGGCCGGGCGGAGCTGATGCTCGCCGACAGGAGCGACGTGCTGAACTGCGGCATTGAAATTCACGTTCAGCCGCCCGGAAAGAGCCTGAAATTTTTGAGCCTGCTCTCCGGAGGCGAAAAAGCGCTCGTCGCCATCGCGCTCTATTTCTCAATCCTACGCATTCGACCGTCGCCGTTCTGTGTGCTGGACGAGATCGACGCGGCCCTCGACGAGCAGAATGTGGCGCGCTTTGCGGCTTATCTGAATCGTTTTTCGGACAGGACGCAGTTTATCCTGATCACGCACCGCCGCGGGACGATGGAAATGGCGGACAAAATTTACGGCATCACCATGCAGGAGCAGGGAATTTCCAAGGTCATCCCGCTCGACATGGCCGAGGTGGAGAAGCGCTTCATGAAAAACGGCTCGGCCGGATAAAACAGACCGCGGAAGGGGTTTGAACATGGGATTTTTTGAAAAGATAAAGCAGGGGCTGAAAAAAACAAAGGACAGTATCGGCGCGATGCTGTCAAGCATTTTCTCCGGCCGCCGCGTCGACGAGGAGCTGATGGACGAGCTGGAAGAGGCGCTCATCCTCGCCGACCTCGGCGTAGAGTGTACGGAACGCGTGATGACCGAACTGCGCGCGCGCATCCGCGAAAAACGCATTGAAGAATCGGAACAGGTGCGCGACGAGCTCCGCGATATTCTCAAAGGCATTCTCGCCGGCTGCGGCGGCGCGCTCAAACTCGATACAAGCCCGTCCGTCGTGCTTGTCATCGGCGTCAACGGCGTCGGAAAGACGACGACGATCGGAAAAATCGCCGGCCAGCTCGCCGCGAACGGCAAGAGCGTCCTCTTAGCCGCGGGCGATACGTTCCGCGCGGCCGCGGCGGAGCAGCTCGGGATCTGGGCGCAGCGCTCCGGCGCGGCGATCATCGCGCGCGGAGAGGGCGCCGACCCGGCCTCCGTAATCTTCGATGCGATCCAGTCCGGCAAGGCGCGCGGCAGCGACGTCATCATCTGCGACACGGCAGGGCGGCTGCACAATAAATCCAACCTGATGAACGAGCTGGCGAAAATCGACCGGATCATCAGCCGCGAGCTGCCGGACGCCGACAAGGAGGTTCTGCTCGTGATCGACGCGACGACAGGGCAGAACGGCCTGATTCAGGCAAACGAGTTTAAAAACGTCGCCGGCGTGACCGGGCTGGTGCTCACTAAGCTCGACGGCACGGCCAAAGGCGGCATTGCCGTCGCCATCGCCGCCTCGTGCGGTCTGCCGATCCGCTATGTCGGCGTCGGAGAGCAGATGGACGATTTGATGCCGTTCGACGCCGGACAGTTTGTCGACGCGCTGATAGAAGGAGGCGGAACACATGCGGTATAACGGCAGACGCGCGGACGAGCCGCGTCCGCTTCGCTTTACGGTCGGTTACTGTGAATATCCGGCCGGGAGCGTACTCGTAGAGACAGGCAAGACGCGCGTTTTATGCAACGCCACGGTCGAGGCGCGCGTGCCGCCTTACATGTTCGGAAGCGGCAAGGGCTGGGTCACGGCTGAGTATTCCATGCTGCCCGCGGCGACGAAGGAGCGCACGCGCCGCGACATTCAGAATATGAAGCTGTCGCCGCGCAGCGCCGAAATTCAGCGGCTGATCGGCCGTTCGCTCCGCAGCGTGACGGATCTGGCGCTGCTCGACGGACTGACGATAACCGTGGACTGCGACGTCTTGCAGGCTGACGGCGGCACGCGGACAGCGTCGATCACCGGCGGCTATCTGGCGCTTTGGCTCGCCTGCGAAGCGCTGCGGCGCGACGGGCGGCTGCCCGCCAATCCGCTCCGCGGCGAGGTGGCCGCGGTTTCCGCAGGCATTGTGGACGGGGAGATTCTCTTAGACCTCGATTACTCGGAGGACAGCCGCGCCGAGGCGGACTTTAATATGGTTATGACGGCGGACGGCGACATCGTCGAGTTACAGGGGACGGGCGAAGAGCGTCCGTTTACGCAGGCGGAGCTGGCGCGGATGCTCGCGCTCGGCCAGAAGGGGATTGCCGAAATTTGCAGGATAAGGCGGGAATACATGTGCTGAAAGAGATCGTCGCGGCCACAAATAACGCCGGCAAGCTGGCGGAGTTCCGCGCCATTTTGGAACCGTTGGGGTTTGCGGTCGTATCGATGGCGGAAGCCGGTATATGCGTGGATCCGGAAGAAACGGGCGAGACTTTTTCTGAGAACGCGCGGATCAAGGCGGCAGCCGCGGCCGCGGCCGCGGGGATGCCCGCGCTCGCCGACGATTCCGGGCTGTGCGTAGACGCGCTCGGCGGCGCGCCCGGCGTCTATACCGCCCGCTTTGGCGGAGAGATTCCGCAGGCGGCGAAAAACGCGCTGCTGCTGGAAAAGCTCGCGGAAACCGCCGATCCCGACCGGACGGCGCGCTTTGTTTCCGCCGTCTGCCTGGCGCTGCCGGACGGCGCGTGCATAGAGGCTGAGGGCGTATGCGAAGGGTCGATTCTATTAGCGCCGCGCGGCGGCAACGGCTTTGGATATGACCCGATTTTCGCGGATGCGTTGGGTCGCTCTTTCGGCGAATTGCCGCCGGAAGAGAAGAACCGGATTTCTCACCGCGCCGCGGCGCTTGCCGAGCTGGCAAAAAAGTTGTCTGTTTCGCCGCTTTAAACGGCGGCGTGCAAATGGCGAACGCGCCCGCATCCGTCTCTGTACGCCAGGCAAAATTTATATAAGAAAGAACGGCTTCGCTTCCGACGTGAGGATGAAAAGCCGTCGGGTGACAATATGTTGACAAGCAAACAGAGAGCCTATCTCCGCTCAAAAGCGAATGTTTTGAGTCCGCTGACGCAGATCGGCAAAGAAGGCGTTTCCCGCAGCCTGATTGCGCAGATCGACGCAGCTCTTCGCTCGCACGAACTCGTAAAGCTGCATGTGCTCGAAAACAGCGGCCTCGAACCTCGCGCCGCCTGCGACGAGCTGTGCGGCGCGCTGCACGCCGACGGCGTTCAATGCATCGGACGAAAAATTGTACTTTTCCGGCAAAATCCAGAGAAAACGGCTTTTCAACTGCCGGAATGATCCGGTCTATATGGGAGAGCATGAGATCAACCGGAAAGGCGTGATTCGGCGATGGACGGACCATCCAGACAGATCGGCGTCTTAGGCGGGACGTTTAATCCGCCGCACTTAGGCCATATTCACGCCGCCATCAGCGCGGCCGACGAGCTGAGACTGGATCTGGTGCTGCTGATCCCCGACTATTTGCCGCCGCACAAAGAAACGGCCGCAGGATCTCCGGACGCTTGGCAGCGGCTGGAAATGACGAGGCTGGCCGCGGAGCTTGACCCGCGCCTGCGCGCCGACGGCTGCGAAGTCCTTCGCGGCGGCAAAAGCTATACCGTCGATACGCTGAACGGGCTGAAAGAGCGCTATCCGAACGCCGCGCTGACCTTTATCTGCGGCACGGATATGTTTCTGACGCTGGATCAGTGGTATCGGGCCGGCGAGCTGCTGCGGCTGGCGCGATTTGCCGTCGCGCCCCGAGGCGACGGGGAAGAGGCGCGTATCGTCGAAAAACAGCGGGAGCTGCGCGAGAGATTCGGCGCCGAGAGCGTTTTGCTGCACAATCCGGTGATGGAATTGTCTTCAAGCGACGTGCGCAGGCGGCTTCAAAGCGGGGATTTTTCCGGCCTTTCCGACGGCGTCGCCGCCTATATCCGAGAGAACCGGCTGTTTGGATGGGATGGAAAGTGAGACGGAGATGTGGAAATACGCCGATTCAGTCATAATTTGTTTGAAAATGGGCACTTGAAAAATAGCCGCGGACGTTGTATAATAAATAAAATTGTCAGATTTTTTTGAAACTCAGTGGGCTCGTCAAATCAGAGGATGGCCGACGCAGCCCCAAAAGGAAGTGGAAACGTTGTCAAAACAGGAAAATTATGAGGGCGGAAACACCAAAAAACGCCTGATCATAGGGATCGTCGTGATCGTGCTTGTCGCCGCTGTCGCCATAGGCGGCGCGCAGCTTTTAAAGGTACTCAACGGATCGAATACGCCGCCTACGACGGATGTGCCCGTTACGCTGTCGGGTCCTTCCCAACAGACGGTCATTGTGACCGACGAGCACGGAAACCCTGTCACCGATGAAAGCGGCAACACGGTGACGGATACCAACTCCGGCCACGATGGAACGGACGCGCCGCAGCTTTTGACCAAGCGCGACGGTCTGTATACTTTTTTGGTCGTCGGCCTGGATCAATCCAAAGCGCTGTCGGACGTAATTATCCTCGTCACCTTTGACACCAATGCAGACACCCTGAATTGTCTGAGCATTCCCCGCGACACCTACTCCAAGGCGAACAATCGAAATTCCAACCTGAAACATATCAACCTTGCATACGGCAGCGGCGGCATTGAGCAGCTGAAAACCGAGCTTCTGAGTCTCGTCGGCTATTCGGTCGACCGGCATGTGATCGTCGATATGAACGCTTTTGTAAAGATCATCAACTATATCGGCGGCGTCAACTTCACGGTTCCGCAGGATATGAACTATGACGACCCGACGCAGGATCTGCATATTCACCTGAAAAAAGGGTATCAGACGCTTTCCGGCTCCGACGCGCTGAAACTGATGCGCTACCGCAGCTATGCCTCTGCGGATATCGGCCGGATCAGCGTGCGCCATGATTTTCTGAAAGCCCTTGCGAGCCAGCTTTTGTCGGGAAAGAGCGCGACAAAGGCCGTCGAGATCGCGGGAACGGTTTTTGACAACGTGACAACGGATATGTCGCTCGACGATTTGACGTGGTTTGCAAAACAGGCGATTGAGCTGAACGCCGACGACATCTCGTTCTATACGCTGCCGGGCGGACCGGCTCAGGGCTCGGGCATGTGGATTCCATATCCGAAGGCCTCGCTGGAAATGATCAACACATATTTGAACCCTTATAATCAGGACATCATTCACCTCGACATGGTTTCCCGCGCTGAAAACGAGGGAAAATAGGAGAAAGAAAACGGATGACAACGAAACAAATCGCTAAAACCGCGCTGAACGCGGTGCTCGACCGCAAGGCTGCGGATATCGCTTTACTTCGGGTGACCAAGCTGACGACGCTGGCCGACTACTATATCATCTGCACCGGTTCCTCAAATACGCAGCTGCGCGCGATTTCCGACGCGGTGGACGAGGCTCTGTCGAAAAAATACGGCCTTGAACCGAAAAGCGTCGAGGGATATCGTTCCGCAAGCTGGATTTTACAGGACTACGGCAGCGTCATCGTCCACATTTTCAAAGACGACGCCAGACAGTTCTACGATCTGGAACGTCTGTGGGCCGACGCGCAGAAACTCGACGTAGAGGCGTTTTTGGCCTCTACCGACGCAGAGGAAGAAGACGCCGACGCCTGACAGCGAGCCTTTGACGCGGCGCGAATCAAATGAAATTGGAAAGGATGTGCCGCCCGGCACCTGAATGCGCGGGCGGAAGCGGATGAATTACAGCGAACACAAACGAATCGATCAGAAATGGCAGGATAAATGGTTTTCTGAAAACGTTTTCCGCGCGGAAAACGACTCCGACAAGCCGAAGTTCTACACATTGATTGAGTTTCCGTATCCTTCGGGCGTCGGGCTGCACGTCGGGCATACCCGTCCCTATACCGCGCTCGACGTGGTGAGCCGGAAGCTGAGGATGGACGGCTACAACGTCCTGTTTCCGATGGGCTGGGACGCTTTCGGCCTGCCGACTGAGAACTTTGCGATCAAAAATCATGTCCATCCGGCGGCGGTAACGCAGCAGAACATTCACAATTTCAAGAAACAGTCGATGGCGCTGGGTTACAGCTTTGACTGGGAACGTGAAATCAACACGACCGATCCCGACTATTACAAGTGGACGCAGTGGATCTTTTTAAAGCTGTACGAGCACGGCTTGGCCTATAAAAAGAAGATGAGCGTCAACTGGTGTACCTCTTGCCTCTGCGTGCTCGCCAACGAAGAGGTCGTCGACGGCGTCTGCGAGCGCTGCGGCGCGCCGGTCGTCCACCGCGACAAGGAGCAGTGGATGCTGAAAATCACCGCCTATGCCGATAAGCTGCTCGACGGTCTGGCCGAGGTCGATTTTCCCGAGCGCGTCAAGACGCAGACGGTCAACTGGATCGGCCGCTCAACAGGCGCCGAGGTCGATTTCGACACCACCGTCGGCGAGACGCTGCGCGTCTTTACGACGCGGCCGGATACGCTGTTCGGCGCGACCTATATGGTCGTCTCGCCGGAGCATCCGATGCTCGACAAATACCGCGGCCGCATCGCCAATATTGACGAGATCATGGCGTACCGAGCCGTTTCGGCCAAAAAGAGCGACTTTGAGCGCACGGAACTGGCCAAGGAAAAGACCGGCGTGCGTATCGACGGCATTACGGCGGTCAATCCGGTCAACGGCGTAGAGATTCCGATTTTTGTCTCCGATTATGTGCTGATGTCTTATGGCACGGGCGCGATCATGGCCGTCCCGGCGCACGACGACCGCGACTATGCGTTTGCCAAAAAATTTGACCTGCCGATCATCGAGGTCGTTGCGGGCGGCGATATCGAGAAAGAAGCCTTTACCGACTGCGAGACGGGCGTTATGGTCAATTCCGGCTTTCTCAACGGCATGAGCGTGCCGCAGGCGAAGCAGGCGATGATTGAAGCGCTGACGAAGCTGGGCAAGGGAACGGAGAAGGTCAACTATAAGCTGCGCGACTGGGTATTTGCGCGGCAGCGCTACTGGGGCGAGCCGGTGCCGCTTGTCTGGTGCGACCACTGCGGTAAATATGTGCCCGTGCCGGACGATCAGCTTCCCGTTTTACTGCCCAACGTCGAGAGCTACGAGCCGACCGAAAACGGGGAGTCGCCTCTGGCGCGTATGACCGACTGGGTCAACACGACCTGTCCTGTCTGCGGCGGTCCGGCGCGCCGCGAAACGGATACGATGCCGCAATGGGCGGGGTCGTCGTGGTATTATCTGCGCTATACCGATCCGAAAAATCCCGGCGAGCTGGCTTCGCGCGAGGCGCTGAATCAGTGGATGCCGGTGGACTGGTACAACGGCGGCATGGAGCATACGACGCTGCACCTGCTCTATTCGCGTTTCTGGCATAAATTCCTCTATGATATCGGCGTTGTGAATACCCCTGAACCCTATAAAAAGCGGACGAGCCACGGCATGATTCTCGGCGAGGACGGCGAGAAAATGTCGAAAAGCCGCGGCAACGTCATCAACCCAGACGATGTCGTCGCCGAGTATGGAGCGGATACGCTGCGGCTGTATATTATGTTTATAGGCGACTTTGAAAAGACCGTCACATGGAACTCCAAGGCCGTCAGAGGCTGTCAGCGCTTTATCGACCGCGTCTGCGCGCTCGGCGACCGCGTGACGCCGGGAAAGGTCTATTCCAAGGCCTATGAAACGGTATTGCACCAGACCATTAAAAAAGTGACGTCGGATATCGCCGCCATGAAATTTAATACGGCGATCGCGGCGATGATGACCTTTGTCAACACGGTCTACGACAACGGCGGAGCAATCAACGAGGCGGAATACAAAACGCTGCTCACCCTGATGAATCCGTTTGCGCCGCATATCACCGAGGAGCTCTTTGAGCGCTTCGGCGAGGGGATGCTCTGCGAGGCGAAATGGCCGGACTACGACGAGAGCAAAACCGTCGAAGATACCGTGACCGTCGCCGTACAGATGAACGGCAAGCTCCGCGCAACCGTCGCGCTGCCGCGCGACTGCGACAATGCCGAAGCGGAAAAGGCGGCTCTGGCGGACGCGAAAGTCGCTCAGGCTTTGGCGGGCAAGACCGTTGTCAAGATCATCGTCGTCAGGAATAAGATTGTCAATATCGTGGTAAGATAACCACTGCCGCCCGACGCGGCTAAATTGTAAATTGTTCTTGAAATCTCTTGACAAAGGCGCCCGTATCATGTATAATATTTCTATTGTATAGGGAAGTATTTTTTTGGCCGGCAGCTTTGCCGTACGCTCAGAAAATATTTTTCAACAATAACCGATGACGAAACGCAGAGAATGAAGCTGCGATGCGGAGGGAGGGAATTCCGTGTCTGAAATCCATTTGAAGGAAAATGAATCGTTGGATAATGCGCTCCGCAGATTCAAGCGTTCATGTGCGAAGTCGGGTGTTTTATCTGAACTCCGCAAGAGAGAGCACTATGAGAGCCCGAGTGTCAAACGCCGTAAAAAGGCGGAGGCCGCGAGAAAGAAGAAGTACAGATAGGTTTCCGATTTGCAAACCGAACCGCCCGACGCTGCTACCAGCGCCGGGCGTTTTGTTTCGGCAGGGCGAAACGGCACATAATTTTCGGAAAAAATGGAAATCTAAGGGAAAGTGTGCTATAATATCTTCGTTGAAACGTTACAGGGCAAAGCCGTACTGCGCGGCGGCCCGATATAAAAGAGAGGGAAGCCTGAATCCATGAACAAGGGAAAGTATTACATCACCACGGCGATTGCCTATACCTCGCGCGTGCCGCATATCGGCAATACGTATGAAGCCGTGTTGGCCGACGCGATCGCGCGTTATAAGCGTTTAACCGGCTACGACGTATTCTTTATGACCGGTACAGACGAACACGGCAAGAAGATCCAGCAGCAGGCGGAGGCGGAGGGCGTGACGCCGCAGGCGCATGTCGACCATATCGCCGGCGAAATCCGGCGCATCTGGGATATGATGAACGTTTCATACGACAAGTTTATCCGCACGACCGATTCGTTCCACGAAAAAAGCGTCTCCGAGATCTTTAAAAAGCTGTACGAGCAGGGCGACATCTATAAATCAAAATATACCGGGCATTACTGCGTGGCCTGTGAATCGTTTTACACCGACGCGCAGCTGAACGGCGGAAAATGCCCTGACTGCGGCGGTCCGGTTGAGCCGGCCAGCGAGGAGGCGTATTTCCTGCGCCTCTCGAAATACGCCGACAGGCTGATCCGCCATATCGAGGACAACCCCGATTTTATTCAGCCCAAGGCGCGGCGCAATGAAATGGTCAATAATTTTCTGAAACCCGGGCTGTTGGACCTGTGCGTGTCGCGTTCCTCGTTTACATGGGGCATTCCGGTTGAATTCGATCCCGGTCACGTCATCTATGTCTGGATCGACGCGCTCTCCAATTACATCACCGGGCTCGGCTATCGCCCGGGAGAGAAGAGCGAGATGTATGAAAAATACTGGCCGGCCGATATCCACCTGATCGGCAAGGACATTCTGCGTTTTCATACGATTTACTGGCCGATTATCCTCATGGCCCTCGGCGAGCCGCTGCCGAAAAAGATCTTCGGGCATCCGTGGCTTTTAATGGGCGGCGAGAAGATGTCAAAGTCCAAGGGCAACGTTATCTACGCCGACGATCTCGTCAAGTATTTCGGCGTCGACGCGGTGCGCTATTTCGTGCTCAACGAGATGCCGTTTGCATCTGACGGCAGCCTGACCTATGAACTCGTCGCGGCGCGTTACAACTCCGACCTCGCCAATATTTTAGGCAACCTTGTCAACCGCACCATGGCGATGACGGGCAAATATTTCGGAGGGATCGCGCCGGCCTGCGGCGAGCTGACGGAGGTCGATCTTGATCTGCGGAGTACGGCGCAGAAAACCGTCGAAGCGGTCGAGGCGGCTATGAACGAGCTACGCGTCGCCGACGCGCTCGGCGAGATCTGGACGCTTCTGCGCCGTTCCAACCGTTATATTGACGAGACGGAGCCGTGGCTGCTGGCGAAGGACGAGGCGAAAAGAGAGCGGCTCGGAACCGTTCTCTATCATCTGCTCGAATCAATCCGCATTGCGGCTGTGCTGCTGCAAGCGTTTCTTCCGGAGACGGCGGAGCGGATTTTCCGTCAGCTGAATACAGAAGAGACCGTCTATGAATCGGTTCTTGCTTTCGGCGGCCTTCGTTCCGGCCGGCCGCTCGGCGTATCCGAGGTGCTTTTTGCGCGTCTTGACGAAAAGGCGCTGATGGAACAGATTGAAAAGGAACACGCCAGCGCCGAGGCGCCGAAGCGCGAATACGCGCCGCTCGCCGAAGAGATCTCGATTGACGGCTTCGGCGCGGTCGATCTCCGCGCCGCGCGCGTCCTCGCCTGCGAGCCGGTCAAGAAGAGCGCCAAGCTGCTCAAATTGACCGTCGACCTCGGTTTTGAACAGCGTCAGGTTGTTTCAGGCATTGCCAAATGGTATCAGCCCGCCGATATGATCGGTAAAACCGTCGTGCTCGTAGCCAATCTCAAACCGGCCAAGCTGTGCGGCGTGGAGAGCCAAGGCATGATCCTCGCCTGCGACGGTTCAGATGACAGCGCGCAGGTCGTTTTCCTGCCCGACGGAACAGAACCGGGCAGCAAAATTCGATAATATGCCTCTGCTTTTTGATACGCACGCGCACTATGACGACGCGCGCTTCGAAGGGGATCGCGACGCGCTGCTCGCCGGTATGCCGGAAAGGGGAATCGGCCTGATTCTCAACGCCGCCTGCGACATGGAAAGCGCGGCGGCTTCGCTGAGCCTGGCGGAACGATATCCGTTTGTATATGCCGCCGCAGGGATCCATCCGCATGAGGCGCGCCTGGCTCCGGAAGATTGGGAACGGCGGCTGCGGCAATACGCGGCGCGCGAAAAATGCGTCGCAATCGGCGAAATCGGCCTCGATTACCATTATGATTTCTCGCCCCGCGAAACCCAGCGCGCGCTGTTTGCGGCGCAGATGGAAGTGGCGTCGTCGCTGCACCGCCCCGTGGTGATCCATGAGCGCGAGGCGCTGGCGGATACGCTTGATATCCTGCGCGCCTTTCGCGGCCGCGTCGAAGGGGTATTCCACTGTTTTTCCAACAGCGTCGAGACGGCGAAGACCGTGCTGGCTATGGGATACCTGATTGCGCTCGGCGGCACGGTCACGTTCAAAAACGCGCGGCACGCGCCGCTGGTCGCCGCCTATGTCCCGGCGGACAGATTGCTCGTGGAGACGGACTGCCCGTATATGGCGCCCGTTCCGAAGCGCGGACAGCGCAACGATTCGTCGTATCTCGCATATACCGTAGCAAGGATTGCCGAGCTGCGCGGAGAGCCGTATGAGGCGGTCGCCGCGCAGACCTATGAAAACGGCTGCCGCCTGTTTGGCATCGGGCGTCAGCAGAAAACCGTATAAAAAAACGGAGGTAACAGAAAAATGGAAACACTGCGAGTTGGGATTATCGGGATCGGCAATATGGGTTCCGCGCACGTCGCGCGTATCCGGAAAGGCGACGTAAAGGGCATGACGCTCGCCGCCGTCTGCGATACGGATGAAAAAAAACGTGCGGCGGCAAAGGAAACGTTGGAGAATGTCGAGGTATTCGCAGAATATCAGGCTTTAATCGGCTCGGGGCTCTGCGATGCGGTGATCATCGCCACGCCGCACTATTTTCACCCTGAAATCGCTGTCTGCGCTCTGGAACACGGGCTTCACGTCCTCACGGAGAAGCCGGCCGGCGTCTATACGGCGCAGGTGCTGGAAATGAACGCCGCCGCGGAAAAGAGCGGCAAAGTCTTTGGGATCATGTTTAACCAGCGCACGACGCCGATCTTTGCGGCGGCGCGTGAAATCGTCCGTTCCGGCCGGCTCGGCGAGATGAAGCGCGTCGTTTGGCTGATCACCAACTGGTATCGAAATCAGGCGTATTTTGATTCCGGCTCGTGGCGGGCGACATGGGCGGGCGAAGGCGGCGGCGTGCTGCTGAATCAGTGTGTCCACAACATCGACCTCTGGCAGTGGATCTGCGGGATGCCCGCGCGCATCCGCGGCTTTGTCCAGTACGGAAAATACCACAATATCGAGGTCGACGACGACGTGACGGTCTACGCCGAATACGAAAACGGCGCCACAGGCACGTTTATTACCACGACCGGCGAATATCCCGGCACCAACCGCCTGGAAATCAGCGGCGACAGGGGAAAGCTCGTCATCGAAAACGGCACGCTGAAACTCTGGGAGCTCGACGGCTCGGAACGCGAATTTTGCTTCCATTCCGATACGAATACGCCGAAACCGCAGATTACCTATACGGAGACGCCCTTTACCGACAAGGGCACGGCGCATACCGGCATCTGCCAGAACTTTGCCGACGCTGTTCTGCATGGGACGCCGCTGCTGTCGCCGGGCCGCGAGGGCTTGAATTCGCTGGAAATCATCAACGCGATCTATCTCTCCGACTGGACGCAGAGCACCGTCGAGCTGCCTGTGGACAAAGAGCTGTATTACCGGCTTTTGCAGGAGCGGATCAAAACATCCTCGCTCCGTCAGGCCGACGACAGCGCCTTCCGCTCCAATCAGGACACGCTGACCGACCGCTGGTCGGTCAAATGGTAACGAACCGCGCGAGCTGATAGGTAACGAGCGCAGCCGCATAGGCGATGACGGTCTGCACCGCCGCTGCGCGCAGCGCAAAGCGGAGCGAGCCGCTCTCGGCGCGTATGGCCGCCAGCGTCGAAATACAGGGCGTATACAGCAGAACAAACACCAGCAGCGCCGCCGCCTGCGCGCCGCTGAACTGCTGCGCGAGGACGGCCGACAGCGCCGCGCCGCTGCATGAAAACAGGACGGCGAGCGTGCCGATGACCGCTTCCTTTGCCATAAAGCCCGCTAAGAGGGCGATGGCGAGGACCGGCGAACCAAGGCCGCACGGATTCAGGAGCACAGCGAGAAAAGAGCCGATTACGCCGAGAATGCCGAAGGAGCCGTCTGTGCAGAGCGAGAGCGACGGCGTAAAGGTTTTTAACACCCAAAAAACCGCGAAAGCAATACTCATGACGCTGAACGTTCTTTTGACAAACCCGCCCAGCCGCGCGCAGACAAGCTTGAAAAGGACTGCGGGCCGCGGAACACGGTACGGCGGAAGCTCTACAAAAAATAAGGACTGCGGCGCTTGCCTGCCGCGCCGCGAGGCGCGCTGAGCAAGCGCCGCTCGCGCGAGCGCTGCGAAAACGCCGGCGAGATACAGGAAAAACACAATCAGTACCGCATGATGCGGAAAAAACGCGCCGCAGAGCAGGCCATAGACCGGCAGCCGCGCGCCGCAGGAAACAAACGGCAGCGCCAGCCAGAGCCGTTTTCGTTCGGCTTCGTCGCGGATGGTCCGCGTAGCCAGCACGGCGGGGACAGAGCAGCCGAAGCCGAGCAAAATCGGTACGGCCGCGCGGCCGGAAAGTCCGAAGCGGCGGAGAAACCCGTCCGATAAAAAGGCGGTGCGCGCAAGATAGCCGCTTTCTTCCAGCGCGGAGATGCTGAGAAAGAGCAGAAAAAGCTGTGGCAAAAACGTCAGCAGCGACTGTATACCGTTCCAAACGCCGTCAAACAGCAGCCCGATGAAAAACGGCGGCACACGGATGGCTTCGGCCGCAAGCCGTAGGAGTGCCGCCGCTTTGGACAGCAGCGACGAGAAGCCGGCCGAAAGCATTTGTCCCGGATATCCGAACGCCAGAAAAAATACCGCGCCCATGACCGCCATAAAAACGACCACCGACCACGCGCCGCGCGCCAGCAGCCTGTCTGCGGCTGCGGTCGCTTTGCTGCGCTGCGGGGGCGTGAAATACTGCCGGGCCAGCGCCTCTGCGCGCGGCAGCGCCTCGCCCGCAAAGACAGGCGGCGCAGAGCCGCTTTCGCCGAGAATCGCGCGCCGGATCTCGCCGATTCCTCTGCCGTCGGCGCCCGAAAACAGACAAACCCTGTATGAAAGCTCCTTTTCGAGCGCCGCCTCCCGTACGCTTCCGCCGTTTCGCCGCAGCGCGTCGGCAAAGCTCAGCGCGACGACAACCGGCTTTTTGAAGCGCCCGAGCGCCACGGCGAGCGCCAGCCCGCGCTCAGGGCTGGTCGAATCGACGACGCAGATCAGACGGTCATAGGCGCCGCTCTCCAAAAAATCGAGCGTCACGCGCTCTTCGGGCGTATAAGGGGACAGCGAATAGACGCCGGGGAGATCGTAAAGAACGGCGTCTGATCTGCGCAGGCGCGCTTTCTTGACGGCTACGGTGACGCCGGCGCGGTTGCCGACGTCGCCTGTCTGACCGGTCAGGCGGTTGAACAGCGTCGTCTTACCGGAATTGGGCATGCCGACAAGCGCGATTTTCATAAAAAACTTCCTTTCGCCCCTGAAATCACGCGGCCCGACAGGGCATAACGCCGCGACAGTTCAGTATATGGGACAAATTTCCGATTCATGCTTTTTATAAGCGGAGCCGTTTTTCGGCGTTCAATTTGTTGAATGGATACATGGAAAATTCAATGTCAAAGATAGTCAAATATCCGCGGATATATCTGCTTAATTTTGGTAATAATACATGTTGTAAATTGAACCGATTTTGATTATCATATATACGTTAGCACTCGGAGCTAATGAGTGCTAAGACCAAAAAGAAGGCCAACAATTCTAAGGGAGGAACACAATATGAAACTGAAACCTTTAGCCGACCGTGTCGTGGTCAAAATGGTCGAAGCGGAGGAGACGACGAAGAGCGGGATTATCCTCACCGCGTCCGCCAAGGAAAAGCCGCAGATCGCCGAAATCATCGCGGTCGGACCGGGCGGAGTCGTCGACGGCAAAGAAGTGACGATGTACGTCAAAGTGGGCGACAAGGTCATCACCGGCAAATATTCGGGCACCGAAGTCAAGATCGACGGCGAGGAATACACGATTGTCCGTCAGAGCGATATTCTGGCGGTCTGCGAATAACCGGCGTTCATAACTGGGACATTTGATTATTTAGGAGGAAAAACAGATGGCGAAAAAGCTGATTTACGGCGAGGAAGCTCGCCGCGCCCTTGAAAGAGGCGTCAATAAAGTTGCGGATACGGTGAAGATTACGCTCGGCCCCAAGGGCAGAAACGTAGTTCTCGATAAGAAATTCGGCGCTCCGATGATTATCAACGACGGTGTTTCGATCGCAAAAGAAATCGAACTCGAAGACCGCTTTGAGAACATGGGCGCTCAGCTCCTCAAAGAAGTCGCGACGAAGACCAACGACGTCGCCGGCGACGGTACGACGACGGCGACGCTGCTGGCGCAGGCGCTCGTCAGAGAAGGCTTGAAGAATCTGGCCGCCGGAGCGAACCCGATGGTCATGCGCAAGGGCATTTCCGCGGCGGTCAACGCGGCGGTCGCCAACATTAAGGAGAACGCGGTTGCCGTTTCCGGCAGCAGCGATATCGCCAAGGTCGCCGCGATTTCCTCGGGCAGCGAGTTTATCGGCGAGCTGATCGCCGACGCGATGGACAAGGTTTCCAACGACGGCGTTATCACCGTTGAGGAATCCAAGACGGCCGAGACATACAGCGAGATCGTCGAGGGCATGCAGTTTGACCGCGGCTATATCACGCCGTATATGGTGACGGATTCCGATAAAATGGAAGCGGTCATCGACGACGCCTACATTCTCATCACCGATAAGAAGATTTCCAATATTCAGGAGATCCTGCCGCTGCTCGAACAGATCGTCCAGACTGGCAAGAAGCTCGTCATCATCGCCGAGGACGTCGAGGGCGAGGCGCTCGCCACGCTGATTGTCAACAAGCTGCGCGGCACGTTTACCTGCATCGCGGTCAAGGCCCCGGGCTTTGGCGACAGACGCAAGGAAATGCTCAAAGACATCGCGATTCTGACCGGCGGCGAAGTCATCAGCGAAGAGCTCGGCCTCGAACTGAAAGAAACGCAGGTTTCGCAGCTCGGCCGCGCGCGTCAGGTCAAGATTCAGAAAGAGAACACCATTATCGTCGACGGCGCCGGTTCGTCCGATGAGATCAAAGCGCGCATCAACCAGATCAAGTCTCAGATTGAGGTCACGACCTCCGATTTCGATAAAGAGAAGCTCCAGGAGCGGCTTGCCAAGCTGTCCGGCGGCGTCGCCGTCATCAAGGTCGGCGCGGCGACCGAGACGGAGATGAAAGAGATGAAGCTCCGCATCGAGGACGCGCTCAACTCCACGCGCGCGGCCGTCGAAGAGGGCATTATCAGCGGCGGCGGCACGGCGTATGTCAATGCGATTGCCAGCGTCGAAAAGCTGGTTAAGACGACAGAGGGCGACGAGCGCACCGGTGTTCGCGCCGTTATCAAAGCGCTCGAAGAGCCGGTCAAGCAGATTGCGGCCAACGCCGGCATCGACGGAAGCATCGTTCTCGAAAAAATCAAGAATTCCAAAAAGGCCGGTTACGGCTTCGACGCCGCTACCGAAACTTATGCCGATATGATCAAAGCCGGTATCGTCGATCCGGCGAAGGTCACCCGCTCCGCGCTCCAGAACGCGGCCAGCGTCGCCTCTATGGTTCTGACGACCGAGGCGCTTGTCGGCGATATCCCGGAACCCCCGGCGGCGGCCCCGGCTCAGGGCGGCATGGGCGGAGACATGGGCATGTACTAAATACAGCCCGCAGCGCTGTTCTGTAAAGTCGTCCAACGGCGCGGTCCTATACGACCGCGCCGTTGGTTTGTCTGCTTCAAATTTTCGTCTCAGCGGGGCAGCAGATTGTGAAACCTCTTTGGAAAAAGACGCGCTCCGGATGACCGGACGGCGAAAGTAAGCCGTCCCGAAATTCCGAAAATGTCTGCCGCCAACTCTGTGACAAAACGATTCGGAGAGAATACAGATTCTATTTTTTCGCAGACAACTGCGAACGGCCGGTATCAAATGAGGGAGAAACGGTTTCGAAAGGGGATAACCATATGAAGGTCGGACAAAAACAACGGTCCGCGCTGGCGTCCATAGGCTGTCTGCTGACAGCTCTGATCTGGGGCTTCGCGTTCGTCGTTGTCAAGGATTCGCTCGATATCGTGCCGCCGATCTACATGCTCGCATTTCGCTTTACCATTGCAGCCGTGGCGCTGTGGCTGATTTTCTGGCAAAAAATGCGCCGGATGAATCGGCGCGACCTGTACAGCGGCGCTGTGCTCGGCTTTTTCCTGTTTCTCAGCTATGCGCTGCAAACCATCGGCTGCGGTCTGACGACCGCGGGCAAAAACGCCTTTCTGACAACGGTTTACGTCGTGCTGGTGCCTTTTTTTCACTGGATATTCAGCCGGAAACGGCCGGACGGCTATTCCGTTGCAGCAGCGCTGACCGCGATTGTCGGCATAGGTCTGCTGTCGCTGACGGATGATCTTTCCATCAACACCGGCGACGTGCTGACGCTTTTGTGCGGTATCGGCTTCGCAATCCATATTCTATTCATCGACCGCTATACGGAGACGCAGGATCCGATTATTCTTTCCGTTTTGCAGTTTGCCGCCGCCGCAGCGCTGTCATGGCTGACGGCTCCGCTTTTCGACGGCGGATTTCCGACAGGCGTATTCACGGGAAAAACCGTCACAAGTATGCTTTACTTAGGGCTGATCAGCACCATGCTCGCCTTCCTTCTGCAAATGATCTGTCAGAAATACACCAACCCGTCGCTGGCGGCGCTCTTTTTATCGACGGAATCCGTATTCGGCGTGATTTTTTCCGGTATTTTTCTCCACGAAGCGCTGACGGCGCGGATGTATGCCGGATG
>QAMX01000132.1 GCA_003149835.1 Clostridiales bacterium
CCGGAACAGTATATGACCTTTCTGCTGCGCGCGCTCGGCTATACCGACAGCGGCGACAACCCAGACTTTCACTACAAAAACGCCATTTCTGCGGCGGTCAGTTTCGGGATTATCTCTCAAAACGAGGCGCAGATGCTGACCAGCACTCCCCTGTACCGCGACAAGCTCGCATACATCTCTTACTACGGGCTATTCGCCCATATGAAGGGAACCTCGACAAGGCTGCTGGACTATCTGATCGAAAAAGGCGCGGTCGATTACAACACGGCGCAACTGGCGATTTTAAGCGTCACGAGAACAAGACCATAACCGTCCGGCTGTTTCGAGCCCCGCTCGGAGCAGCCGGTTTTTACAGCGCGACAGAACAGTTTCGGCCGTCTCTCGCCGGCGCCGACGCGCAGAACGCCGAGAAGGGCTCCGCCGGTTTTGAAACGAGCGGCGCGTCCGGTTTTCACCGGCTTTTCCGGATAAAAGCCGCGGATACAAATATTTTTTTCATCATCGAGGCATACTCATAGAAAACGGGGCTTTGCGCCCAAGCAAACAAACAGCGATATCCGCGGTCGGCCCCACGGCCGGGCCCGCGGCAGGAAACGAGGATCTATGTACAACATCGAAACGCTTCCGAACGGCGTCAGAATCATTTCCGAACAGAATCCGAACGTGCGCAGCGTCTCTCTGGGCGTCTGGATCGCCAGCGGCACACGGCAGGAGCCGCCTGATCAGAACGGGGCCTCGCATTTTATCGAGCATATGCTCTTCAAAGGCACGGAGCGCATGAACGCCGCTGAGCTGGCCGACAGCATGGACGCGCTCGGCGGCGAAATAAACGCCTTTACAACCAAAGAATGCACCTGCTTCTACGGCCGTGTGCTCGATGAAAAGCTGCGGGTATTTGCGGATTTGCTCGCGGACATGCTCTTTCACAGCCGCTTTGACGAAACCTGCGTCGAGACGGAGCGCGGCGTCATCTTTGAGGAGATCGGCATGTGCGACGACAATCCCGACGATTTGGCGGTGGAAAAGCTGATGCTCGGCGTGTTCGCCGGTACGCCGCTGGGCTATCCGATTCTCGGTACGAAGGAGTCGCTGCGGCCGATGACCGGCCGCGCCCTGCTCGACTATAAAAACGCGCATTATACCGGAGACGCCGTTGTCGTCGCCGTCTCCGGCCATTTCAGCGGCGACGATCTGGCGTATATCAGCCGCGTGTTGGGCGCTTTCCCGGCCGGAGAGCGCGTCAGAAGCGCGGAATGCGCCTACCGCCCGGCCTTTTCATGCGTGGAAAAGGCGACGGAGCAGAACCATATCGTCGTCGGCTTTCCCGCCCTCTCCTATCTCTCCGAACAGCGCTACGCGCTCCAAATTCTCAATAACGTCATCGGCGGCAACATGTCCTCGCGCCTGTTCCAGCGCGTGCGCGAGCAGCTCGGCCTGTGTTACTCGGTCAACTCTTTTCTCGCCACGCACGCCGACTGCGGCGTGCTCAGCATTTACATCGGGACGGGCGCGGACAGCGAGCGCAAAGCGCTTACGGAGATCGGGCGCGTGCTGGCGGAAATCGCGGCCAACGGCGTCACCGACGCGGAGCTCGCCAAGGTGCGCGACAGCATCCGCTCCGGCCTGCTCATGGCGCTTGAATCGACCTCGGCGCGCATGAATCATATGGGCAAAGGGCTGCTGCTACAACACGCCGTCGCCACCCCGGACGAGGTCGCCGCGCGCTATCTCGCCGTGCGCCGCGAGGAGGTCGCCGATCTCGCGCGCTCCCTGCTCAACCCCGACGCGCTCTCCGTCTCCGCCGTCACCAGAAAGGGCCGGGCCGACCGCTACGCCCAGTGGCTTCTCGACGGCCTCCGCCCCTGAGAACCCCGGCAGACCGCTGTTTCCGGCGCGGCGTTTTTTTCCGCTGCGCGCGGTACATAGATATTTGCGCTCAGGGACTTGCGAAACGGAGGAAAATATAGTACAATATAATGAGTTGAGAGATCATCGACGGGCCGGCGGGCGCATTCCCTGCAAAGCGGTTGGTTTCGTTTTCCGCCCGGCCCTCAGGCAACCATACAGCGCCATGCCGCCGGGCGCCCCGCACGGGACGCGGAGGGGCGGCTTTATGATAATGACTCTGTTCATTCGGCGGACGAAACGACGACAGGAGGTATATGGATGAAAATCATCACCAAAAAAGGCTGTATTACGATTTCGGAAAAAATCATCGCGCTGATCAGCGGCTATGCGGCGCTGAACTGCTTCGGCGTGAAAGGCATGACGGTCAGAGGCTTCTCCGACGAGCTGATCCTGCTACTCAAAGGGGAAAATTTTCACAAGGGCGTTAAAGTGCGCACGCGCGGTTCCAGCGTCTTTATCGAGCTGCATATCGCCGTCCAGCACGGCATGAATATGAGCGCGATCGCTAAGTCGATCATGAACGAAGTGAAATACGTCGTGGAACGCCAGACGGGCATCCGGGTCAGCGGCGTAGACGTCAATATCGATTCGATTATTCTCGCCGACTGAGAGGTCAAGCGGACAATCTTGTGATTTGGGAGTTGGATTACCTTGAAAAACGTTATCAACGGCAACGATTATAAAAATATGCTGAACAATGCGGCGGCCGTTGTCGAAAATCAGAAGCAGGCGCTCAACGATTTGAACGTGTTTCCCGTCCCCGACGGCGACACGGGGACGAATATGTCGATGACGATCAACCACGCCGTCAAGGATCTTGCCGGCTTTGAAAACAGCCTCCTCGGAAAAACGGCGGAAAAAACGGCGATGTCTCTGACGCGCGGCTCCCATGGGAATTCCGGCGTCATCACCTCCCTGCTGTTCGGCGGCATCGCCAAGTACTTAAAGGAACTCGACGAAGCGACGGCGCCGCAGTTTGCGGCGGCCATGAAAAACGGCGTCGATATGGCGTACAGCGTCGTCAACAAGCCCGCCGAGGGGACGATTCTGACTGTGGCGCGCAAAAGCGCCGAGGCGGCCGCCGCGCACGCCGCTTCCGGCGATTTCGACGCCATGCTCGAAGCGACGCTCGCGGCCGCCTATGAAGCGCTCGCAGAGACGCCGACCCAGAACCCCGTGCTCGCCAAGGCGGGCGTGGTCGACGCCGGCGGAAAGGGCTACTGCTTTATTTTGGAGGGGATGCTCGCGGCGATCCGCGGCATAACCGTTACGCGCGACAACCCCGAAGCGATCGCCGCCGTCACTAAGAACGCCGCCAACTTTGCCGATTACAAAACCGAGGATATCCGCTTCGGTTACTGTACCGAGCTGATCGTGATCCGCAGCGCGGCCAAAGCCGACCCCGCGCCGCTCAGATCGTTTCTGGATGCCCGCGGCGACAGCCTCGTGCTCGTCGCCGACGACGAAATCATCAAGATCCACGTCCACACCAATCATCCCGGCCAGGTGCTCGAAGAGTGTCTGAAATACGGCGCGCTGACGACGATTAAAATCGAGAACATGCGCGAGCAGCACACGGAAAAACTGTCGCTCGACGAAGAAACGGCTGCGGCCGAAACCATCGCCGCCCCGGAAAAGAAATACGGCTTTGTCTCCGTCGCGGCCGGCGAAGGAATCAAAGAGGTTTTTACGGATCTCGGCGTCGACAATGTCGTCGAGGGCGGGCAGACCATGAACCCCTCCACCGAGGACATTCTGCGCCTCATCAACCGAACGCCCTCCGAGGTCGTTTTCGTATTGCCGAACAACAAAAACATCATCCTCGCCGCCGAGCAGACCGTGGAGCTGACCGACAAGCGCGTGATCGTTTTGCCCACGCGCACGATTCCGGAGGGAATTACGGCGATGCTCGCCTTTGACCCCGAGGAAACGCCGGAGAAAAACGCCGAGCTGATGGCGTCGGGACTGCCCAACGTCCGCACCGGCCACATCACCTATGCGGCGCGCGACTCGGTGTTCGACGACGTCAGCATTCAGGAGGGCGATTATCTGGCGCTCGCAGGCGGCAAGCTGTGCGACACCGATTCGTCTCTCGCCGCGGTCACTGAAAAGCTGGCCGACGGCCTCGCCCTCGCCGACGCCGAGTTCGTGACCATCTTCTGCGGCGCCGACGCCTCTCAGGCCGACCGCGACACGGTTTCGGAGATTTTCACGAAAAAGGCCGGCCAGCGCACCGAATTCAACATCCTCGACGGCGGCCAACCCGTCTACTATTTCATCATCGGCGTCGAATAACGTTGAGCCGAACCAAACCGCCGTTCCGCCGGTGTCATGCCCGCGGCCGGCGGTTTGTTTTCACTGGGGCGGTTCCGTTTCAGCTCCGTCCGCTTTTGCTCCGCCGTCTGATGAATCCGGCAGAAAGGTTTTCAGAAAGAGGGGTGGGTCTTGAAAGATGATCTACCTGACGCAGTTTCTATTCCCCGATGAAGCTATGGAGACGGACTTTCTCTGGAAGGTGGGAAACACCTGCGCATATTATCCATTCAGGGTATTGTCGGCGCACGGCCTCGAACGGATTGATTTTGAACCCATCACCATTTTATACGGAGGAAACGGTTCGGGCAAGTCGACGGCGTTAAACGTCATCGCCGACAAAACAGAAGCCGCTCGCGAGTCCATATACAATCAGTCCGCTTTCTATCCGGACTATGTAAAGATGTGCAGAATACCGATGTTAGACAAACTCCCTGAAAACAGCAAAATGATCACCAGCGACGACGTATTCGATTACATGCTGAATATCCGCAGCTTAAACGAAGGGATTCGGGAAAAAAGAAAAGACGTCATGAAAGAATACTTAGACGCCAAATATTCGCAGTTTCAAATGAAATCCATGGCCGACTATGACCGGTTAAAAAAAGTCAATCAAGCGCGGAGTAAAACGCAGTCGAAGTTTGTTCGCAGTGAAGTCATGGAGCAGGTTCATGAATATTCCAACGGGGAAAGCGCCTTCCGATACTTTATTGAAAAAATCGACGGAGAGGGCTTCTATATTCTGGATGAGCCTGAAAACAGCCTCGACCCTAAGCACCAGTTGGATTTAAAGAGCTTTATTGAGGATTCCGCCCGTTTTTTCGGATGTCAGTTTCTGATATCCACGCACTCGCCGTTCCTTCTCTCTATGAAAGGCGCAAAGATCTATAACCTCGACGAAAAGCCCGCAGCGGTCAGAAAATGGACGGAACTGGAAAACGTGCGGATCTACTATGACTTTTTCCAAACCAACCGCGGGGATTTCTCTGAATTTTGACGACTGCCCCGCGATTGACAGCGCGCACGGAGCGCGCGCCGCGGTGAGACGAACCGCAGACAGCAATGAAAAAGGAGGTTTTTTTCATGGCCGCCCCTATCGGGCCGGACGACAACGTCGTCTCTCTTAAAGGCGTCGGCGAAAAGCAGGCCGCCGCGTTTCTGCGCCTCGGCGTCAGAACGGTCGGCGAGCTGCTGCGGCTGTACCCGCGCGCCTATGAGGACCGGCGGCGGCTGTATACGATTCGGGAGCTGATCCCCGGCGAGCCGTGCCGCTTTGTCGCAATGATCGCCGAGGAGCCGACGTTTGCGCGGCTGAAAAACAACCTGACGATCTTAAAGGTCAAGGCCGTCGACGAGACCGGCTCGATCCGCCTGACCTTTTTCAATATGCCGTATATGCGGAACCTGTTTCACACCGGTCAAGCCTATCAGTTTTACGGCCGCGTTGCAAACGAGGGCTTCGGCCTGACGATGGCGTCGCCGGAGTTTGAGCGCGTCTCCGGCGACGAAGCGCCGCAGGGGGCGATTCTCCCCGTATACCCGCTCACCGCGGGGCTTTCGCGCAAGCAGGTGACCAACGCGGTGCGCGCCGCTCTGTCGGCCTGCGGCGAAACGCTGCCGGAGCTGCTGCCCGAATCCGTTCTCTCCGCGCACGCGCTGACGCGCGACCGCGATGCGCTCGAAAATATCCACTTTCCGGCGTCGGAGGAGGCGCTGAACGCCGCGCGGCGGAAGGTGATCTTTGAAGAGCTGTTCGTGCTGGCCGCGGGCTTATCCATGCTGAAAAACCGCCGCACCGGTTTGGCCGGAAAACGGTATGCCCCCTGCGATGACGCGCTTCTGCGCGCGCAGCTGCCGTTTGCGCTGACCGGCGCGCAGGAGCGCGTCATCGCCGAAGCGCTCGCCGACCTCCGCAGCGGCCGGCTGATGAACCGGCTCGTGCAGGGCGACGTCGGCAGCGGCAAGACGCTCGTCGGCGCGTTTGTAGCCTATCAGGTGATCGCAGGCGGCGATCAGGCCGCCTTAATGGCGCCGACGGAAATTTTAGCGTCGCAGCATTACGCGACGTTTGAACGGCTGTTTGAGCCGCTCGGTATCCGAACGGTGCTCATCACCGGCAAAATGCCGGCCGCGCAGCGCCGCGCGGCCGCTGCGGCCATCGCAGACGGAACGGCGCAGATGGTCGTCGGAACGCACGCGGTGCTGTCGCAGGGCGTCGATTTTGCCGCGCTTGGGCTTGTCATCTGCGACGAGCAGCAGCGCTTCGGCGTCAAGCAGCGCGCGGCGCTGAGCGCCAAAGGCGACAACCCCCACATGCTCGTCATGAGCGCGACGCCGATCCCGCGCACGCTGGCGCTGATTCTCTACGGAGACCTCGACCTCTCGATTATTGACGAGCTGCCGCCCGGGCGGCAGAAGATCGATACCTTTCTCGTCGACAACGGCCTGCGGCGTCGGCTCGAAGCCTTTGTCCGCAAGCAGACGGCGGAGGGCCATCAAAGCTATATCGTCTGCCCGCTCATCGACGAGACCGACGACGAGGAGATGAAATCCGTCGCCGCCTACGCCGATTCCATCGCCAAGGAGGTCTTCCCCGACCTGCGCGTCGCCTGCCTGCACGGGCGGATGAAGTCCGCCGAAAAAGACGCGGTGATGGCGGCGTTTGTCCGCGGCGAAACCGACGTGCTCGTTTCAACGACGGTCGTCGAGGTCGGCGTCGACAACCCAAACGCGACGCTGATGGTCGTCGAAAACGCCGAGCGCTTCGGCCTCAGCCAGCTTCACCAGCTCCGCGGCCGCGTCGGGCGCGGAGCCGCCAAGTCCTACTGTGTGCTCGTCTGCGGCAGCGGCGGCAAAAACGTAAAGGAGCGTCTGCAAATTCTCTGCCGCTCAAACGACGGGTATGAAATCGCCCAGCGCGATTTGGAGCTCCGCGGCCCCGGCTCGTTTTTCGGCGAAGCGCAGCACGGTCTGCCCTCGCTGCGCATGGCCAGCCTGACGGCGGATATGCCGCTTTTACAGGAGGCGCAGCGTGCCGCCCATGCGCTGCTGGAAACGGACCCCGCGCTGTCGGAGCCCGAACACGCCGCGCTGCGCAGCCGCGTCTACGCGCTCTTCGACACCGAAGACGGCAACACCTTTAACTGAAACCCTGACGGATTCTACGGCGGAAACCATTACGCCAAACGATTTGATGACTATGGAGGCGACACAATATGCTTGAGCTTACGCACGTCAATAAAACTTATGCCAAGGGAAAGATCAAGGCGGTAGACGATTTTTCGCTCTCTGTCCGGCGCGGCGAGATTTTCGGTTTTATCGGCCCCAACGGCGCCGGCAAAACGACGACGATTAAAATGATCATGGGCATTCTGCGGCCGGACGGCGGAACGATCACCGTCGACGGCGTCGACATTGCCCGCCAGCCGGTCACGGCGAAGCGGAGGATCGGCTATGTGCCCGACAACCAGGAGATCTACGACCGCCTCACCGGCCGGGAATACCTGAACTTTATCGCCGATCTCTACCGCGTCGGCAAGGCCGAGCGTCAATCTGCGATGGAAAAATATCTCGCGATGTTCGACATTCAAAACGCTGTCAACGAGCAGATCCGCTCCTATTCTCACGGCATGAAGCAAAAGCTGATGCTGACCGCCGCGCTGATCCCCGCGCCGGCGCTCTGGGTGCTCGACGAGCCGCTCGTCGGCCTTGACCCCAAATCCGCCCATCAGCTCAAGCTCGAAATGCGGAACCACTGCAACGCAGGCAACACGGTGTTCTTCTCGACGCATGTGCTCGAAGTCGCCGAAAAGCTCTGCGACCGCATCGCCATTATCGACAACGGCCGCCTGATCGCGGTCGGCAGCGTCGAGGAGCTCAAACAGAGTCACGCGGACGGCGCGCTCGGCGGCGAGAGCCTTGAAAGCGTCTTCCTGTCCCTGACGGAGGGCGAGGAGGCGCAGCAATGAGCGCGGTGTGGCTGCTTTTAAAGGTTCAGTTCAAAACGCGGTTCAGCCTGCGGGAAATGACTTCTGTGCGTTCCGGCGGCCGGAGCGGAACGCTGAAACGCGCCGCGATGGCGCTGCTGTTCGCATTTCTGTTTGTCTACCTGATCGCGGTCTATACGCTGCTGCTCAACATGATGCTGACCGCCGCGATTGAATTTGAATATCCGCAGATCGTCATGGATCTCGTCGTTCTCTGCACGATGGTTCTGACGGCCGTATTCGGGATCTTCATTGTGTTGTCAAACATCTTTTTAGCGCGCGATTCCACGCTTCTGTCCTCTCTGCCTGTGTCGGGCCGGCAGATTTTCCTCTCGAAATTTTTGTTTGTCTACCTGAGCGAGGCGGCGATCTCGGCGCTCTTTATCCTCCCCGCCGTCATTCTCTACGCCGTCAAGGTCGAGGGCGCGATGGGGATCGGCATTTTCCTGCGCGCGCTGTATGTGATCCTGCTCTCGCCGATGCTGCCGCTGCTCGTCGCGACGCTGCTCGTCTCCGCGCTGATGCTGATCATCGGCCGGCTGCGGCGCAGAGATCTGTTCATCACCGTGGGCTCGTTTGTCATGCTCGCCGCGCTCATGATCGGCCAATTCGCTATCCAGTCGAAAATGCAGGCGGCGGCGATGACCGGCAACGATTTCTTTGCCGATCTCTTCAAGAACAGCTGGACGACGATGAATTCCCTGTCCGTCCCGCCGTTCAGCTGGGCTTCGTTTGGCATTCACGGCGGCGGCGTTACCTCTCTGCTGTCTCTGATCTGCTTTACGATTCTGTCCCTGATGGTCTTTTTCTTTGTCTGGCTGATTAGCGGCGCGATCTATAAATACGCGGTCTCCGTCAACTCCGAAGCGCGCAAAAAATCGAAGGCCGTCAAAGCGGGCGAGCTGTCGGCCGGCTCCGCTTCCCCGCGCGCCGCGATTTTCAAAAAAGAATGGCGCGTTTTGTTCCGCACGCCGGTGTATGTGACCAACTCCCTCTCCGGCGCGGCCATAGCGCTCATTCTGCTGCTGACGCCGGTTTTTTCCGACGGCTTTTCCGCCATCCGCGCGCTGATCGCCGAGCTGCCCTCCCCCATCGTCGCGCTGGCGCTCGCCGGTATCATCGTCTTCTTTTCCTCGCTAAATATGGGCGCTTCAACGGTGGTTTCCCGCGAGGGGCGCGCGTTTGAATATCTGCGGTCGCTCCCGGTCGAGCCGCGCGATCTCTATGCGGCTAAGCTCCTGTTCGGCGTCAGCCTGTGCCTGTTCTGGGCAATTCCGCTCAGCATCGGCGCTGTGCCCGCCTTCGGCGTCAGCGTGCCCGCCGCGCTCTGCGGCTTTGTGCTCGGTATGCTCGGCAGCGCCCTCGTCTCCGTGCTGGGCGCATGGGTCGATTTCGTGCGGCCGAAGCTCGCCTGGATCAACGAAACCGAGGCGATGAAGCAGAACATGAACGGCATGCTGGCGATGCTCATCGCAATCGGGCTGACGCTTCTGTTCGCCGGCGGCGTTTATCTGCTGTTTGCCAAGACGTCGTTCGCGCCGTGGGCGATTCTGGCGCTCTGCGCCGCCGTTCTCGTCGCCGCCTGCGCGCTGGCCGTATCGGCGGCGCTGAAAGCGGGCGAAAAGGCTTACGGCCGCTCTGAATAAGCGTTAGCCGCTGATACGGTCTGTCAGAATTATCAACCGATAACGGTTTAAAAGGAGAAAACTGCATGGAAAAACCGATTGCAAACGCCACCTATGAGGACGCGCTCGCTTATATCGCCTCGCACGAGCGCTTCGGCTCCAAGCTCGGCCTGGAAACCATCGGCCGCTTACTCGACCGGCTCGGAAATCCCCAGAAAGGTCTGAACTTTATCCACGTCGCCGGCACCAACGGCAAGGGCAGCACGACGGCGATGATCGCCGGGGCTTTAACGGCCGCGGGCTATAAGACGGGGATGTATATCTCCCCCGCCGTCGAGGCCTTTTCCGAACGCATTCAAATCAATATGGCGCCCGCCGGCGAGGAGCGCATCGCGGCGGCCGTCTTTGCCGTCAAGGCGGCGGCGGACGCGATGGAGGCGGCCGGCGAAGGCGTCGTGACGGAGTTTGAGATCGTCACCAGCGCCGCCTTCCTCGTCTACCGCGACTGCGGCTGTGATTTCGCGGTCCTTGAAACCGGCCTCGGCGGCCGCTATGACGCGACGAACATCATCGACCGGCCGCTTGCGGCGGTTATCACCTCGGTATCCTTTGACCACATGGCGGTGCTCGGCGATACGCTTGAAAAGATCGCCGCTGAGAAATGCGGGATTATTAAAAACGGCTGCCCTGTCGTCGCCTACGCCGAACAGCCGCCTGAGGCGCTGCATACGATTCAGGCCCACTGCGAAGCCGCCGGCTCGGCGCTCATCGTTCCGCGGCTCGACGCCTTTTCCGTCGTCAGCCTTGACCTCGACGGCACGCGCTTCCTTTACGAAGGAAAGGAATACGCCACCCCGATGACAGGCGTTCACTTCGCCAAGAACGCGCTCAGCGCCATCGAGACGTTGAAGCTGCTCGCCAAGGCGGGGTACGCCGTAGACGACGCGGCGATCTCCGCCGGAATCGCCGGAAAGCCGATGGCGGCGCGGATGGAAAAAATCTATGACGAGCCCTGTGTGCTGCTCGACGGCGCTCATAACCCCGACGGCGTCGAAAAGCTCTGTCAGACCATCGACACCGTTTTGCAAGGACGGCGAATCATCACCGTCATGGGCATGCTCCGCGACAAGGATTACGGCAAGTGCATCCCGGAGATCGCGCAGCGCAGCGACGTGTTTATCGCGACGACGCCTCCGTCGCCCCGCGCGCTCCCGGCGCGCGAAACGGCGGCTCTGGCCAACGGCAAGGCGCCGCTGGTCTGCATCGCCCAGCGCACGCAGATGGCTTTTATCTCCGCCATGCGCTTTGCCAAGCCCGGCGACGTCGTCCTTTGCTGCGGCTCGCTCTCTTTCCTCGGCGGCTGTAAGGAAACGCTGCGCTATTTAATCGAAATGGACGCGAAATACAACATATTTTGACAGAGAATTCGGGTTACAATAAGAGTACCGGAAAACGGCCGAAAAGAGCCGGTTTTGACGATCCGGCCGGCGCGGCAGACAGCGCCGGCCGGCGGTCATTTCCGGCGCCGCCGTCTCTCCCCTCGCGCCGCACGGCAAAGCGGGGACGGACGCGCCGTGCGCCTGACTTTCGCCGAACGTTTTCAGCGGTGCTCCTGTTTTCAGGGCGTTTTTCGGTATCGCAGAAATTCAGAAAGGGGATCACAAACGAATGACCGTGGAATATTCCGCGACAGAGGACGGCGGCCGCCTGTCGTTTGCGGGCGAGCTGGATCACCATGCCGCCGCCGCCGCGATCCGCCGCTCCAACGCCCTGCTCGACGAGCATCAACCCGGCAGCGTCGTGCTTGACCTGTCCGGCATGACCTTTATGGACAGCTCCGGCCTCGCCCTGTTGATGGGACTCCGCAAACGAATGGGCTATGTCGGCGGCGAGCTGTGCGTCCGGAACGTGCCGAGGCAAGCCTATCGCGTGCTCGTCAGCGCCGGCATGGACAAGCTGATGAAAATATCGAAAAAAGAGGACTGAACGGAAGATGAGAGAAACTTCACCGAAGACAAAGCTTGAACTGCCCGCCTCCTCGATCAACGAGAGCTTTGCCCGGGTCTTTGCCGCCGCTTATGCGACGCGGCTCGACCCGACGCTCGAGGAGCTGGCCGACATCAAAACCGTGATCAGCGAGGCGGTGACCAACGCAATCGTCCACGCCTATCCGCAGGGCGGCGGCATGGTATACATAACGGCGCGCGTCGTCAACGGCGACACGCTCGAATATGTGATCCGCGACAAGGGCCGCGGTATCCCCGATATCCGTCAGGCTCTGGAACCGATGTTTACTACCGGCGGCGAAGAGCGCAGCGGTATGGGCTTCACGATTATGCAGAGCTTCACCGACCGCATGAGCGTAACCTCCAAAGAGGGCAAGGGCACAAAGGTGACGCTGCTGAAACGCATCGTCAAACAGCCGTCGCGCGCCAAATGACAGAGGCGCCGTTCAAGCAGGAAAAAGCGGCGCTCTCAGACGGCGGTCAGGAGGCCAGACGGCCCGAAACGGCCGCGGACGGCGGCGACTACGCGCCGCAGGCGATGCTCGTCGCCGCACAGAACGGCGAACAGGAGGCCATGGAGACGCTCATTCAGCGCAACGAGGGCCTGATTCACGGCATTGCCCGCCGCTTCACAGACCGCGCGCAGCGAATCGGCGCCGAATACGACGACCTCTATCAGCTCGCCTGCATCGGCTTTATCAAAGCGGTCAGCCAGTTTGATTTTTCTCTGGAATACCGTTTTTCGACTTATGCGGTTCCAAAGATGATCGGCGAGATCCGCCGCTTCCTCCGCGACGACGGACCGATCAAGGTCAGCCGTTCGGTGCGGGAGGTTTCCGGCAAGATTGAGGCCGCGCGCGAATCGCTGCTCAAACGGCTCGGCCGCGAACCCAGCGTCTCGGAAATCGCCGCAGCGACGGGGCTGACCTCAGAAGAGGTCGCCGCACAGGAAAACCGGATGCCGCAGGTCGTCAGCCCGGACGGCGAAACCGATACGCTGGAAAGCATCCCCGACCCGTCTCAGCCCGAGGAAACGCTGCTGGACAGGCTTGCGCTCTCCGCCTCGGTCGCCTCTCTGCCGCCGCGCGAGCGCAGCGTTATCAGCCTCCGCTATGAGCGCGGCCTGACCCAGCAGAAGGTCGCGCTGATTCTCGGCGTCAGCCAGGTGCAGGTTTCGAGAATCGAACGCTCCGCCTTGGAAAAGCTGCGCCGGCTGCTCTGCTGACCTCGCCGTCGTTGCGCTTCGCCCGCACGTTGGTCTCCCACGCTTCTCTGCGCGGCGGCTCTTTTTGCAACATCAACCCGCCGCGGGCGCGCCGCCCCAGTCGCCGCATCGTCCGCCGCCTCTTTCGCTGTTCTCCAAGTTTTTATTGAAATACGGATTTCCGTATTGACAAAATATTTGCGGCGTGGTATTATGTAATTACGCAATAGCGTAATTACATAATTAAGGGGCGATTTTTATGACGGAACGCGACTATGGCGCGGAGATCGACGCTATGCGGCGGGAAATGCGCGAGATTCAGGCGCTTTTGCGCCGTGATACGCTGGCCACCGGCTCTGCGGAAGCGCAGACGGCTGAATGGGCCGGGCACGTCAAAAAGGAAGGGCTCGCATCCCGATCCAATCCGGAGCTTTCTGCCGTCCTTGACCGTTTGGAGAATCAATGCGGCGAAAACGGCGGCAGCGGCCGGATCGCCTATCTGGGCGTCTTCGCCTCGGGCGGCAGGCAGTCCACCTGGCTGACGGCGAGCAAGGATACCGACGAGCTGCTCGACCTGATCGCCAACAGCACGGCGGAAAAGGTTTTAGCCTGTATCGGCAGCCGCGACCGGCTCAATATCCTGCTCTCGCTTCTCAAAAAGCCGATGACCGTCGCCCAGCTCGTCGCGGAGAGCGGCTATCACTCCACAGGGCAGGTTTATCACCATCTCAAACCGCTCATCGCCGCCGATCTGGTCACAGAGGACGCGCAAAACGAAGGCAGGGGCTACTATGTCGTACAGCCCCACCGCGTGCAGGGCATGATCATGCTGCTGGCAGGGATCAGCGATATGCTGGACACGCGGTATTCGCACGGCTCCTGGGAAGCCGCTTCCGGCGAAACAAATTCTGAAAACGCATAGCCCGAAACCGGCGCGCAGAAAACCGCGCCGGTTCGGTTTGATTCATTCCGCGCCGCTCCTGACTTTTCATACAAAACGCCTGTGGGAATCTTCAAATTGAAGATTCCCACAGGCGTTTTATCAGCCGG
>QAMX01000029.1 GCA_003149835.1 Clostridiales bacterium
CTCGACATGTACCGCGTCGCGGACATGAGCTTTGCGCCCGTTTCGGGCGAGCCGGAGATGCAGAAAATCGCCTCGCGCGTCATCCCCTCCAATAACGACGGCGGCGTCATTCAGACCATCCGCGCGTATTTTTGCGGCGGAGCGGACGGCGCGGCGGAAACGGAGTGAGCGCCGGAAACGGTCGGAGCCGCAGTCGTTTCCCTCCGGCCCGTCTGCGCCTCCCGTGCAGAAAAAATCGGACCGGGGCAAATTCCATTCAAAAACAGCGAAACGCTCCGTCGTCGGAAATCAAAGGGGTTTTGGCATGAAATACGGAATCTACTACGCCTACTGGGAGCAGGAATGGTCCGCCGATTATCTGCGCTATATCGAGAAAGCCGCCAGGCTGGGCTTTGACTGTCTTGAAATCGCGTGTACGCCGCTGTCGGCTTACAGCCAAAAACAGCTGTATGAGCTGCGGGACTGCGCGCGCGCCAACGGGATTTTCCTCACCGCCGGGCACGGACCGCATCCGAATCAGAACCTGGCCAGCGCCGACCCCGCGATTGCAAAAAACGCCATCCGTTTCTACGCGGATCTGTTGAAGCGTTTGGAGCTTCTGGAAATCCATACCATCGGCGGCGGCCTGTACAGCTACTGGCCGGTCGACTATACGCAGCCGATTGATAAGGAGGGCGACTGGGCGCGCAGCGTAAAAAATGTACGCTATGTCGGAAACATCGCCAGGGACTGCGGCGTTGATTACTGTCTCGAAGTTCTCAACCGCTTTGAGGGCTATTTGCTGAACTGCGCGGAGGAAGGCGTGCGCTTTGTCCGCCAGGTAGACTGCCCGGCCGTCAAGGTCATGCTGGACACGTTCCATATGAACATCGAGGAGGACGATTTCGGCGCGGCCATTCGCAGCTGCAAGGGGCTTTTGGGCCACTTTCACACCGGCGAAGCCAACCGCAGGGTGCCCGGCAAGGGCAGACTGCCCTGGCGCGAAATCGGGACGGCGCTGAAAGACACCGGCTATGACGGCTGCGTCGTGATGGAGCCCTTTGTCCGCATGGGCGGGACCGTCGGGTCGGACATCAAGGTGTGGCGCGACCTGTCCGGCGGGGCGGACATCAGCCGTCTTGACGAGGACGCGCGCGGCGCCTTAGCGTTTCAACGGCAGGTGTTTTCATAAAAGGCTCCGCCGCGAAGCGGTTTGAAAAAACGGCCCGCGTTGATTGTCAGGGTTCCGGCTGTTTTGCAGACTGCATTCTGTCGGCGTTCGGAATCGCCGCGGCGCGCTTTTTTCCTCGCTGTTCACCGTGAAAAACCGTTTTCAAGCGCTGTCCGGCGGCGGGTTTGCCCCGCGATTTCCGCCGTTCCGCGCTCATCATCAGCGTATAAAACACAAGAAAAGCCCGTTTGCAGTCAACTTCACTGCAAACGGGCTCTCTTTTGTCTGTTTTTCCGCTTTGATTCAGGACATCCGCAGCGTCCACGCCTGCAAGGGCAGGCGTCTGTTCAGATACTCCGCCGTAAACTGCGGCGCATGCACCGACCATGTGCAAATCTCCGGCGCGGCGAGCTTGGGGAAGGCGCTCAGGTCGATGTTCTGCGGCCGCGGCGTCAGCGCCACCGCCTCCTCGCCGCACAAAACGCCGAGCATCGCAAACAGGAAATCCGCCGGCCCGAGCTTTACGCCGCCGACGGAAAAAGACGGCGGCAGAAACGCCTGTGTTTCGAGCTTTGCCGCGGCCTCGCGCACGTCGGCGGCCGCGACCGTGACCGGCGCGGAAATGCCCTCCGGCTCGTCTAAAAACCCGTATACCCTGCCGGCGGCAAAGAGCGCCTCGCCGCGCAGGAAAGCGGCGGCGGCGGCGAAGATGTCGGCAATCGAGAGCGAGACAGGCGTCTCCTGCGGGTAGAAGCGCTCTTCCAGGGCGCGGCGCAGCGCGGGGATGTCGGCGGGCGTTAAAATCCGCGCCCCGCCGCAGCGCTCGGCGACGATGTCCGCGTAGGTCTTAAACGCGAAGCGGCCGTCGGCTTTGAGCGTTTTGACGAGGCGGCGGACGTCTTCGAGAAAGGCGCGCCGCTCCGCCTCGCCGGTGCGCGCCGCCTCTTTCCACTGCCCGAAGGGGCTGAGGTTTTCGCCGTCGTAGTTGACCTTATCCCAGAAATCGTCGTAGCGGAGTCGGTTGGGATGGTTGTAAAGAATCGCGTTTTTCCGCGCCGCCAGCCGGTCGTAAAAGGCGGGGTCGCCGGCGTGACCGCCGCCGTGGATCGCCTCGAACGACTTGACGTATTCCATATGCAGGGCGTTGCAGAAAAACACGCCGCGGCCGTCGGCGGTGTCGGCGTAGGTGTCGCAGTAGCAGGGGATGCCCAGGTCGGCATAGGCGTACATGGCGACGTAGGACTTGTCCTCGCCGGGCGGCACGGCGGCGTAGACGCGCTCGACGCCGGTCGCCGCTTTGACGTAGGAAAGCCCCTCGCTCTCCTGACGCATGACCTCGGCGTAGGCCGCGCCGAAGTCGGCCCGGTCGGTGTACTCGCCGATCGTCGGGTGCAGCGTGTGGCCGTAGGTGTGGAAATCGACCTCGTGGTATTTGAGCGCTTCGAGCACGTCTGCGCGCCCCCAGGCGAGGAGCTGCTTGGCCAGCAGGCCGACCATGCAGAAGCAGCCGCGGATCCCCTCGGCGCGGAGCAGCTCGGCGGCGTCGAGAATGCCGTCGGCCGCGTAGGCGCTTGTGAAGTCCTCGGTGTCAAAGCTGAAAATCAGGTTGGTCATGTTTCTTTTTTCCGCCTTTCCTCCGCGCCAGTACCGGCGCGGCAAATACCAAAAATCCGCTGAACGCGATAAAAATCAGCGTAATCATCGCCGTTTGCAGGCCGAACCGCTCAACCGCCGCGCCCATGTAGAGGCTGGACGCGATGCCGGCTGCGCCGGAGGCGACCGCGCCGATCACCGTCTGCGCCGTATAGGTGAGCTGCGGCTCGACAATCTCGGGAACATAGCGGACGTTTGTCGTCAGATAAACGCCGTTGGACGGCCCCTGTACGACCATCAGGGCGATGAGCAGCCAGAGCGAGGGCGCCAGCGCGATGGCCGCGACCTTGACGGCCGTAAAAAACAGCGCGGCGGCGTGCAGCGTCCAGGTGGAAAAACGCGCCGAGAAGCGCCGGTATAAAAGCAGCGCCGGCACCTCGCTGAACGCCATCACCAGAAGCGCCAGCCCGTATTCATAGTTGCCGCCGCCGATCTCGGCGACGCGCAGCGGCAGAAAGAGCATGATGCCCGTCGAGCCGAAAAAGGTCAGAAACGTCGCGACGAGCAGGCACAGATAGCGCCGGTCGGTCATCAGCCTCTTCACGGCGGGCCAGAAATCGGCCTGAGCCGCGCCCTCCGTTTCCCTCGCGGGGCTCGTCTGCCGCGGCTCTTTCACCGCGAGCACGGCCAGAATCACGCACAGCGACAGCCCGATGAACACCGGCGTCATGATCGAAAAGCCGAAGCGGTCGAGCGCCAGACCGAAGAAGGCGGCCGTCAGCGCGTAGAACACGCTGCCGCAGCTCCGCGTCAGGCCGAAGCTGAGCCGCGCGCCCTCGCGCTGGAGCCGCGCCGACCAGGTGTCGAACAGATACATCAGCGACTGCGTCGTCGCCGCGAGCAGAACAACGGCGGTAACGGTCACCGCGACGCTGCCCTTTCCAAGCGGCAGCAGCAGCGCCGCGCCCGCGCCGGCCAGCAGCACGGCCACCAGAACCGGCTTGATCCGCTTGACGCGGTCGCAGAGAACGCCCCAGAGCGGCTGCGCGGCGGTGAGCACGGCCGTGCCGATCATGGCGATCACGCCGCTCAGAAACTCCCCGTACCCAAAGCTCTCGTAGAGCGGCACCAGATAGGTGAACATCACGCAGTAGGTCATCCAGTAGCTGGCCTGAATCAGGCCGAATTTCAGGTTCATCAATCGGCACAAGTCCTTTTCTTTCGCGCCGTCTGCTGCGGCGGCGCAAAAATTTTTTCTCCATTTTGTCCAGCGGACCGCATCCTGTAAAAAACGGCGCACTGCGGCGGCCGTTTCACTCTGCTCTATATTGTATCACGAATCCATGCATGCGCGCAAGCCCCGCGCGCCGCCTCGAAAAATCTGTTTTCACGGCCGCGCAATCGAGGCTGCGGCGGAGATTGAGCGAGAAAACGAGAGCTTCAAAAAAATAAATTGTTTTTTTGCGTTTAGGGGCTTGACAAGCGAACGGAGTTGTGATAAGATACGATAGTCTCAAAATTCAGGCGCGGTTCTGCCGCGCTGTCATAAAATCATTGGGAGGTAAACGCATGACGACGTTCATGGCAAACAAACAGACAATTGAACGTAAATGGTACATCCTGGATGCGGCCGGCGTTTCGCTGGGGCACACAGCGGCAAAAGCGGCGGCTATCCTGCGCGGCAAGAACAAGACTGATTTCACGCCGCACGCCGACTGCGGCGATTTCGTTATCGTGATCAACGCGGCTCAGGCCAAGCTGACGGGCAACAAGCTTGAACAGAAAATGTACCGGACGCACTCCGGCTACGCCGGCGGTCTCAAAGAGACCAAGTACAGAATCCTGATGGCGCAGAAGCCCGAGCTGGCGATGAAGCTGGCCGTCAAGGGCATGCTGCCCAAGAACTCGGTCGGCAGATGGTCGCTGGACCGTCTCAAAGTCTACGCCGGCCCCGAACACAAGCACGCGGCTCAGAAGCCCGAGCTCTGTGAAAACAACTGAGAAGGAGGACGAAATTGATGATTTATCAGTCGAAAAAGCCTTATCACTACGGCACCGGACGGCGCAAGTCCTCCGTGGCGCGCGTCCGCCTCTATGAGGGCGGCACGGGCAAAATCACCATCAACGACCGCGATATCGACGATTATTTCGGCCTTGAAACGCTGAAACTCATCGTCCGTCAGCCCCTCGAAGCGACGAATACGACCGGCAGCTGCGACATCGTGGCGACGGTGCAGGGCGGCGGCGTCACCGGTCAGGCCGGCGCGATCCGTCACGGGTTGGCGCGCGCGCTGCTCACCGTCAGCGACGAATACCGGCCGCTTCTCAAACAGGCGGGTCTGCTCACCCGCGACCCGAGAATGAAGGAGCGCAAGAAATACGGCCTCAAAGCCGCCCGCCGCGCGCCGCAGTTCTCCAAGCGTTAAATCCGATTTTTATGTGCCTTTTCCACAGAGAGCTCTGCGGAAAAGGCACATGCCGTCTTGCGGCGCGCAGCGGCGGCCGGCTCCTGATCCGTGTCCGCTGTGCGGCCGGCCGTTCCCTCAGGCGGCGCTTTGCCGGCATATTTCTCATAAATTTCCAAAAACCGGCATATACTCCAAGAGGAGGTGAGCCGTCATGAAATCCAGCGGTTCCAAATCTTCCGGTATGCTCCGGGTTCTGCTTTTTTTCAGCGCCTTTGCCACGGCGATCGCGCTGATCATATCGATGATCGTTCTCGCGTTTGACGACGAGCCCGCGGCCGCGCTCCCGCCGTCCGATCCCTCCGCTCCGGCACAGACGGAGGCCGAAGCGCCGCCCGCCGCCGCGCTCCTGTCCAACACGCCGCTCTGCACGGTGACCATTTGCGTCGACGGCGCGGAGATGGCGGTCGAGACGGAGGCGGAAACCGTCGCCGACCTGCTTTCCGCCGAGGGCATCGCGCTCGGCGCGCTCGACGAAGTCTCGCCGCACGGCGGCAACCCCGTCTACGACGGCATGAAGATCACGGTGATCCGCGTCGAGGTCGTCCGCTTTGAGTCCGAGATCGAGATCGCCTATGAGACCGAGCGGCAGGAGAGCGACGCGCTCTACGTCGGCGAGACGAAAACGCTCGTCGAAGGCGTCAACGGCGTCAAAAAGCTTGTGTTTGAGCAGACCATCCGCGACGGCGTGATGCTCGAAAACAAGATCGTTTCCAGCGAGATCCTCTCCGATCCGGTGACGCGCGTCCTGCAAATCGGCACAAAGCCGCTCCCCGTCACCACCACGGCGCAGACCACCAAGGCCACGACCAAGGTCACGACAAAAGCCACCACCAAGGCCACCACGAAAAAAACAACCGCCAAGACCACGACGACTCCCGCGACCGTGTCGAGCGAGCCGGAGGCGATCACCGTGACCGCAGGCGGCAAGACCTACGAGGTTTCGCAGGTCATTAACGGCGAGGCCGTCGCTTACTACTCCAACCGTACCAACCCGTCCACGGCGACGGGCAATCCGGCGATCCCGGGCAAGACCATCGCGGTCGATCCCGACGTCATCCCGCTGGGCAGCCTTGTGTATATTACCTCCGTCGACGGCAAATCGTGGAGCTATGGCCCCGCCTATGCGCACGACGTCGGCGGCGGCATTCAGGGCAACATCGTCGATCTCTTTAAGTCCAGCTACGCCGAGTGCGTCGCGCACGGCCGGAGAGACTGTATCATCTACATCCTGAAACCGTAGGATGCGCTCCCTGCGCGCCCCGGCTCTGCCGCGGTCGGCCGTTTCCGAAAACGCTTTTGCCGTCTGCGCAAAGCCGCCGGCTTTCAGCCGCTCGGCGGAGCCGGGATGTTCCGCTGCGACAAAAAAGCGGCCGCCAGAAGCCGGCCGCCTCACAAACGAAATTTCGTTGGCAGGCATTTTTTCGCCTGCCAACGATTTCCCTTTTGGGCGGTATTCAGCCGCAGCGGAAAAAGAAGCGGAGGTATACGATGAGTATCCTGACGGTAAAAAGTTTGAGGAAGTCTGGATTCCGGTAAAAAAGAAGGCGTCATTTGCCGTCAACGTTACTGGCCGCCGTCTTTTTTCTGTGACATCCGGCCTTGAACAGGTTTCCGCTTTGATGAAAGCGCATCCCGTCCGGTCGGCGTACCGGACGGGATGCGCTTTCTCTTTTACGGCCGCCGGCAGCCTTGCGCCGGTCCATTGTGCCGGCGGCTTTCAGCCGTTGATGCGGCCGGCGGTTTCAAATTCGGCGCTGCCGTAAATGACCGAAGCGGCGATTTTGACCGTCTCCTCCGCCGTCAGCTGTTCGGCGAGGATTTGATAGTCTATGCCGTCCAGCTCAAATTCGGCCACATAGAGGTCGTAATAGCCGGCCGGCTCGTGCGTTTCCGGGTCATACGGGCCGAAGGGCATGGAGCGGTAGCCGATCGTCACCAGTGTCCCGTTGATGTCCGAGCGCTCCGGCGCGCCGTCCTCCGGAAGGATATAGATGCAGTCGCTCAGCCTTCCGAGCCGCGACGCCGTCAGGCAAAAGCCCTTCGGCGCCCCGCCGAGCCGTTCGGGGCTTCCGTCCTCGGAATAGGCGTGATAAAAGCCGAGCCGCACGGTATCCTCTTTGACCTCGCCGCCCGTTGACACGACGGCCCGCTGCACGGCGTTGCCGGCGGCGGCCGTCAGGCCGTCTGGGATATAGGCGGGCGTCAAATCCCTTCCGTAATAGCCGGCGACATCCGCCGCGCTCCATACCAGATCGCGGACGGTCCCGGGCTCGTAATACGGGCGGGCCGCGTCGGCCGTCATTTTGAGCTCGTTTATCCGGATATTTTCCAGATTCAGACAGATCGCCGGAGCCGTCTCCTCCGCAGGCGGCAGGGAAGCGCCGGAGAGGCCGACATCCGGCCGCTTGCCCTCTCCGCCGGAGAGGGCGGGGTCGGGGTTTGACGGTCCGGAGCGCAGCTGCGGCAGAGCCGCCAGCAGCGCCGTGAGCGCCAGACAGGCGGCCGCCGCCGCAATCCGGCGGCTCCACCCCGCCCGGGCGCGTTTTTCCGGCAGAATGACAGCCGCCTCGTCGATATAGCGCTCGTCGATATCGTTCATTGCCGAGAGCAGATCGTTTCCGTTCATAGTGAAATATCCTCGCTTTCCAGATAATGCCGCAGTTTTTTTCGGGTGCGGTACAGGCTGACTTTGATACGGCTTTCGCTGACGCCGCAGCGCTCGGAGATGGAGCGGACAGAATCGGCATACCAGTAGCGGAGCACAAAGAACCGGCGGCTTTCTTCTGACAGCGTCCCCAGAAACCGGTTGAGCAGGCGGGCGATTTCCTCGCTTTCCAGCTGCCGCTCCACAGCGTCTCCCGGGATACAGAGCTCCATTTCGGCCGTCAGCTCGACGATTTCCGCGCTGCGCTTGGCCGCCTGACTGCGGTCCAGCCTGTCGAACGCGGCGAAACGGCAGATTTTCGCCAGATACGCGAACAGAAACCGCGGCTTCTCCGGCGGAATCGCGTTCCACGCCTTGAAATAGGTGTCGTTGACGATCTCCTCCGCGTCCTCGCCGTTTTTCAGAATTCCCGCCGCCAGCCGGTGCAGCCGCGCGCCGTAGGCCGCCGCCGTCTCCCGGAGCGCCGCCGGATCGCGCCGCCAAAACAGCCCGATGATCTCCCTGTCGTCCATCCTTGTCGTCTCCTTTCCCGTTTTCTGCGGGCCTCATCCATACAGACGGAAAAAACGGCCGCAGGTTACGCGCTTGACGCTTTATTTTGGCTCTTTCTCAGAAGGCCATGCATGCGGGCGCCGATCCGCCCCGTTTGACGCCGTTTTTGAAAAATCCGCTTTCGGGAGAT
>QAMX01000012.1 GCA_003149835.1 Clostridiales bacterium
GACGCCGTGATCGGCGATCACGCGCGCAATCGCGATCAGAATCGTTTCCGAATCGGAGAGCTGGCCGATCACCTCGGCTTTTGTCATGCTGTAACCGACGATGCCGATCATCGTCGCAACCGCCAGAGAAATCACGACCCAGACCGTCGCGACGCGGCGGGACAGTTTGAGCTGCTTGGGGTCGCGGATCGCCATAAAGCGCAGGAGGATGTGCGGCATGCCGAAATAGCCGAGCCCCCACGCGAGCGTGGAAAAAATCGTCAGCGCGCCGTAGGGCGCGGCGTCGCCGCCGCCGGGGCGGAACTCGGTCATGCTCAGGTAGCCGGGCAGCGCCTTGGCGTTTTCAAACACCACGTCGAAGCCGCCGACCGAAACAACGCCGAAGCCGAGCACGCAGACGATCGCAATCGTCATGACGATGCTCTGCAAAAAGTCGGAGGTGCTCGCGGCGAGGAAGCCGCCGAGCGTGGTATACGCGACGATGACCGCCGCGCTGATGAGCATGGCCGTGTGGTAATTCATATCGAAAAGCGAGGCGAACAGCTTGCCGCAGGCGGCGAAGCCCGACGCGGTATACGGCACGAAGAAGACGATGATGACCAGCGCCGCGCCGACGAGCAGGAGCTTTGAGCTGTCGCGCCAGCGGTTGGAAAAAAAGTCGGGAATGGTGTTCGCCTGAATCGCGTGGCTGTACCGGCGCAGGCGCTTGGAGACGATCAGCCAGTTGACATAGGTGCCTACGGCGAGGCCGATGGCCGTCCACGCGGGGTCGGCGAGGCCGCTCAGATACGCAAGCCCCGGCAGGCCCATCAGCAGCCAGCTGCTCATGTCGGACGCTTCGGCGCTCATCGCGGTCACAAACGGCCCGAGACGGCGGCCGCCGAGATAGAAATCATCGGTGGTCTTATTTTTGCGGGAATACCAGACGCCGATGCCGACGACGACGGCCAGATAGACAATGATCGAAATGAGCATGCAGATTTCAGCGCTTGTCATGAAACATTTCCTCCCATTAAAACGGAACGGAAGCGCGTTCAGCGCCCCGCCCTTTTTCTCTTTTTCAGTTTATTTCTTTAAAATGATACCACAAAAAAGGGGTGGTGTCAACAAAACCGCGCAAAAAAGGGGAAAACGGGGAAAAAACGGAGGAAAGACCCCGCCTTTCAGAGCGGTTCAGTAAAACGACAGCAGCCTGTCCGTTCATCGTGTCATAGAGTCAATTGGCGGGGAGTCATGCCGATACGGTTGCAGCCGATGTCCACCGGACTTGTCCGGTACATAGACATCCAACTGACGGTATCCATCCTGATTCATCTCTTTCCCTCGCTATCGGTCACAGCCTTAAGCTGATCGATCGCATAAAGCGGCAGATTGACGAGCCATTCTTCTTTTTTATAGTCCGCCATCGATGTACGGACAGAAACTTCAGGTGAAAATTTCTCTTGATAGGTTTTCAGGCTCTTGGCTTTGAGATTTACCTCTGCCTTTACTTCAACAGGAACGACCTGCTCGCCTGTATCAACGACAAAGTCAACCTCGCAGGTACCCCTGTCGTTGGTGTAATAGTAAATACCGAAATCCTCGATGGTTTTTAATTGCTGACAAACATACTGCTCTGTAAGAGCGCCTTTGAACTCGACAAAAAGGTCATTGCCGTCAAGCAGAGTCCGCTGACGAAGCCCCGCCATACATCCCAGAAGCCCGACATCTACTACAAACAGCTTAAATGCCTTCAAGTCTTCATACGCCCGCAGCGGAATGCCTGCTGCATTCACGCGGCTGACCTTATGCACAAGACCGCAATCGCTGAGCCACATCATTGCAGTCTCATACTCCTTCGCGCGTGCGCCTTCACGCACCAGACCGTAGATAAACTTTTTGTTCTCTCTGGCCAATTGAGAAGGAATGCTGTTCCACAGCATACGAAGCCTCGGAACCATTTCATTTGGAGCGTGCTTGGAAAAATCCTGTTCGTAAGCCGCGAGGATTCGCTTTTGAATTTCACGCACCTCGTTAAAGTCTTTGTTCTCTGCGAAGCTTTGCACCGCTTCAGGCATACCGCCCACAAAGTAATAATGCTTCAAGGCGTCAAGATATGTTTGCTTAAAGCTTGTGATCATTTGGAAGTCCTGTTTATCAAGAAGCTCCGCAAAGCGCTCCTTATCGGTTGCCATCAAAAACTCCTTGAAAGAAAGAGGATAGAGTTTTAAGAACTCAACTTTTCCTACCGGGAAAGATGTGCCTTGATGTAAAGCGATGCCAAGCAAAGAGCCTGCACATACAATGTGATATTGCGGTGCATTTTCATAAAAATATTTAAGAGATGCCAGCGCTCTCGGAACCTCCTGTACTTCGTCAAAAATCAGCAAAGTATCGTTCGGATCGATTTTGCGGCCTGCATACAGCTCCAAACCCATGATTAAACGGTCAGTATCCAAATCAGAAGCAAATAATTCCGCCATTCTGGAATTAGAGTCAAAGTTGATATATACAGTATCCGCATACGCCTGTTGGCCGAACTCTTTCATCAGCCAAGTCTTACCAACCTGACGGGCTCCTTCGATAATCAAAGGCTTACGGCGTTTGCTTTGTTTCCATTTCAATAGCCTTTCGATAGCAATTCGATACATATCTGCACCTCCGTTATGATCATACAGATATAGTATAGCACATCATCACAAAAAATACAATGAATTTATGGGAAATCACTACACTTTTTACAGGGAATAAAGTCGTTTCGTGACAAGTTTTTTCGGGGCTTTTTTGTTTGCCTGACGTAGGCAGGCTTGGGAGGGCGCCTCTGTCAGGTCTTTGTTATTTCATTTCGTGTTATTTAAAGAGGGGGCGGGGCGCAGAGAAAAATTCAGATCGTAGGGGCGCACCTATGTGTGCGCCCGCCCCGCCGCCGTGCGGAGATCTTTTTGCGGGCGGACACACAGGTCCGCCCTGTCTGACGCCCCGCTTTTTAGGCTTCTCTGTTATTTGTCCGGCGGCATTCTCTGCCGGATTGGAAAAAAATGCGCCCCGCGGGAAATCCCGCGGGGCGCATGGGGTTTTTGCTTAGGTTTTTGCTGGGGAAATTACTCGCCGATGTCGTAAAGGACGATGACCGCATGCTGCGAAATCGCAACACTCAGAGCGCCCTTGTAGATGTTCTTGCCATCCAGTTTGGCGCTATCGCCGATAACGACCAAGTTATTCACGTCGAAGACCGTATTGGTCTGCACATCATAACCAATCAGCGTCTTGCCAGTCAAGCTGACAGTACGATCAGCAGAAGCCTTATTCAGAGTAATCTCGCCAAGAGCCGTTACAAACTGCTTCACGGCGTAACCATCCGAGAAGTTACTGTCAAGCGTCAGCGTCATGTCGCCCTTCTTGACGTCGCCGTCATCCGCATCAGCATAGTCGATGACATAAACTTTGCCAACCGCCAGACCTGTAATCGCGTCAGCTTTGGCTGTAAGCTGCGTCAGCGCACCGTCAACGATCGCATCCATCGTGACATACTCAATGCCGCCGGAGTAAGAGGACACATAGTCCAGAACAACCGCAATGGAAACATCCTGGCTTACCTGCGAATCCAGACCGATAATCTTGTCTTCAAAGACAAGGATGTTCTTACCGGTGCCAGCAAGCGCGTTATAGAGCGTCTCGTCCGTGATGTTCTGATAATCCTTGCTATACACGAACGCACTCGCAACATCCGCTACGTTGATCGCCGTGCTGCCGTCAACAGTGAAGGAATAGACCGCGTTGACACCGGAGCCCTTCTTCGTGGCGCTGAGCTTCGAAATATCAACAATCTTCGGGAACCCGACGATTTCCGCCGTGTCACCGTTCAGAGAAACCGCAAGCCACGTGTTGTTCGGGAGCTCGTTGATCAACTCCGGAACATAAACCGTGACACCGTCGGGCAGGGTGACCTGATATTTGCCCGTGAGAACTTTTCCGTCAACTTCCGGTTTTACAACAACATTCGCCGTATTCACAAACACGACCGGGTTGTAAACAATGGAAATGATCTTCTTGCCGGAGTTAACAATGACCGTCGCGTTCTGGAAATCAAAGCCAGTTCTGTTCGCTTCGACGTCCAGCCAGCCGTACAGATTCGTCTTGGTGCCAGCGGCGTTTTTCTCCGTGCCGATCTCGATGTTCTCTTCGTCGATAGCGCCGTTCTGGAAGACATAAGCGCTATATTTAGACAGATCCGCTTTTTTGACAATTACGTCGCTGCCGACTTTCAGCTCGCCGTCTTTGATGACGATCGCGCCGATCGTGGTGTCAATAGAGGTGCTGTTGACAACTTTGATCGTGGAAACGATCTCTTTGTCTTCCATGGAGAACTCGACTTCTTTGCCGATGTAATCCGCGACTTTCAGGTCGCCGATCGGGTACAGCGTACCATCAGCCAGTTCGAAGTAATCGACCTTATCCTTTGTCTCGGTGCCAACAACGATGTCGTTCATCTTGTCGGCGACTTTGAATTTCGCTTTATTCGTGCTAACGGCGTTGTAGATCATAACCGCAACGTCTTCACGAGTGATGTTGGCCTTGAAATCGGAGATATCAAGATCCTCAAAGAGCTTGTTGGTGATACCGTCAGCAACCGCGTTGTTGAACCACTTCGGGCCTTCGTAACGGTTGTACTCGACATCGCCGACCTTGTAGGTGTTGTTAGCATTCTCCATACCCATCGCGCGGAGCAGAACGATCGCGGCCTGGACATACGAGAGGTTGCCGAGGGCGTTGATCTGCTTCTGGTCGTTGCCGATGAAGATGTTCTGGATGTAGGCATAGCCCATGTAGTTTTTGCTCCAGTTCGGAACCTTCGCCGCGTCGGTGAAAACCGACAGGAAGCCGCCGTAGTAGGATGCAACATCCAGACCGACTTCTTTCAGCGCGTACATAATCTTGGACATTTCATCCCGGGTCAACAGACCTTTCGGGTTGAATTCGCCCTTGTCGTTGCCCTGCATGACAGCCCAGTCATACACAGCATAGACAGCTTCTGCTTTGTCTTCGTCAATGGCCGCGTCGTCTTTGTACTCGAAAGCGCCGACGAACATCGTCAGAACCATCGCGACAGCAAGAACCATTGAAAGAAGCTTTGCAAACTTTTTCATTGCTGTTTTCCTCCTAAATTTTTTTGGGAGTCGTTTTCTCCCTGTTTACAGTCAAGAGTATACCTCCCTTTGCAGGAAAAATCAAGGGGTTTTCCCAACGTGTAACAAAAGTGAAACAATCTCCCTCGGGAGGAAATACGCGGCGGCGGGGTTCTCTCCCTCCGTCAAAAATCTTCGATTTTTGACACCTCCCTCATCAGAGGGAGGC
>QAMX01000123.1 GCA_003149835.1 Clostridiales bacterium
CGGAACGCCTCCGTCAAATCAAAATCACAGATCGCGTCGCCGCTGATGACGATAAAATCGTCTCCGTTGAGAAAATCAGCGCAGGCCCTGACGCCGCCGGCCGTGCCCATCGGCTCCTTCTCGACAAAATAGCGCAGCGACGCGTCAAACGCGCTCCCATCGCCCAGCGAGTCCTGAATCGCCTCGGGCAGGAACATCAGCGTCAGCGCCATATCACGGATCCCGTGCGCGCGCAGCTGCTCGATAATCCGATGCAAAACGGGCTTTCCAAGCAGCGGAACCATCGGCTTCGGAAGATGCGAGGTCAGCGGCCGCAGGCGCCGCCCCTCGCCTCCGGCGAGAATACAAGCTTTCATGTAACAACCGTGCCTTTCCAGTCTATGAAAATCATGAAATCCACAGCCCCGGAACGGCGCCGCCGAAAGCCCGTCCGTCGCGGACGCAGCGGTTCAGCCGATGCGCTCCGGGTTCTGTTTCTATCAATCATTGTGACCCGAAAAAGGAAAATTTATACTCGCCGCGTCAACAAAACTCCCCGCTCTCTCCGGTCAACGGCAAATTTATCGCAGAGCGTCTTTTACGGCGCGCCGGCCAAACCCAAAATCTTTGCACCAGAGCGTTCTCTGCCACCGCTCGCAAGTCTCAGCACTATGGTATTATATTATATCCCGTCCGCGGCGCGGAAAAAAGCCTTCTCCGGCGAAAACGGGCTGAATCTCCGCGGCGCGCAAAAAAAACGCGCCGCCGCGCTTTGGATGAAACGCCTGCGCCGTTATCCGTTCCGGCTGCGAAAAAAAACTACCCTCTGCGCGCATTTTTTTGTCCGCTCGGCCGCCCGGTTTTTCACGCAAAAAAGCGCCGGAGCGTATTGAAACGCTCCGGCGCTTTGATACCGTAAATTGTCGACTGCGGATTTACTTGATCTCGACTTTCGCGCCGGCCTCTTCGAGCTTGGTCTTGATGGCTTCGGCTTCGTCCTTCGAAACGTTTTCCTTGACGGGCTTCGGCACGCTTTCGACGAATTCCTTCGCTTCTTTCAGGCCCAAACCGGTGAGTTCGCGGATGACCTTGATGACGTCGAGCTTCTTGGCGCCGAAATCGGCGAGAACCGGCGTAAACTCGGTCTTCTCCTCTTCGGCCGGAGCCGCAGCGGCCGCGCCGCCCATCACCGCGACAGGCGCGGCGGCGGAAACGCCAAATTCCTCTTCGATCGCTTTGACGAGCTCGGACAGCTCAAGAACGGTCAGAGCCTTGACAGACTCGATAATCGCCGTAATTTTTTCGCTTGCCATTTTCAATAACCTCCGTAAAATTAAATTTGTAGTTGAGAATCATGTTGTGTGTGAAATCAGGCGTTTTCCGCCGATTCCGCCGCCTGTTCAGGCTGCTCCGTCTGCTTTTCGACAATGGCGTTGACCGCCACCGCGAGGCCGCGGAGATTCGCGGTCAGGCAGGAGAGGAGCATGGCGAGCAGCGTTTCCTTCGACGGCAGCGCCGCCAGCTGCTCGACCGTTGCAACGTCGATCACCTTACCTTCAAGGATACCGGCCTTGATGGCGAATTCGGACTTCGCTTTCTTCACGTATTCGGCGATGATTTTCGCCGGCGCGGTCAGGTCGGAATCCGAGGTCGCCAGCGCCGTCGTCCCGTTCAGGAACGGATCCAGCGCCTCATAGCCGCAGTTGTTGGCCGCGCGACGCAGCAGCGTGTTCTTGATGACGGTGTAGTTGACGCCGGCGTTGCGGAGCTCACGGCGCAGCGCCGTATCGGCCTCCACGGTGATTCCCTTATACTCACAGAGAACGCCCGCCTGCGCGTTTTTGAGCCGCTCGGTCAGAGCGTCGACAACCGCCTGCTTTTCTGCGATGACTTTGCTGTTTGGCATGAGTTTCACCTCCGTAGATGTAGATGAAAGCCTTTTCGTAAAAATATGAAGAAGCTCCCCGCATATCCCGAAAGACGGGCGGGGAGCGTACAGGTCCTTACAAACCCGCTCTCTCCTCGGCAGGGACCATTTACGCCGCAAGCGGCGACCTGCTGTCTTCGGAAAAGGCTTTTTGATGTATTATCCTCGGCCAAAGGCCGCTGATAACCGTTTTGGAATCCGCAGGTCAGATGACCTCGGAGACGCGCGAGGTATTGATTTTAACGCCCGGCCCCATCGTCGAGGTAACGACGCAGGAGCGGATATACTGTCCCTTCGCAGCGGCCGGCTTGGCGCGGACAACCGCGTTGGTCAGCGTGCGCAGGTTTTCGGACAGCTTTTCAGCGCCGAACGAAATCTTGCCGATCGGGCAGTGGATGATATTGGTTCTGTCGAGACGGTATTCGATTTTACCGGCTTTCAGCTCCTTGACCGCCTGCGCGACATTGGGCGTAACCGTTCCGGCCTTCGGGTTCGGCATCAAACCCTTGGGGCCGAGGATACGGCCGATACGGCCGACAACGCCCATCATATCGGGCGTGGCGACAACGGCGTCAAACTCAAAGAAGTTTTCCTTCTGGATTCTCTGAACCATGTCCTCGGCGCCGACGAGATCCGCGCCCGCTTCGGTCGCCTCGGCGGCCTTGGCGTCGCGCGCAAATACGAGCACGCGGACCTTTTTGCCCGTCCCGTGCGGCAGAACGACCGCGCCCCTGACCTGCTGGTCGGCATGGCGCGAGTCGACGCCCAGACGGATGTGCAGCTCGACGGTCTCGTCGAACTTGGCCTTGGCGTTCTGAATCACGAGGTTCAGCGCCTCGTCCGGCTCGAACTGATTCTGCTTATCATAAGCCTTGACGCTGTCAAGATATTTTTTTCCTCTATGCACTTGCATTTTCCTCCTCAAAGTGGTACTTCGGAATGATCCTCCCACCGCAGGGGCCGATATGCCCCGCTATTTATCAGGAGAGCTTGTTTCCAAAAACCTTTACCGTTTTAGTCCTTGACAACGACGCCCATGCTGCGGCAGGTGCCCGCGACCATGCTCATCGCGCCTTCGATATCCTTGGCGTTCAGGTCGTTCATTTTCGTCTCCGCGATCTTGCGGATATCTTCCTTGGTGATGGTGGCGACCTTGGTCTTATTGGGAACGCCGGAGCCGCTCTCGATGTTGCATGCCTTCTTAATCAGCGCGGCGGCCGGGGGCGACTTGGTGATAAAGGTAAAGGAGCGGTCTGCGTAAACCGTTACGACAACCGGAACTTTAAAGCCGACGTCGTTCTTCGTCCGCTCGTTGAACTCCTTGACAAAATTCGGAAGACTGATGCCGTGCGGCGCCAGCGCTGGGCCGACCGGAGGCCCTGCGACCGCCTTTCCGGCGTTGATCTGAAATTTGACGACTGCGACTACTTTCTGCGCCATAGTATTGCGAAACCTCCTAACAATCTAAAAAACAAAAATTCGCGCGGGATCGGACGCTTTTTTACGCGTCCAGCTCGACCTGTTCCGTGTCGAGCTCCACAGTCTGCTCGCGGCCGAACATAATGACCTTCACTTTGACCGTGGTGTTGTCCGGAGAAACCGCCTCGACTGTGCCGGAGAAACCCTCCAGCATCCCGTCGCAAATGCGGACGATATCGCCGACCCCGTATGCGGGCGGCGCGGCGACATGCCGTTCGCCGCAGAGCTTGGCGACCTCCGCTTCTGACAGCGGCACAGGCTTGGAACCCGGCCCGACGAAGCTTGTGACGCCGCGCACATTGCGCACGACGTGCCATGTCTCGTCGTTCATCACCATCTTGACCAAAACGTAGCCGGGATAGGTCTTGCGTTCGACCTCGACCTCCGACTTCCCGCCGTCTTTGTCCTCGCGGGTCTCGGTGACCTTTTCCGTCGGGATCAGGATATCGGGGAACATCTCCTCCAAATGCCTGTTTTCAACGGTCTTTTCAATTGTCTTGGCCACCTTGTTCTCGTAACCGGAGTAGGTGTGAATGACGTACCATTTCGCTTCTTCCGACATGAAGGCTCTCCTTTTGCTTAGCGGCTACGCGCTAAAATAAGCTGATGAACAGATCGAGGCTGTTTCTGAAAGCGAAGTCCGCCAGCAGGATAACCGCGCCGACGATGATCACCATGGCAAAAACAACCATCGTGTTGTTGACGACCTGCTTGAAGGTCGGCCATGTGACCTTTTTCGCTTCGCTTTTCAGCTCTTTGAACCACTTTTTGATCCGTCCGCCGACCCGCTGAAAAAAGTTCGGCTTTTTCTTGTCCTTGCCGCCCTTAGCCGGAACGTTTTTCTCGTTTCCCGCCGGTTTCAGCTCGGCCGCGTCCAGCTTGTCCGTTTTTTCGTTATCCGCCACTTTCTTCACCCTTTCTCATTGTCATCACAGCTCAGACGCTACTTTGTCTCTCTGTGCAGGGTATGCTTGCGGCAGAATCTGCAATACTTATTCCGCTCAAGCCGGTCGGGGGTATGCTTTTTGTTTTTCATCGTGTCATAGTTTCGCTGCTTGCACTCCGTGCAGGCGAGAGTGATTCTGACTCTCATGCTTTAACGGCACCTCCTTAAAGTTTTGCCTCCCTAAAAAAGGCCAAAAAAATAAGACCTTTTTTCATAGGTACTATATATTATAGCACACCCAGAAAAAAAGTCAATACTTTTTGCAGATTTTTTTGGCGTTGAACGAGAAAAAACGCTCAGTTTTTCGGATTTACGATGTCGCGCCAGTCAAGGTCGCCGCGGTTCATGCCGAGAATCAGCACCTCGGCCGTGGCGACGTTGGTCGCGACGGGCACGTTGTGGATATCGCACAGGCGCAGCAGGTTATGCACATCCGGCTCGCCCGGCCCCGGCGTCAGCGGATCGCGGAAAAAGAGCACCAGATCGATCTCGTTATAGACAATGCGCGCGCCGATCTGCTGGTCGCCGCCCTGCGCGCCGGATAAAAAGCGGTGCACCTTTAACCCCGTCGCCTCGGCGACGAGCTTACCCGTAGTTTCGGTTGCAAAAATATTGTGCTTTGCGAGAATTCCGCAGTAAGCGATACAGATCTGAACCATCAGCTCTTTCTTCTTGTCATGCGCAATCAGGGCGATATTCATGCTCTTTCTCCGTTCGTACAAAATGCCCGCGGCAGCCAGCCGCCGCTATCCACCGCCCGCGCCGCCGCCTCTGGCAGCCGCCGCCGGACAGACAAATCTCTATCTCATATTATACAAGATTCTGTGGATTTTGCAAGCCGTATTCGGCAAAAAATATCACGCCGGCTAAAATTTCGGCCGCACCGGAAAGCCTTCGAGCCGCTTGGCGATGTCCATAAACCCCGCGGCCGCCTTTGCGCCCGTCAGCAGCAGCGGCTCGCAGCGGTTGAACGCCTCCGTCACGGCGCTGTCCTCAAAAATCACGCCCGCCAGAGGCAGACCCACAAAGTCCATCGCCTCGTCGATGTTATAGGCGCTTCTGCGGCGGATCAGCCTGCGAACGACGCGGTTCAGCACCAGCCGCGCCTCCTCGACGCCCATCGCGGTCAGCCGCGCGGCCGCCGCGGCTGAATCCATCATACACGGCGTGTCGGGCGTCGAGACGACGAGCGCCCGGCCCGCATTCGCCGCGGCCAGCTCAAAGCCGCGGCCCAGCCCCGCCGGCGCGTCGAGAAAGCAATACTGAAACCGGCCGGTCAGCGCGTCCAGGATTTCGGCAAAACGGCCGCCGTCCGCCATGTCCGCATAGTCCGCCGGAGCGGCGAGCAGGGAGAGATTGGGCAGATCGGGGCGCGTCAGCAGCGCCGTTTCCAGCGGCGTTCTGCCGGACATCACGTCCCCGAGGTCAAAAACCGCCTTGTCCTGCAAGCCAAGCGCCAGATCGAGGTTGTGCAGTCCGACGTCCAGATCGACGGCGCAGACAGAGCGCCCCAGCAGCGAAAGCGCCGAGGCGACTGCGGCGCAGACCGTGGTCTTCCCGGTGCCGCCCTTGCCGGAAACAACGGCGTACAGATTCGCATGATTGATCAAAATGCGGTTCACCTCCGTGAAGCTCATGGTTTCGGCCCTGTTTCCCGAAAACGCCGCCGCCCTCCGGACGCCGCGCGGCCGGCGCTCTCCGCTTGGATGCCTTCGGGACCGACGCCCCGCTCATCGTTTTTTACTGGCCGGCCATCCCGTTCAGCTCAAAATAGGCGTCAAAAATGCTGCGCGCGATCGGCGCGATGCGGTTTCCGGATTCGCCGTGCTCAACGACGACGACAACGGCGATCTGCGGGTCGTCAAACGGCGCAAAGGCTGCAAAAACGCTGTTGGCTGTACCGGACGACACCTGCGCCGAGCCGGTCTTTCCGCCGACGTGGATGCCGTAATTTTTAAACGCGCTCGCCGCCGTCCCGTTTTCCGTCACCTCGGACATCCCCTCCATGACGGTTTTATAGGTCAGTTCAGACATCTCGACCCGTCCGGCGATCACCGACTGCGTAGCCGACAGCACCGAGGAATAGTCGTTGGCGCAGACGTATTTCAGGAGATGCGTCTCATAGCGCGTGCCGCCGTTGGCGAGCGTGGCGATGTAGTTGGCCATTTGCAGCGGCGTAAACAGGTTCGAGGACTGGCCGATGGCCGCGGCCAGGGTGTCGCCGTCGACCCACGCCGTGCCTTCGAGGCGTTTTTTGGCCTCCGGCGAGGCGACATAGCCCCTCGACTCCCCGCTGAGCTCCACTCCGGTGTATTCGCCGAAGCCGAACGCCCGCGCGTAGGACGACAGGTTTTCGATGCCGAGCTGCCGACCCACGTCGAAGAAAAAGATGTTGCAGGAATCGCGGAGCGCCTCGACGACGGTTTCGTCGCCGTGCGTCAGCCGCGAGGAGCTGTACAGCCAGCAGGAGGGCTGATAGTCAGGATAGTAACGGTAGACGCCCGTATCGGTGATGACCGTTTCCGGCGTGATGACGCCGAGCTCGAGCCCGGCCACCGAGGTCACCATCTTAAAAATAGAGCCCGGAGAGTAGATGCCGCTCAGCGCGCGGTTGAGCATCGGCTTCATCTCGTCCGCATTGAGCTCATTGAACAGCTCGTTGAAGCGTGTGATATCAAACGACGGGTACGAGGCGCTGGCCAGAATGTCGCCCGTGGCGATGTCGATGACGACGGCGGCGCCGCCCTCGACATCCTGCGGCTTTTCCGGATCCTCTATCCCCTCGGCGACCATCTGTTCAATCTGCTCGGCGAGCGCCCGTTCGACCGCGCCCTGCAAGCGAATGTCGATCGTCAGCATGACGTTGCTGCCCGCCTGCGCCGGCTGTTCCTCAACGATCTCGACGATTCGGCCGTCGCTGTCGAGGCGCAGCTTTTCATACCCGTCGACGCCGCGCAGATAGGATTCAAACGCCTTCTCCGCGCCGTCTCTGCCGATGCGGTCGCTGAGCTTATAGCCCTGCTCCGAAAGCGCCGCATACTCCGTGTCCGGGATCGCGCCGATGTGGCCGAGCAGATGGGCCGCATACTCCGTCGTATATTCGCGCCGGTACGCCGTCGCGGTCCGCACGCCTGGAAATTCCTCCGCCCTCTCGCTGATGCGCGTTACCAGCTCAATGGGCACGTCCTCTAAAAACACAAACGGCGACACGGATGAAAAATCGCCGGTCTCCAAATCGTAGCGGATGCCGATAAGGCGGCGCGCCTCCCCGTACGAAAGCTCGTCGTCCACCTCATAATACTGCCGCAGCTTGTGCAGCAGCTCGTCCGCCTGAATCGTGGTCTCCCATTCGCGCGCCTCCAAGAATCGGTTCAGGCGCCGGTCGGCCGCGCTCTCTCCGGAGCGGTCGGTCAGATACGTCTCCTTGTCGAGCCCGAGCGGCAGCGAATCCTCATAGACCATGCCGAATTCGTCGCAGAGCGCGAGCAGCCTGGCGATCGTCTCGTTCTGCTGCTTTTTGTTCCAGAGAACATAGTCGAACTGGATGTTGTATATGACCGTGTTGGCTACGAGCTTGCGCCCGTAACGGTCGAGGATCTCGCCGCGCATCGCGGGCACGGCTCTCGTATACAGCGTCGTCCTGCCGCTGACGCCCGCCGCGCCGCTTTGAGGCGCAGGCGCGGAAAGCTGCAAGCGCAGCAGACGCACCGCCATCGTCACCGTCAGCGCCAGCGCCATCACGCCGACGAGACAGATCCGCCACAGCGTATGATTGGTTTTGGTCAAGCCCGGATCACCTCCGTCCGCGGCAGCGCCGCACAGGCTGTTTGAAAATATGCCGGTCATACGGGC
>QAMX01000143.1 GCA_003149835.1 Clostridiales bacterium
CATAGCCAAGCGGTAAGGCAGAGGTCTGCAAAACCTTTATTCCCCAGTTCGATTCTGGGTGGTGCCTCCATAAAATCAGAGCGGTAGATACGATGGGAAACCATGGTATTTACCGTTTTTATTTGTCTGTTTTTTCAAGGAGGGAGACAGAGTTCCCGAATCCGGCGAAGTATACAGGGATTCTATGGCGTGTGCGCGCCGCTACGGTACGGATCCGCCGGAGCCATTCAGCATGGAACAGCGCGAAGTATGGATATCTGAACAGAAATACCCGGTTCTGTGCATCGCCGGAACAGAGGCTTTCTCCGAAAATGCCGACTGGATTATAAGAGAGTATATGCAAATACGTCATCCCCATAGAATAGCGCTTGCAACTACCCAGATTTCAAGCACTATTCTATGGGGATGATATTACGGCAAAACAGATTTTTTATTGGTCCTTATCGTCTATGTTGTGCTTTGTACCGACAGCGAGCTTGACGGCAAGAGGCTCGTCTTTATTTTTCTTGATCATCAGCGCGACCTGAGCGATACAGGCGAAAATCGCAATCGCAGCCGCCATGACGATGGCAATATACAGGCTCGTTTCCAATTTGGCTATCGTCGCTTCGCCGCGGTTCTCTGCAAACATAAACGCAATATAGGAGTTGATAAAATCGAGGATCAGATAGATCACACAGGCCGGCAGGACGTATTTAAACGCGTTTGTAAAGTAATAGCGTTTGGCTGCAAAGTTATAACGCACATGCAGATAGCTCAGCAGCAGCGGCAGACCGACCGCAGCGATCATCGCGTTGATAAAGACGATCACATCCCGTCCGGCCAGACCGAAGCTCCGGGTTCCCGGAATAAACGCGAAAACGCTGACGATAAACCACGCGACACAATAGATCAGCTCAAAAAGGAGAACCGGAAAATAGGTGATAAACGTCGCCCGGGACGAATCGCGCCAGATTTTCAGCGTATTTTTGAGGACGCCGCCCTCACCGTAGCGCTCGGCGAATTCACGGTCGATCTCCTCCTGCGATTTCTGTACGACCGGAGGTTCGTACTGTTTTTTCTGTGTGCGTTTGTTTTGATACTGTTTTTTTCCCTTGTTCTTTCCCATCTCAAACCGCCTGTTCCGCCCGGATCAGCTGATCCAGGGCGCTTATAAGATCTTTTTTCAGGAGAGTGCCGTCTGCCGGCGGCTTCCAATCCAATCGCTTCCCCGCCGCCGCCTTGTCCAGAAAAACGGCGAAGCTGTGCGGCGTCATCGCGGCCTGCCGGTGTCCCAGCGGCCAGCCGACCTCATAGCCGTAAAACATCCCCGCTGAAACCGCGCTTCCCGGCGACATCAGGAACTCTTTCTCGCTTCTTCGATTGAGCGGAAAAACCGGCTCCGTCTTTTTCAGGCGCGAAAGCATATAGTCGCGCATGATATTCGGCGGGACAAGCATCGCATACAGCTCTTCGCGCGTCACCGCTGCGTTCGGGCGAAACGCACTGTCACGGCAGCAAACGGTATAGCCGCGATCCAGCATCGCTTTCGCCGCGGCAAACGCTTCATCCTCCGCCGTCAAATCCGAAAACGGAGAGCGCGCCAAAAGCCCGTCCACAGTCGTCAGCTCGTATCCGTTGTCTTTCAGCAGCGCCAGCAGCCGCCGGATGACGAGCGGAGCGACCGGCTCTTTGAGCCGCGGGCTTTTGCCGCCGTCCAAGCGGACAACCTTGCCGTCAAAATACGCGGCGTTGGCGTTCAGCCTCGCCCGAAAAGCGCGCAGAATCCGTTCCGCCTCCGCCTTTTCATCCTCGCCCGTATAGAACTGCGCGCCAAAGGAATGCGCGGGGACGAGACAGTCAAGGCCGAGCGCGTTGCAGACATCGTATACCGATCGGCCGTCGGCGATCAGCGCCGCGCCAAACGGCGGCAGATACGCGGTCGCGCCGGCTCCCTGCGCGGCGAGCAGCTCGGTCAGACGCTGTAAATCGTCAAACGACTCCTCGGCCGTCATAAACGCCCTGCGCTTGGAAAAAAACGCCCTGCCGTTCGGGATGAAGCGATATCCTCCTGCGGCGGCCGCGCAGCCTGAGCGTAGAATCTCGGCGACCAGCTCGGGGCAGGCGGCGGCGCCGCCCTGCGCGTCCGCCTCAAAGTCCGGCAAATGCGCGTATCGAATGCCGCGGCCGGATTCACGCAGGCGTCTGCCGCGCCTGTCCGGGTAGTTTTCAGCCGTCGAACCGTAAAGCGCAAAGGTCGCCCGCGCCTCTGCCTCCCGAAGCGCCGCTGTCAGAGACTCGGTCACCCCGCCATAAGCGCATGGGCTTTCGTCAAAAACAAGCGCGCAGGCGCGGCGTCGCTTGACCGGAGCGACGCGTGAAACCCGCCGCGCCGGGGACAGCATCCGCATACCGGCGCTGTCGCTGAATATGCTCCCCATATGTCCTTAACGAATCCTTTCTCCGCCGCCAGGCCGGAACCGCCCGCCGTGCAGATGAGATTTCCCTGTGCGGCTTTTTCCCACAAAATAGGCGGAAAACAGACGTGAAAGGCGCTTAAACGGCGGTAATATCGATTTTGTCGGCCGAAGCGGAAACCGAAAGCGCCGTGACGGCGTTTTCATAGCGCGAGATGATCTCGGCGGCGGCCGCATCCTCGACCTCTTTCTGAATCAGCCTGCGCAGATTCCGCGCCCCGTATTTGAGCGAATAGGATTTTTTCGTCAGGTACTCGACCGCCGAATCGTCGTAGCCGAGCGCAATGCCGCGATCAGCCAGCGACTGCTTCAATTCGTCGAGCATCAGGCGCGTAATCTGCTTGAAATCATCGACGGACAGCGAATTGAAGGTAATGATCTCGTCGACGCGGTTGATGAATTCCGGCCGGAAAACCTCTTCGAGCGCTTTCATCGTGCGCTCGTCGTTCTGGTCGTTGGCGGACTTGCCAAATCCTGCCACGCCGCTCGACTTCTGGCTGCCGGCGTTTGTCGTCATAACGATGATCGTGTTTTCAAAGCTCACGACGCGGCCGTGCGCGTCGGTGACGCGGCCGTCGTCGAGAATTTGCAGCAGGATGTTCATCACATCCGGGTGCGCCTTTTCGATCTCGTCGAACAAAATGACGCTGTACGGCTTGCGCCGGATCTTCTCCGTCAGCTGTCCGGCCTCGTCGTAGCCCACATATCCCGGCGGCGCGCCGATGATCCGGGAAACAGAGTGCTTCTCCATAAATTCGGACATGTCCAGCCGAATCAGCGATTCGGGCGTATCGAACAGGTCGAACGCGAGACGCCGCACCAATTCGGTCTTGCCGACGCCCGTCGGGCCGGCGAAGATGAAGGAAACCGGCTTGCGCTTGGCAGAGATTCCGGCACGGTTGCGCTTGATGGCCGCGGCCACCGCTGTAATCGCCTTATCCTGTCCGATGACGTGCGCTTTCAGGCGCGTTTCCAGTTCGTTCAGGCGCCTGAATTCCGTCTCCGTCACCTTGGAGGCGGGAATCTTTGTCCACAGCTCGATGACGTGCGCCAAGTCGTCCACCGTCACGTCCAGGCGCGAACTGCTGATGCTGTCGAGTTCGCCTTGCAGCGTCAGCTCCCGGCTCCGCAGAGAGGCGAGCTCCTGGTAGGATTCCTCGGTGTTGAGCGAAATGATCTCGTCGCGCTTGGCGTTGATCTCGGCAAGCTCTTTGTTGAGCGCGTCCGTCCGGGCGATGTTTTTGTTGCGCAGGTTCACCGCCGAGCTGGCCTCGTCGATCAGGTCGATGGCTTTGTCCGGCAGATAGCGGTCGGTTATGTACCGCTCGGAGAGCAGTACGGCCTGACGCGCGATTTCGTTGGAGATATTGACGATATGGAAATCCTCGTAATAGCCCTTAATGCCGATGAGAATTTTCACCGCGTCTTCAATCGACGGTTCCGCGACGGTGACGGGCTGGAAGCGCCGTTCAAGGGCTGCGTCCTTTTCGATATATTTCCGGTATTCATTGAACGTCGTCGCGCCGACAACCTGCACCTCGCCGCGCGAGAGCGCCGGCTTCAAAATGTTGGCGGCGTTCATCGAGCCCTCGGCGTCGCCCGCGCCGACCAGATTGTGCACCTCGTCGATCACAAGGATGATGTTGCCGAGCCGCTTGACCTCGTCGATCAGACCCTTCATGCGGCTTTCAAACTGGCCGCGGAACTGGGTTCCGGCGATGCAGGCTGTGAGGTCAAGGAGCCAGACCTCTTTATTCGCCAGCTTTGACGGAACGTCTCCGGCGACGATCTTCATAGCCAGCCCTTCCGCAATCGCCGTTTTGCCGACGCCGGGCTCGCCGATCAGGCAGGGGTTGTTTTTCTGCCGCCGGTTGAGAATCTGGATGACGCGCTCTATCTCCTCCGCCCGCCCGACGATGCGGTCGAGCTGAGAGGCCCGCGCTTTGTCGTTGAGACTGACGCAGTAGGAGTCGAGGAATTTATACTTTTTTTTGCTCTTCTGCGCCTCTTTGACGCCGGTTCGGCTCGGTTTTTCCGGCGCGGTTTCGTCTCCGGACGGCTGTTGGCGCGCCGCGCCGAACAGCTTGTCGAGAAACGGAAACGTCGCGGCGTTGGTAGCGGCGTCGCCGCCCTCGTCCCCATCGCCGTCTTCATCTCCGTTATTGTCCTGCGGCGCGAGCACGCTCATCATATCCCGCGTGATGTTTTCCAGATCGTCTTCGGAAATGCCCATCTTTTCCATCATGTCGTCGACGGGCTTGATCCCGAGCTCATGCGCGCATTTCAGGCAGATGCCTTCGTTTTTGGGCACGCCGTTCTCCATTCTCGTAATAAACACGGATGCAATGTTCTTCTTGCACCTCGCACACAGCATTTTTTCCATGATTCTGTCCTTTCTTTACCGGAAGCTCTCCCGTCCAGCGGGGACTCCCCTGCAAATCTTATCAAAAATCCGCCGGGAAAACGCCGCAGCGTTTTCAGTCTTTGAGTTTCCCCGAGCGGTCGTCAAGCACAATTTTTTTCTTTCTCAGGCAGCGGACATAGCGGATGAAATACACCACCAGCGCGGCGAGCGCCAGCGCCGTCACAACGGCAAACAGCGTTGGAAACAGCTTCGGCACGGTCTTAGCGGCTGTGGAATGGAAGAAAATCGCCGCGCAAATCGTCGCCGAAACCAAAAATGAGACGATCTTGCCGTACAAATTCGAGGGAATCACGTCGTCAAGCTTATTGACCATGAACATCCCGCCCAAAATCATCAGCAGCTCCTTGGCCAGAAAGACCACTAACAGCGCCGTTGGGATAATTTCCTTAAACGTCAGGCACGCCAGAGCGGTCAGCTGCAACAGCTTGTCTGCCAGCGGGTCGAGGATCCGCCCAAATTTCGTAATCTGATGCCAGCGTCGCGCGAGATAGCCGTCAATCACGTCGGTTAGAGCCGCTGCGACGAAAACGATACCCGCAAAAAGATCCGCATATTCCATCGACGACATATAGAGCACCGCGAAGCATGGAACAAGCATCAACCTGAATAGTGAGAGGATATTGGGGATATTCACAAAAAAGCGCCGTCCTTTCCACAGGATTGTTTTTCTTTCTCTGTCAACCGAATAAACTCATAAACGGGTTCACATGGCGCAGCAAGCCGATCATAAACGATTTGTCGCAGATGCGCTCCGTCAATGAAACGTCCAGGCTCGCATCCAGCAGCGGAAAGCTCCAAACCATAATAAAAACGATCACAAACGCGGACAGCAGCCCTACGACGGCTCCGGCCGCCAGTCCGGTCGCATGGTTGACCGTGCTCAGTACGGGCAGCTCAAACACGTTGTTGACCAACGTTGTCAACAGGATTGTAATCAGCCAAAAAACGATCAGGAGAAACGCAAAGAGCAAAACCTCTGTCAGCAGCCGGTCGATCGCGGGCGTGACCTGTCTGGTGATCGATTCATTGGCTGTCTGCGCCGTGGAGCCGACGAACTCCTCAATGCTGCGCGCCGCCTTATCGGGAAAGCCCCAATCGGTCAACAGCTCGGCCAGCGACATGTTTTCCAGCTTTTCGATGTTGATGTTCAGATAAGAGGCCAGCTTTGTGCCGATACCGGGCATCGGCAGCGCGTTTGAAAGCGAGGCCGCGAGCGCGCCGGAGACCGTTTTCGCCAGCACGACCGAAATCAGCAGCAGACCGAATTTAACCGCCGTCTTGACGATCCCCCGTTTATATCCCATCCACGCCGATAAAAATATGATCAGAATCAGTATGAAATCAACGATCAGAGCCATTGTGACCTCCGTTTTTTCAGCAGGGCGTCAGGCAATAAAAATCTCCTGCGCGGTAATCATTACCAGCTTATTATTCTTCATCATGACGATATTCGTGACGCCCGGCTCAGGAGAGATATATTTTTTAATCGCCAGCGCCGAATCATACAGGCGAATCTGGTTTCCTGTGAGGATCGCGATCATGCCGTTATTGGCGGTCATCGCCTGAATGTCGCATTTCAGCGCAACCTCGGCCGTTTTGGCCCCGTCTCCACCGATTCGAATCAACCGGTATTTCGCCGTCACATCGCTCGTCACATCGAGCAGGATATACATGCCGTCGCCGTCGGCGGCAAGCCCCGCGACCTTTTCGCCCTGAAAGCTGACGCGAGAAAGAATCGTCCCGTCCCACGCGGCGCTTACCGCATCGGCGTCGGTTACGATCAGAAAACCGCCCGCATTCTCCCTCAGCGCGACGACCGGCGAACCGCCCAGCTCGACTACGGCGGCGACGCCCTCCTTCTGCAAATCAAAAAGCAGCACGGCCGAGCAGAGCTTGGACGCCTTTGTGTAAACCGCAGCGACGGCAAGACGGCGCCCGTCCGCCGACACGATACCGGCAGAGGCAAAATACTCCGGCGTTTTCCACGTATAGATTCTGTTCAGATATTTATCATACACGGTCACGGCGCATTTATACCCCTCGCATTCCGTCACGGCGGCGATGACACCGTCCCGGTTGACGCTTAGGCCGATTGTCGTCCCGAGCGTCTCTCCTTCGGCCAGTATGCCGGACGGACCGGCGCTGACAACCGTTTTTCCGCCGCGGTCGTAAACGGCAAAGCTATTCTCCGCCACGGCGACGGCGGGCTTATTCAGCGCCACCTCTTCCATGAAACCCTCCGCGCCGTCCTCCGTCGCATAGCGCACGCTCGTCGTCGTGACCACCGCGAGCCCCGACGCAAAGGGCACGTACTGCGCCGTATTTCCGGTGACGATATCCATAGCGCCGCCGATCTTCATCAGCGATTTGCTGTTGTCGCGGACGGTCACGGCTTTTTGAAAGCTCTCCGGCTTGAAAACGTCCCAGTAACGGTAAATACAGACGGCTCCCAGAATCACCACCGCCGCCAGCGCGGCGACCGCCACGCTCTTTTTGACCACGGAGCGCACCTTATTCTGCCGTTTGCGCCGGCGCAGCTTCTGCGAAATCCGGTCGGCGGCGCTGAGCTGTTCGGACGGCTCTCCCGCATTTTTTCTGTTGTCCGTCTGATCCGTCATGCCGCCCGCCTCCTTCGCTTTTCAGATGATTTTCTGCGCCTCGCCGTCCGGATACCAGATCCGGTTCAAATACAGTCCGTACGGCGGCAGGGTAACGCCCGCCAACGTGCGGTCTCCCGATTGAAGAATCTCCGGCATGCCGCCGGCCGAAATCCTGCCGTCTGAGACGGCGATCAGCGTCCCCGCGATGATACGCACCATATTGTAGAGAAAGCCGTCCGCCGAGACGGTGACGACAGCCATGCCGCCCCGCTCCTCCACGCCGCAGGAAAACACCGTGCGTCTGGTGTCTTTCACCGTGCCGCCGGCCGCCATAAAAGCCCGAAAATCGTGCCGGCCGCAGAGCGCGAGCGCCGCCCTGTTCATCAGGCTGACATTGAGCGGATACGGGTGATAGAGCGCGCGCCGGTATAAAAACGGATCCGGCGCCCTGCCCCCGTAGATCTTGTAAACATATTCCTTTTTTACGCAGGAAAAGCGCGCGTGGAATTCCGGGGCGACGTCCGCCGCGCGGACGACGGCGATGTCCGGCGGCAGAAACGGCCGCATGGCCGCGGGAAATCGCTCGGCCGGAATCGTACAGCCTGAAAAAAAGTTGGCGACATAGGCGTTGGCATGAACGCCGGCGTCGGTTCTCGAACAGCCGGCAACGCCCTTGGGGATTTTTTCGCCTGTGAGCCGCCTGAGCGCCTGTTCCAAAAGCTCCTGTACCGTAAGAGCGTTCTGCTGCGTCTGCCAGCCGTGGTAGCGCGCCCCGTCGTATCGCAGCAGCAGCGCGATGTTCCTCATACCGGTTTCTCCGTTATATCCCATAGATTCCGAGAACGATGATCCCCGCCTGAATCGCGGCGCAGACGAACAGCGCCACAAAATCCGACCAGCGCGCGCGCATGATTTTATATTTCGTGCGCCCGTTTCCGCCGCGGTAGCAGCGGCATTCCATCGCCGTCGCCAGCTCGTCGGCGCGCCGGAAAGCGCTGACAAACAGCGGAATCAGCAGCGGGATCAGCGCTTTGGCGCGCCGGATAATGTTGCCGCTCTCGAAATCGGCGCCGCGCGCTTTTTGCGCCGACATAATTTTGTCGGTCTCATCGATCAGCGTCGGAATAAAGCGGAGCGCGATCGTCATCATCATCGCCAGCTCATGAACCGGAAATTTCACGACGCGCAGCGGCGACAGCAGCCGCTCAATCCCGTCGGTCAGCATGATCGGCGAAGTCGTATACGTCAGCATCGACGTCCCCGCGATCAGAAATACGATCCGCAGCACCATGAAAAACGCAAAGCGCAGCCCTTCTTCGGTGATTTTCAGAAATTTCCATTGGAAAATCACGTTTTCGCCCGGCGTAAAAAAAATGTTGAGCACCGCCGTAATCGCGATGAAAATGACAAGCGATTTTAAGCTTCTGACGATCAGCTTCAAGGAAATCCTCGAAGAGAAAATAACAAAGAGGAGAAGAGCGAACACGAGGAGATACCCCGCCGGCGTCTTCGCCGTGAAGACCATGACGATATAGAGAATCGTGAGGATCAGCTTGATCCGCGCGTCTAATTTGTGTATAATCGACGTTCCCGGAAAATACTGTCCGAGCGTGATATCCTTCAACATAAATCCCGTTTGCCGCACTCCGCGAGCGCCGCCAACGCGACGCCTTTTCTCCCGCCTTACAGCGCGGCCCGTTCTCCCCTTTTCTTCTCTTTCAATTCCCGAAGCGCCGCCGCCGCCGCCTCGACCGTGTAGACAGGCGGCATATCGACCGGGATGGCGCCCTGCCGCGCCAGGCGCCGCATGACGTTGGCGGCGAACGGCACATCCAGCCCGGCGGCAATCAGCTCGTCGGCGCGGGAAAAAACCTCGCCCGGCGCGCCGTCCATAATAATCCCGCCCTTTTGCAGGACGATGATGCGGTCGGCGATTCTGGCTACGTCGTCCATGCTGTGCGAAACGATGACGACGGAGCGGTTGCCGCTTTCCTTATAAGAGCGGATATAACCGAGGATTTCGTCGCGGCCGCGCGGGTCCAGTCCCGCGGTCGGTTCGTCCAGAATCAAAAGCTCCGGCTCCATGGCGACGACGCCGGCGATGGCGACGCGGCGCTTCTGGCCGCCCGAAAGCTCAAACGGCGACTTTTTCAGCATTTCTTTGGAAATGCCGATGGTCTCCGCCGCCGTCTCGACACGGCGGTCCACCTCTTCCTTATCCAGCCCCATGTTCGTGGGGCCGAAGGCGATATCCTTCTCGACCGTCTCCTCAAAGAGCTGGTATTCGGGAAATTGGAACACCAGCCCGACTTTAAAACGAATGCCCCGCAGTTTTTTCTTGTCGTCGGCGATATCCTCGCCTCGGATCAGAACACGGCCCGACGTCGGCGCCAGCAGGCCGTTGAAATGCTGAATCAGCGTCGATTTGCCCGACCCCGTATGTCCGATCAGCCCGATAAAGCATCCGTCGTCAATCGTCAGATCAATGCCGTCGAGGGCGCGGAATTCAAAGGGCGTCTTGGGGCTATATATATGCGTCAGCTTTTCGCAGCGCAGCAGTTCTGCCATTTTGGTCAATCAGCCTTCCCTGTTCTCCCGCGCGCCAACAAGGCGCGCGGCTTAACCTACTACGTTATCAAACTCCGTGCGGCTCACTTTTGCAGCCATTGTGCAATCCGGTCCGCACAGCTCTTTTCGTCAAACGCGTCCAGCGGCAGCGCCGCGTCTTCCCCGCCGAGCAGATAGAGCAGCTCCACCGCCGGCGGCACATCAAGGCCGACGGCGCGCAGCGCGCCGACCTGCGTCAGCGTTTCCGAAGGCGTACCGTCGAGATAAACCTCCCCGTCGTTGAGGACGATGACCCTGTCCGCCCGCGCCGCCTCGTTCATGTGGTGCGTAATCAGCACGACCGTCAGATTGTATTCGCGTTGGAGCGCCAGAACCGTATCGAGCACTTCCTTGCGCCCGTGCGGGTCGAGCATGGCCGTCGGCTCGTCGAGGACGATACAGTCCGGCCGCATCGCGAGCACGCCGGCGATGGCGACGCGCTGCTTCTGTCCGCCGGACAGAAGGTGCGGCGCATGGTGCGCAAACGCGGTCATGCCGACCGCTTCCAAGGCGTTGTTGACGCGGTCGACAATCTCGTCGTGCGGCAAGCCGAGGTTTTCCGGCGCAAACGCCACGTCCTCGTCGACAACCGAGGCGATAATCTGGTTGTCAGGGTTCTGAAAGACCATGCCCGCCGTCTTGCGAATTTCAAAAAGCAGCGCCTCGTCCGCGGTGTCCATGCCCTTCACATAGCATTTTCCGCCGGTCGGCAGCAGAATGGCGTTGAAGTGTTTGGCCAGCGTCGATTTGCCCGAGCCGTTATGACCGATGATCGCGGTAATCTTGCCGCGCTCGATCTCGACCGTCAAGCGGTTCAGGGCGGTGTGCTGTACGGCCTCGTCGCCATTGGTATAGGTATATGTCAAATCCAACGTCTGAATCATCGCGTCTGTCACAGCTTGTCCCATGCCTCTCCGGTTCATTCCTTTTCATCGGCCTGCTTCATCGGCCTGCCAGCGCGCGGACGCGCCGCACGGCAGCGTCAGCCCGCTCGCCTCGACGGACAATCCCAGCTCGCCGCATTCCGTCGAGCCGCCCCACGCGCGCTCCACCGTATCGCGCAGCATGTAGCCGACGGCCTCCGAGGACAGACCTGACGAATACGAATTCACGAGCAGAAACAGCGGCCGGTCGGAAAGCAGCCCGCACACGCTGCGGATCAGCGCGTCGATTTCCGCCTCGATCTTCCACGTCTCGCCGTTCGGGCCGCGCCCGAAGGAGGGCGGATCCATAATCACCGCGTCGTAGCGGTTGCCGCGGCGCTTTTCGCGCTCGACAAACTTGATACAGTCGTCGATGATCCAGCGGATCGGCCGGCCGGCCAGACCGGAGGTCTCCGCGTTTTCCCGCCCCCACTGCACCATGCCGCGCGCTGCGTCCACATGGCAGAGCGCCGCCCCCGCGGCGGCGGCGGACAGCGTCGCCGCTCCGGTATAGCCGAAAAGATTCAGCACCTTGACCGGCCGGCCGGCGCGGCGGATCAAACCGGACGCCCAGTCCCAGTTCGCCGCTTGCTCCGGAAAAATCCCGGTGTGCTTAAAGTTCATGGGTTTGATATGAAACGTCAGCGAGCGATAGCGGATCGACCAGCGCTCGGGAATCGAAAATTTTTCCCAGTGGCCGCCGCCTGACGACGAGCGCAGATAGCGCGCGTCCGGCCGCTCCCAGCGGGGATCCTCCGACGAGCGGCGCCAGACCGCCTGCGGATCGGGCCGGACAAGAAAATATTCGCCCCAGCGCTCCAGCCGCTCGCCGCCGCCGCAGTCAATCAGCGCGTAATCGCGCCACCCGTCGCTCACCCACATCTCCGCCGTGATCCCCCGCTCATTTTATTCATCCGCTTCAAAGCCGCGCAGAAACTCGTTTCCCTGCTTAAAGTAAAGAAAAGATACGTTTCCATTATTTATATATTTTACCACCGACGTCTGTTGCCGTCAAGGGCTAATTGATGAACATTCGTAAAACGGCGTCCGGCGCCCGCTCCCCTGTGCCGTCCGCCGTTTCCAAGCATCCGCGTTCCTATTTTTTGTTTCTTTTTGAAAATA
>QAMX01000076.1 GCA_003149835.1 Clostridiales bacterium
CCGGTGAACCGGAATTTACAGCCGCGGTTTTTACGGTTATAAAAACGGACACGCCGCTGTATAAATAAGTTAGGACAGAGGCCCTCGAAACGGGTTTCGCGCCGTGGCACACGGCGATTTCCGTGATCTCGCGGAACGCGTGCGCCATAGCAAAGCGCGCCTGTCCTGCTGATCACCGATTATACGGGGGTATCCGATGTGAGACTGAGGCGATTTTCCGGGTTGGCGCTGCTGCTGGCGCTGACGCTGCCGCTGGCGATGCCTGCGGCGGCGGCTGCGCCCTCCGTTTCCGCGCAGGCGTATGTGCTGTACGACGCGGATACCGGCGAGGTCTATGCCTCGCGCGAGGCGCATAAACGTCTGCCGTGCGCAAGCACGACAAAGATCATGACCGCGCTGGTCGCGCTCGAACAGCTGCCGCTTGACGCAAGCGTCACGGTTGCCAGAGAGCATACGCTGGCCGAGGGCTCGCGGATGTATCTCCGAGACGGTGAAACCGTCTCGGTTTCAGATCTGCTGTACGGGCTTTTGCTCGCCAGCGGCAACGACGCGGCCGTTGCCCTTGCAGACGCGGCGGCAGGGTCAACGGAACGGTTCGCCGCGCTGATGAACCAAAAGGCGGCGGCGCTCGGCCTGCGGGACACGCATTTTACCAATCCGAGCGGGCTGCACGACGCCGAGCATTATTCCTCCGCATATGATCTCGCCGTGCTGATGGCGGCGGCGATGAAAAATGAAGACTTTGCCAAAATAACCGGCACGCGGGAAGTGGTTCTTACCGGGCGGACGCTTGCCAACCACAACAAGCTCCTGCACACGGTACAGGGCGTCGACGGGGGAAAGACCGGCTATACCAAGGCGGCCGGCCGCTGTCTGGTTTCGACGGCGCTGCGCAACGGCCGGCGGCTGATCGCAGTGACCATCAACGCGCCGAGCGATTGGAGCGACCATGCGAAGCTGTATGATTACGGCTTTTCGCAGTATACAGAGCAGGTTCTGTCGGCAGGAGGCGCTTTTGAAGCGCGGCTCACGGTCGTCGGCGGCGTCGGAGAAAGCGTCGCGCTCGCCTCTGAAAAAGTCGGCGTCTATCTGACCGCCGCCGAAAAAGCCGCCTTGGAGCGCGTCGTTTATCTCCCGCGGTTTGAATATGCGCCGCTCATACAGGGGCGCGCCGTCGGGCAGATTGTCTGGATGTATCAGGGGCATGTGCTCGCTTCGTCAAAGCTGTGCGTTGCGGAAGCGGTGGAAAACAGCTTTACAGTCAAAAACCGAGTGCTTTATTAGCGCGCGCTGATTCTCCGAGGCAGATTTTTTGCCCGCCCCATTCCGCCCGTCTGCCGACGATTTGCGGGATAAAACTCAAAACGCGCGTCAGATCACAAAAATGCCTGTAATCGTATCAGGCTGAAAACAGGATGAGGGTTTCATTTGAAGGAACGAGTACAAAAGATTATCGCCGAGCGCGGCGTTTGTTCGCGGCGCGCGGCGGAAAAACTGATCGCCGAGGGGCGGGTCAAGGTCAACGGGCGTAGAATTATTCTCGGCACCTCCTGCGACACCAAAAACGACCTGATTACCATCGACGGAAAACGAATCGCCGGCAAACGTCAGAAGGATGTGTATCTGCTCGTCTACAAGCCGCGCGGCTATGTCACCACCGCGGCGGACGACCGCGGCCGCAAGACGGTGATGGAGCTTGTCAAGGACGTCGCGGAGCGCGTCTATCCGGTCGGCCGGCTCGATATGGCCTCTGAGGGCCTGCTTCTGCTCACAAACGACGGCGAGGTCGCGCGCGTGCTGACGCATCCTTCCTGCGGGGTGGAGAAGGAATACCATGTGACCGTTCTGGGCGACGTGGAAAAAGCGGTCCCGCTGTTTGAAGCGGGGATGACGCTGGACGACGGATTCCGCACCGCGCCCGCGCGCGTGCGCATTTTAAAGCTCATCGACGAAAAAACGGTTCTGTCGCTCGTGATTACGCAGGGGCATAACCGCCAGATCCGCAAAATGTGCGAGGCGGCAGGGCTTACGGTGCGGCGTCTCGTCCGCGTTGCGGAGGGCCGTATCAAGCTGGGCGACCTGAAACCCGGCGAGTGCCGTCCGGCCACCAAAAAGGAGATCGAGTATTTGCAGGGGCTGGCGGAAAAGGCCGGTCAGGCCGGCCGCGAGGACGCCTGACGGGCTTGAACCGGTATTGCCGTAACGGAACGCGGCGCAAAGCATGCCTCTTGACGGTCGAAACCGTATCAAAAATCAGCCCTGCCGGATTTCTCAATCCGGCAGGGCTGAAAAATTACAAAAGAAAAAACTCAATAAAGATGCGGCTCAATAATTGTAACGAACCCGCCCCTCGTCGATTTTTTCACAGATGATCTCATAGAGTCCGGCGGTAAAGCGAATGCCGGAGGGGTTAGCGCCGATCCCGTCACCGTGCGTATGGATCCATTCATGCAATCTTGTCGCAACAGGGCCGGTCACAACGGGTCCTCCTTTCATGATGTAAACGGGGGAACGGCGGTCAGTTCAAACGGGGCGTAGACGATTTCACGGCCCACATACAGGGCGATACGGTAAGCGCCCGGCGTGAAGGAATCCGCGTAGAGCGGGGATACCTCTCCGGAACTCATATAGGTGCGCGGCACCGTGACAATCGCGCAGTCCGAGGGCGGCGGCTCATAGCCTGGATCGTTTTCAGCAAAAACCTGTTCGGTCCATCCGACAAGAAACCAATTCATATCACGCACTTCGCCCAGCCTTTCGAGCCGGATCCATTCGCCGTCGACGGCTTTTTCAATAAATCCTCTTTGCCAGACATAAAACGCTTTGCCGGAGTTGTTGTTGCGTACGGTACAGGTGATTTTGTCAAAATCGACCGGGTAAACGCTCTGCTCGGTCCAAGCTTCGATGTTGTCGTATTCCCGCTCAAAGTCAAGCTGCTCCTGCCGCAGCAGCCATTCCATTTCGCGCGGAGACGGTTTATAGGAAGTGACACCTATGGTGCGGTAGTTTTCGTCGAAAAGGTCGAGATTCGGCGTGCCGTCGTCAGCCGCATATGGGTAGGCTTTTGGCAGCTTGGGGGTAGGGGGCGTTCGTCTGCACGCGGTCAACAGCGGCAGCAGCAACAGCCCGCCGAGCGCAAGGAACGCCCATTGCCGGGCGCGCCGGAGAACGTCTGAACGACTCTCAGAGCGCTGAGCGCATGTCTGTCTGTTCAACCAATCAAGCATCTCCTTCCGTGTGGATGTTCGGCGGCAGCCTGTTTCAATTTGCAGCCGCGACTGAGCAGATCAGCCTCATCCCTCCGTTTTTATAGGTATGGTATCCTTAATATCAAGACAAATTATCATATCCTGTCGAACCGCCAAGCGAACGTTATCAAAGCTTACGTCTCTTTATGGCGGCGCACAAGCGCGTAAATCAGCCACGCTGAGTAACAGGCCATGACCGGCGAGGCTCGCCGAACGGAATCCCATATCATCCCGCCGAAGCTACCGGACGGAATCCAGAGAAGCAGCAGGTACAGGAACGCCAGAAGCAGACTGACAGCGAGCAAAACGGCGGTGACGAGGTTCTTTTTTCGGAACAGCGATACGGCGCTCTCGTACAGAAACAAAAGGGCGCCGAACAGGAGCAGAGGAAAGAGAACTTCGGCAATGCTCCACGGAGAACAGACCATGAAGGTCTGCTGCCGGTATTCCGCCGCTTTGACGGCTGCCCGACTTCCGAATACAAACAGGGCGGAAGAGAGAACCAGAGCGGCAGAAAAGGATAAAATTCGTTTCATAACGGTCCACCTGCTTTCAAGAAAATCTGGAAAACCCCGTTCATGGCGCGCGCTGGCGCGTGAGAACGGCTCGCCTTTATGAATAATTTTCCACTATATTAAACCAGAATTTTACATAAAAGTCAATAGTAAAAGTGCAAAAAATAAAAACCGTCTCGTCGGCGTTGTCACAGCCGAGACGGTTTTCAGTTTTACATTTCCGCGATTTCGCGGAGCGCGCGCAGAATGCCGAGCTTGCCGGATTCATACGTCAACGCGCCCTGCAAAAACACGCCCGCCGCCATGACGATCGGATCGGCTTAACCGGGCAGTCAATATTTGGGGGCATCAGGATAGATTGGCTTCGAAAAATCCGTCCGGCCAGAAGCTGCTGTCAATCGCAAACGCTTCCCAGAAACGGCTGACGGTTTCCTGCGCTTCCGGCGTCGAGTCGCTCATGAGCGACGCAACAGAGACGACATCCGTCCGCCCGGCCGCCGCCAGCATTTCGTCGAGAGCTTCCGGGTGCGCGCCTTCTGGCGCGTTCACCCAAAGGACAGAACGCAGACTTTTCATCGTTTGAAATGCGGCGGTATCGCCGTCGGTGAAGTTTGTATCTGTGACGCACAGATGGATCAGCCGGGTCAACGACGCCAGCGGCGCAAAGCTGTCCGCCGTGGATTGGCTGATGGAGAGATCCGTCAGCGGCAAAGCGGCGAGCGGCGACAGGTCGCCCGAAAAGCCGCTCAGCCGCAGCCCGTTCAGGCGGCTCAGATGCGAGAGCGCGGCGATATCGGTCAGCCGGTTCTGAAGCCCGACGCCGGTGTAACGGCCGAGGTTCAGCTTTTCCAACGACGCGAGGTTTTGAAGCGGCGACAGATCTTCAAGCGGACAGCGCGTCAGCCACAGTTCCCGCAGCGTGGTAATTCGGCCGATGTCTGTCAGATCGCTGAGCGGATAGTTGTCGATGGCGAGCCGTTCAAGCGGCAAATCCGCGAGTACCTCTGTCTGCCACAGAAGATCCGACGGCAGATTGCCGGCAAATGCGACGGACAGCTCTGTTAAACGGCTCAGCTTGCCGACAGGGCTCAGATCCGTCCCGTAATAATCGATGAGTGAGAGGCTTTGCAGATTTTCACAGGCTTCCAGCCCCGACAGATCAGAAACCGGCAGCCCATAAGGCTGACCGTCGATCATGTGCAGGGATGCGGAATTCTCCCAGGTAGCAAAATAAATCTCCAGTTTTGTGACGCGTTTGAGCATTTCGTCGGTGATTTCGCCCTGCACGTTCAGCGCCTGCCGGACGGCGTCGGCCAGCGCATGGGAGACGACGGTTCCGCTTGGTGTCTGCTCTGACGATGCGGTTGTCGCCGGCGGTGTGGTGGGTTTCGGCGCTGCTTTTGTGGACGGTTC
>QAMX01000103.1 GCA_003149835.1 Clostridiales bacterium
GACGCTACGTTTAACGATTCAGCGCATCCAGCAGAGCTTGCAGACGCGGCTTCGCCGATTCGACGATGCTCGCCGGAGACAGCTCCTCGTCAAAGATCTTGTAAACAACCTCGGCGCGGTAGGTGTCGTTGTGTTCCCTGGAGCACCACGACCAGTTCGCCACCGGCGACGAGAAAATGTAATTCTCCATCATATCCAGAGAATCCGTATCGTCATCGTCCTGTAAATACTGTTTCAGACAGGTCGCGATATCCGTATCGTTCTGGCGTCTGGCAAACGCGGCATAGATCGCGGCAGAGGTCGCTTTGTCCTTGTTGGTGACAAGCATCACGTCGTACTTGACGCCGCCGAGGACGTTCATATAATCCGCATCCTTGTCGGCCTTCGGAGTCGGGATGGTTCCCCAATTGATCTCGGCATTGCCCAAGTCGGTGCTGCCACTTCTACCCCTAATCGCGCGGTTCATCTCCGACCACAGCAGACCGACCTCGCCGGATTTGAACATCTGATGTCCCTCCGAGTAAGTCGCGTTGGCGCCCTCCTTGTTTTCACACAGATAGCCGCTGTTGGCCACTTTATCGAGGAACTCATAGGTTTCCAGCGCTTCGGTGGAATCGATCAGGCTGGTCAGCCTTCCGTCCACCCAGTCGACGATCTTGCCGCCGGACAGCAGAACCTCTTCGCCGTAGCCGAGGTAGCCGGTTGCAAGGCCCCATGTGTCGTTCTGGCCGTCGCCGTCGTTGTCCTTGGTCAGCTTTCCGGCGAGCTCGAGGAAATAATCCCATGTCCAGTCGCCGTCTCGCACGACCTGATACAGATCGTCGACGCCGACCGATTTGACGAGGTCCTTATTGAAGAACATCACCCAGCCGGCCTCCGGCGGCAAAAATTTCGAGGCATATCGGACGCCGTAGGTATCGCCGTTGATATCCCACGCGTGTGTAAAAGGCTGGTACAGAAGCTTCTCGTTGTTGACGTCGAGGCCGGCGCTGAGAATCTCCTCGGAGTTCAGCGCGACAAGGCCGCCGGCCGCATAAACCGGAAACCATGTATGCGTTTTGATTTCATAGAAATCAGCCGGATTGTCGCCGGAAACCGTCCACGTCAGGGCCTGCGTGGAATCGCCCACGGCATCCATATACTCAATATGAATGTTCAGGTCTTCTTCTAACTGGGTCCAGACTTCAAACTGTTCCTGACCGACGGCATCTTCCTTCACTTGGCCGTCTTCAAGAAATGGCGTGCGGTCGTTTCTGTCCACAGACAGCATAAAGGTACGACCGTCAAAGTCAAGCTGTTGCTCATAAGCCAGCCACTGTTCGTCGGTCCATGTGCTGCTCTGGGAAAGATCGAAGGGATCGTCCGTCTCTGAGGGAGTTGTTTTTGACGGCTGAGAATCCGGCGCGGAGGTCGTAGAATCCGCTGTCGGCGCCGGTGTCGATTCTGCCGGATCGTTGCTGTCGCCGCAGGCGCCAAATAGCGTCGCAAGCATGAGAACCGCTAAGAGCACGAGAAGGAGTCTTTTTTTCATACGCTGCCTCTTTTCTAAATATTTGCCGAAAATCACAAACATTTGTATTTGTATGTGTTATACGACATGTGTATATTATATATTTTTGGCAAATAATTGTCAACAAGTCGTAAGTCCCCCCCCCCGTCTTTTTTTCTTAACAAAATACAAAAATGCAGCCGTTTATAGCGGCTGCATCTTTGTATTTTTTATCATTTTGCTTTTTTTTGACTATTTCATCACATTTTGCCGTTTTTCGGCAGAATCACAGGTTTACAGGTGAAATTCAACGACCTGCCCCAGCTCTACGGAGCGGAAGCATTCCTCCATCACGCGCATAACCTTCATCATTTCGTCATGGGTGACAAGCTGCGTCTCTGCGCCGTCGATGGCTTTGCAGAAATTGCGGTAGTAGTCGTGCACGTCGCTGGCGGGACGCTCCATCTCATATTCGTCGACCGTCACGCTGTCGCGCGGCGCCATGGTCTTCGTCAGGCCGGCGGCGGTCTGCACGGGGATGACGTCGCTCTCATGCCAGTATTTGCAGCGAACGAGCTTGCATTTCTCGCGCCAGTCGGAGATCATCGCCGTCCCGTTTTTAGCGCGCATATAGAAGCGCGGCATGGCGATGAAGTTATATGTCCCGACCTCGACATACGCTTCCTTGCCGCTTTCAAAGGTGAGGACAAGCTTAAAGCCGTCGTCCACCTCGTCGTTGGTCAAATGCTCAAAGCGGCAGTAGACGGTTTTGATATCCTCTTTGATGATCTGCAAAATCTGGTCGACCAGATGGACGCCCCAGTCGTAGAGCATACCGCCGCCGTGCTCTTTTTCGCCGCGCCAGTCGCTGGGAATCCCGCGCGAGCCGTGAATTCTCGATTCAATGGTGAACACCTCGCCGAGCTCGCCGGAGTCATAGATCTTTTTCATCGCCAGAAAATCAACGTCCCAGCGCCTGTTCTGATGCACGGAGAAAATGCGGTGATTTTTCCGCGCCGCTTCGATCATCTCCGTCAAATCAACGCTCGACAGGGTGACGGGCTTTTCGGAAATCACGTTCTTCCCGGCGTTCAGCGCGGCGACCGCGATCTCCTTGTGAAAATCGTTGGGCACCGCGATCGTAATCAGATCGACCGCCGGATCCGCCAAAACCGCTTCAAACGAATCATATGCGAAAATGCCGCGGCTGCGCGCGAGCTCGTTTTTTTCAGGAAGAATGTCGTATACGCCGGCCAGATTCACACAGTCGCTGGTCAGCGCGTGCTGCGTATGCCATCCGCCCATACCGCCGTATCCGATCACAACAAGGTTCTTTTTCATCTTTACAAGATCCTCTCCTTTATCCCCATTGATATGGGACGGAATGCGACCGTCCCACTAACTATTATATTAGAATAATCGCGTCTGTCAAGTCAAACCGGTAAATTCTCCGTCAAGAATTTTCAGCGCGCTCTCCACGGCCGCGCGCACGCAGTCGGTCACGGAAACACCCGCCGCGCCGGCAATGGAAATGCTGCACCGGCCGGTGGGAATGAGGATCTTCCGCGCCGGACTGCTGGCAACGGCGAACGCCATTCTCGGCGTGACCTCGCCTAATAACGAGTTCGCCGCGATAATCCCCACCGGACCGGCAATGATGTCCGCGTCCGCACAGTTGACGGCGACGGGGTTGTCCCCTGTCGCGCCGAGCGGCGCTCCCGCTTTCAGCATCGCCGCCGTGGCGATCGTATTGGTTCCGATCGCGATCAGCGTATTCCGTTCTCCGTCGAAGCGGCCGCTTTTCATGAGCTGCTCGACAAGCAGCTTGCCGATTCGGCCGCCCTGTCCGTCGATGACGATGAGCTTCACCGTACTTCCTCCCCTTCCGCCAGTTTGAGCACGGCGACCGCGCCGTCGGTTTTGGTCACGAGCGTATAGCCGCCGTCCTCGACGGTGCGGATTGTCTGCCGCGCCTTTTCAGGCGCAATAAAGCGCAGATCCAAAACGATATATTCCGTCTCGTTTTTCGAGGGGTATTCAAAAATCAGATCCCGCCTTGCTATATGCGCGACGAAAAACGTATCCGCGGCGACGGAGGCGTCGTCCGGAATCGACGCGAGCGCGTCGGCGATGGCCGCGCGCGTATCCCGGCTCGCCGCGTAGCTCCCGATCAGCGAGGTTCGGGACAGATTGACCGAGGTAAATAACAGCGTCGAGGCCAGCGCCGCGCCGCAGAGCAGCCGGTAGCCCGTCCGCTCTGAAATATCCGAAAGGTTGAGCACGGCCGCATAAAACAGCAGCGCGCCCGAACCGTAGGTATACTGATAATGCACCGAATACTGGTATTGATAATTTGTCATCAGGTTGACGAGCACAAACGGGATCAGCAGGATAAAGCGCGTCGGCCGCGTGGTCAGCAGGGGCAGGAAAAGCAGCGGCAGCAGCATTTGCAGGACAAAAACGAGCTTCTCCGCAGTCAGACACTGCGCCAGCACGCGCATGGGATCGGTGAACAATGTTTTGAAAATTCCGATCAGGCCGCTGTCGGAAATATTGTCATAGCGCCATGTCATCGCGCCCAGGCCAAACTGTTCAAGCATTGTCAGCGCAAACAGGAAATACGCCACGGACAGCAAAAACAACGCCGTTCCGTGCTTATACTCCCGCCGCCCAAGCAGCAGATAGAGCCCGAACACCGCCATATAGACGGGCGCGTCCTCCTTGACAAACAGCGTCAGCGCCGCAAACAGGTACATCAGGGGAAACCGCTTCGATTCATAGCAGCAGACGGCGGAGAGAATCAACACCGGCAGAAATTTGTTTTCGTGCAGATCATAAAAGCAGCCGCCTGTAAAAGCCGGATACGCGAGATACGCCGTCGCCAGCAGCGCGACAAACAGCGGCTTCAAGCCGCGCCGCTTCGCCAACAGGCACAGCGGAACGACGCCGCCCGCCACAACGGCCGCCTGCAAGACCAGCAGCGTCACCGGAGAGGGAATCAGCGCGTAGAAAGGCAGAAAGAGATAATAGATCGGCGAAATATGGACGTTAAAGTGCGAAATGACCGCGTCGCGCTCGCAGGAAACCGTCTGCGACAGATCCTCGCGCATATGGTGGAACATATTGGAGAAAATGCCGAAATCAAAGTTCGGGCTGTAATATTGCAGATAGCGCAGCGACGTCAACACCGCGATAAAGAGAAACAGCGCGACCGCGAGAGCGGCGACCCATATTGTCGCCGCTCTCGCGCCGAGCCGCGGCTCGGCGGCCGGAAGCCGCCCGCGCGCGAACAGGATCCAGCCGGCGATCACAAGACACAGGATGACCGCAAAACAAAAATAGATGTCGCGAATCTTAGCGACATGGATAAACGAGGTCACAATCGCCGCCGCGGCAAACAGGAAAGCGTCCAAACGCTCTGACTTTATGCGCCAAGCGGCCGTCGTAAACAGCGCGAAGAATACAAGCGTCAGGACGGCGACCGCTACAAGGCTTCCGCCGGTCTGTTCACCGCCCGCAGCGGCGGCGGAGACGCTGATCGCCGCCAGCCACGCGGCGACCAGCCGCAGCGCGCAGCGCTCAATTTTGGTTTGAGTTTCTGTTCTTTCCATTCGTCTTCCGTTTTCTCCGTTGATGAGTGATACGCGAGCTTTCAGGCCGCCTCGCCGAAAAAGTGCGTCGTCCCGAAAACGGCCGGCGCGCCATCCTTGCGCGCCGGAAAAGCAAAAGTGCCGCCTGTCACGTCTTTGACGATCGCAACAGAACGGATTTTCCAGCCTTTCTGCTTTTCGGGATGATTCAATCTGTCGGTTCAGCCTTTCGCCTCTGTCAGCGCCGGGCTGCCCGCGCGGTCACGGCGCTCTTATTATTATAATACAATTATTTCCCTGCCGCAAGCAATATCTGTAAACTTTTCGCCGCCGAGCAAAAATCGGCGCCGCGCGGCGGCTTCCGCAAAAAGCGTCCGGCGTTTTGGAAAACAATTGTTTCGGTACAGGTATCTATTTCC
>QAMX01000177.1 GCA_003149835.1 Clostridiales bacterium
CGGAGAACGACATATTCGTCGCTGTAACTGACGGCGACCGCCGTATCGGCGCCGTAACGGCCGCCGTATTCCGCGCGCACATATTCAATGAGGTTGATGACATTGTCGACGCCGCTTTTCTGATACACCGTCCCCGCCGCCGCGTCGCAGATAAACATCGGCGCGCCGGTCAGCGCGGACGCCGGAAAATCCACCCTCTGCCCGTCGAAGTATACATACAGCTTTCCGTTCTGCGTGCTGAACGGAGAAATCTGCCCGATCGTGGCCGTATACTCCACCGTCCCTTCGCAGAGGCGCATCGGCGTGAGAATGCCCCCGTCAAAGCGGACGTTCCACTGCACAGGGCGGCCGAAATAGCGCGCGTACAGCTCCGCGTCAAAGGGATAGAGCAGATTCTCCTCATCGGCTGAAACGACCATCCAATCGCGTCCGCCCTCACTGCGCCGGCCGGTCACAATGCCGCTTCGCACCGTCTCCGACAAGGCGCCCACCCGGAAATACCGCTGCATCCCCGTCTCCTCGGCGTATCTCAGGCTGCCGCCGGAAAGCCCCGCAATACAGTAGGCGTTCAGGGCGTTTCGGATCATTAGCGCCGCGTCGCCGCGCGTGACGGGATCGTCGATCGCCTTCATGCTCAGGCCGGTCAGAATCCCCGCCGCCTGCCCGTATTTGATCGCGTTTTTCGCGTACTGTATTCCTTTCAGCTCCGCTTCGGGCATGCCGAGCGCCCGCAGAAGCGTCGCTGCGCAGTCCACATACGTCAGGCTGCCGAGCGGATCGAGTTCTCCCGTGTCGCTGCCGACAAAAATTTTGTTGAATACGTTATATCCGGCATAGGGCATCGCCCAATCCGCGATCTGGCCGAGATCCACATAAACGCCGGAATCAATCAGCTTTTCGGCGTAATACGCCCCGGGCGGCTCGATTTCTCCGCCGACCATGATCGAATACATGACGCGGAACATCTCCTGCCGCGTCAGCTCGTCGTCCGGCCGGAATTGCCCGCCGCTGCCGCGCATAATGTTGAGATCATACAGCAGAGCGAGCGCCTCCCGCCGGTCTGCCGGCAGCGCGCCCGTATCGTGATAATCCACGGCGCCAACGAACAGCTGCATACTCATCAGCCAGCAGAGCAGGCCGGCGAGCAGACGAGCCGTTTTGATCCGTTTCATCTTCAAATCTCCGTTTCTTCCATATATGAATATGATATGATTCGATTGCGATACCGCGTATGGCTTTCAGCCCTTTGCAGCCGCAGCCTGCAAGGAGGGAGGCTGGGCGCTGCGGAGGAAATGTGTGTGGGGAGGGGGGGGGGAACGGCATCGATAATCGCTATCGGTTGTCATGGTAAATTATAGAGGATAAATCCATTGTTTTCAAGCGTTTCTCCGTATCTGTAACAATAGTGAAACAGAAACCGCCGGCGCGTCTCCGCCCGCTGCACACGCGGCGCGAGACGAATTTGATCGCCGTGATTGACTTTTTTTACATTCTGATGTATAATAAAAAGTGGTGTGCCAACAAGCCGCCCGCAAACAATCATTGAACCAAAACCGATTGACCATGAAAGGATCTGAAAGCTATGCGCATGACCGGCGTCACCGCGCGGGGTGTGATTATGCCCGTGTTCCGTCAGGGCGACCCGCTGGCGGATATGATTTGCAAAAATCTCATCGCGGCCTCGGCCGCGGAAAATTTTCCGATTGAGGACGGGGATATCGTCGGCGTGACCGAAGCCGTTGTCGCGCGCGCGCAGGGCAATTACGCGACGACGGAACAGATCGCCGCGGATGTGCGCGCCAAGCTCGGCGAAGAGACCATCGGCCTTGTCTTCCCGATTATGAGCCGCAACCGCTTTGCGGTTTTGCTCTCTGCGTTTGCTTCCAGCTGCAAAAAGCTGATCGTTCAGCTCTCTTATCCGGCCGACGAGGTCGGAAATCTGTTGATCGAACCGGATCTGCTCGACGAGAAGGGCGTCGATCCGTATACCGACAGTTTTAGCGAAGCCGAGTTCCGGGAAAAATTCGGCTCTACGGTCCATCGTTTTACCGGCGTCGATTACATCGAATATTATAAAAGCCTCGGCGACAATATCGAGATTGTTCTCTCCAACGACCCGGCTCATATTCTCAATTACACCAAAAATGTCATCGGCTGCGATATTCATTCCCGCCGCCGCACCAAGCGCCGCCTCGCCGCGGCAGGCGCGGAGCGGCTCTATTCGCTGGACGAACTCCTGACTCAGCCCGTAGACGGCAGCGGCTTTAACGAGCAGTATGGTCTGCTTGGCTCCAACAAGGCGACCGAGACAAAGGTCAAGCTCTTCCCGCGTGACTGCGAGCAGTTTGTCGCAGAGCTGCACGCGCGGCTCTTTGAGGCGACCGGTAAAAACGTCGAGGTCATGGTCTATGGCGACGGCGGCTTTAAAGATCCTGTGGGCGGGATCTGGGAATTCGCCGACCCCGTCGTTTCGCCCGCGCATACGCCGCGCCTCTCCGGCACGCCTAACGAGATCAAGATGAAGTATTTCGCCGACAACGAATTCAGTCATCTGACCGGCGAAGCGCTCGAAAAGGCAATGAAGGAAAAAATCCTCGCCAAGGACGCCGATCTTGTCGGGCGCATGAGCTCCGAGGGCACGACGCCGCGCCGCCTCTCCGACCTCGTCGGCAGCCTCTGCGACCTCGTCAGCGGCAGCGGAGACCGTGGAACGCCGGTCGTCTATATCAAAGGCTATTTTACCAACTTTGCGACCGAGTAGAAAGATTGTTCGCAAACCGCCTCTTTCGCTTCGGCGGCGTTTGGAAAACTTTTTTCAGCGGCAGGCGTTTTGCCTGCCGCTGATTTTTACATAGCGCGCCGCGCCAAGGGATCGGCGGTTCTCATTATGACAGTGCGGTCCAGAGCGGCCTGAGAACGATCCATTGAAAATTTTCAATTTGCGGAGGAATCGCCATGATTGAATCGATATGCGGATTGGATTGCAGCCAATGCGGGTTGAAGGAAACCTGCGGCGGTTGCGCCGCGACAAAAGGGCGGCCGTTTGGCGGCGACTGTGTTCTGGCGGTATGCTGTCAAAACAACGGCTGCGAGCGCTGCGGAAAATGCATTGAAAGCCCTTGCCGCCTCAAAAAGGAGTTGATTGCCGAGTTCAACGCGCTCGGCATCGAAGATATGGAGGAGGTAACGGGCCTGAACGCTCTCTTGGGCGCTTACATCAACCTCGAATACACGCTTCCCAACGGGCAGGCTGTCAAGCTTTGGAAAGACGAGAAAATCTATTTGGGCAATCAACTGTGTAAGAAAAACAGCAGCAGATGTTACGGTCTTACCGCTGACGAAGATTACCTTTTGGTTTGCGAATACGGTGACGACGGCTCTGACGCGGAGATCATCGTCTATAAAAAACGCACGCCCGTTTCACGGTAAAGATCTGTAAAACAGCCGCCGGCCCCGGCGGCGGCGTCAAGCGGCAAAGCTATCCCGCCTGATTCGGCGTCGCACAGGACGCCTTTTTCTGAAAACGCCGGATGATTCTCAAATTCGAGGCTTTTCGAATCCATGTATGTCCTGTTTCGTCACTGCACGGCTCGTCGCCTGTTCCCTATGGGAGCGCCCCGCGTTGCAACCGTATCGGCCGCTCATCAGGCGCATGGGAGCACGATGACACGGCCGGACTAAGCCCTCTCTCTTTGGACCGCTATTGCGGCCGGCTCAGGTGATTCCCCCACCCGCACCATTCCATCGGCCTCGGAAAAGCGGCCGCCCCGCCGTCCGCTTTTCCGAGGCAAGCGTCGGCAGACGTTTTTATAAATAAAAACGCAAAAAAAACACGGCGGCAGACGCTTGAACGGTCTGCCGCCGCGCTCTTTTTTCATTTACGCGAGCGTTTTATATTTCAGTGCAATTCTGCTCTTTTTGTGAGCGGCGTTGTTTTTATGGATAACGCCCTTAGCCGCCGCCTTGTCAATGACTTTAACCGCAGCCTTCACCGCGACGTCGGCCTTCGCCTTGTCACCGGCGTCGATGGCCGCGTCGGCTTTTTTCACGGCAGTCTTGAGCGATGATTTCATCATACGGTTTTGCAACGTCTTGACGCTCGTCACCAGCACACGCTTTTTCGCAGACTTGATATTCGGCATTTCAAAACACCTCCTTGCGCCAGATTTGCCCTAAATCACAGTAATTATAATTATATCACAGAATCCTTGTCAATGCAAGAGCAAATTTTATTTTTCTCATGTCTCAACGCGGATTATTTTGTCAGCTCGTTTCTGAGCAGCATATCGTTGCGCTTGATCCACCCCGCCTTGCGCATTCCCTCGCTGACGCCAAGGGCGATAATGGCGGGCAACACGAAATGCATGAGCACAATCATCAGAATCGTATAGACAACGCCGCGCCCGTCGGCGATCATTGATTCATAGGTCGCAAACTGCCCGACCAGTCCGCTTGTGCCCATGCCTGCGCCGGTCGCCGTCGTCGTCATTTTGAAAACGGCCGTCGAGAGCGGGCCGAGCACGGCGCTCGCCACAATGGCGGGCAGCCAGATCTGCGGCCGCCGCACAATGTTGCCGACTTGCAGCATCGACGTGCCCAACCCCTGCGAAATCAGGCCGCCGAAGCCGTTTTCGCGGAAGCTCGCCACCGCAAAGCCGACCATGTTCGCGCAGCAGCCGACGCAGGCCGCCCCGCCTGCGAGGCCGGACAGGCCGATTGAAACGGCGATGGCCGCGCTCGAAATCGGCGCGGTGAGGATCATCCCCATGACCACGGAGATAATAATCCCCATCGGAATCGGGCTGACCTCCGTGGTTCTCTGGATGAATTCGCCGATCGCCTTCATCGCCGCGCCGATATAGGGGCCGGTTAAGCCGCCGATGAAGCACCCCGGCAAAATCGTCAGAATCGGCACGAGCACGATGTCAAACTTCGTCCGTCCGGCGATCAGGTTGCCGACCTCAGCGCCAATGACCGCCGCAATATAGGCGTTGAAAGGGCCGCCGCCGCCGGCGGCATAGGCAAAAGAGCCGACGACGATGTTGGAAAAGATCACGAGCGGCTTGCACTTCATTCCGTAAGCGATTGCCGCGCCGATCGCGCCGCCGGTGACGCCCTTCGCCACGGTGGCATAGGCGCTCAGCTCGCCGAGCCACGGAATCTTCGCCAGAAGGTCGATAATGGTTCCGATAATCAGCGACGCAAACAGACCGAGCGCCATCGCCGAAAGCGCGTCGATAAAATAACGCTTTGCCAGCGTCGCGATCACGCTTTTTGCTCCCTTTTTTTCCGCCATGCAGCAGTTCCCTCCGCTTTCACAGTTCTTATGAAACAGTCGAATTTTTCATGAAACGCCGCGTCTCCCCGCGGGAGACGCGGCAATGCCGTTTCAGTTTCTTTTTTTCATCGTTTCGGCGCGGCCGCCCATGCCGGTCGCGGGATCTATTTTGCAAAACCGCTCCGATCCGCTCGGCGCAGACCCGTCCGCCGCCCTATATCTCGACTGTCCAGCCGTTGACGTCGGGGAGCCTGCCCCACTGAATGCCGGTCAGCGTGTCGAACAGCCATTTGGAAACCGGGCCGATCTCGCCGTTGTTGACGACGATCCGCTCGTCGCCGATTTTGATCTCGCCGACCGGAGAAATGACCGCGGCCGTTCCGGTGCCGAAAATCTCTTCCAGCTTGCCGCTGTGCGCGGCCGCCTCGACCTCGCGGACGGAGAGACGCCGCTCGCTGACGCGATACCCCTCGTTTTTCAGCAGCTCAATGCTGGATTTGCGCGTGATGCCCGGCAGAATGCTGCCTTCGAGCGCCGGTGTGACGATCTCGCCGTCAATCTTGAAGAAGACGTTCATCGCCCCGACCTCTTCGATGTATTCCCTGTGCACGCCGTCAAGCCAGAGCACCTGATCATAGCCCTCTTCATGCGCCTTGACCTGCGATTTGATCGACGCGGCGTAGTTGCCTCCGCACTTGGTAAAGCCCGTTCCGCCCTTGACCGCGCGGACGTATTCGGTTTCGATATAAATCTTGACCGGTCTGATGCCGGTGGAGTAGTAGTTTCCGCTCGGAGACATAATGACGATGAAATAATAGTGATCGGAAGCGCGCACACCGAGCGCCGCGTCGGTCGCGATCATAAACGGCCGGATGTACAGCGACGTGCCCGGATCCGTCGGAACCCAGTCGATATCCGTCTCAACGGCCTTTTTCACGCAGTCGACCCAGAGATCCTCGTCGATCGGCGGCATGCAGAGACGGTCGCACGAGCTGTTCATGCGGCGCGCGTTCTCCCACGGGCGGAACAAAAGCGTTCTGCCGTCCTGCGTTCTGTACGCCTTCATGCCTTCAAAGTTTTCCTGGCCGTAATGGAACACCATCGCCGCCGGGTCGAGCGCAATCGGCGCATAGGGAACGACGCGCGGATCGTGCCAGCCGGCCTCCCTGGAATATTCCATAATCAGCATGTGATCGCTGAAAAGCTTGCCGAAGCCCAGCGCGCCGTGCGGTTTCTCCTTGGGCGTCTTCGTCCGTTCAACTCTGATTTCCATCCTGCATAACCTTCCTTTTTGTGGACGTTCCAAAACCATTCCAATATTTACTGATAATCATACCATTTTGTCCGATCTTTTTCAATATGCAATATTCCCAATCCTTTTCTCCGCTCGCTTTGCTCCCTTATGGATTTTTTTACGCTGCGCCTGTTCAGGGCCAAGTCCGCGCGGATTCGGCGAACCGCCCTCCGCCGGATCGAGCCGCCCGGAGGGGAACCGCACGCAAAAGCGCGCCGGTTAAAACCGGCGCGCTCTCTTTTGCAGGATTCTCTTTATCCTTCTTTTTTCTCTTTCTCCGGCTTCTCCCGGCATAAAGCGGTCAGCACGCGAATCGAGCTGTAAAAGACGATCAGCGCGATAAAAACGCCTCCGAGGCCGTAGCCCATCAACATGAAACCGGCGGTTATCGTATCCATAGTCATTCTCTCCTTTTCACAATCCGGCGCTTACAGCAGGTTGGCGATGACGGGCGCGATCGACAGCACGACGCCGCCGGCGATGACCGAGCCGATCTGACCGGAAACGTTGGCGCTGACGGCGGGCATCAGGATGAAGTTATAGGGATCTTCCTCCTTCGCCATGCGCTGAACAATTCTCGACGCCATCGGGAAAGCGGAGATTCCGGCCGCGCCGATCATGGGGTTGATCTTTTTCTTGGTAAACAGGTTAATAAACTTGGCGAACAGCACGCCGCCCGCGGTGTCAAAGACAAACGCAAAGAGGCCGAGCAGCATGATGACGAGCGTCTTGACCTGTAAAAACGCGTCGTAGCGCATGGTCGCGCCGATGGTGACGCCGAGCAGGATTGTGACGATGTTGGCCAGCTCGTTCTGCGCCGATTTGTTGAGCCGCTCGACGACGCCGGACTCCTTGATGAGGTTGCCGAACATCAGCAGGCCGATCAAAGGCGCGCTGATCGGCGCAAGAATCGCCGCGACGATGGTCACGACGATGGGGAAAAGAATCAGCGCGATTTTTTTCACCTTAACGTCGGAATACTCCATGCGGATCATGCGCTCTTTTTTCGTCGTCATCGCGCGGATCACCGGCGGCTGAATGATCGGCACAAGCGCCATATACGAATAGGCCGCCACGGTGATCGGCCCGAGCAGCGCCGGCGCCAGCTCGTTGGCGACGACGATCGAGGTCGGGCCGTCGGCCGCGCCGATAATGCCGATCGAAACCGCCTCCAAAAACGTGAAGCCGATGCCCGGGAAGAGCTTGGAAACCCCGAGGACGGCGATGATCGTAAAGAAAATGCCGAACTGCGCGGCGGCGCCGAAGAACGCCATGCGCGGATTCTGGAATAGCGGCCGGAAGTCGGTCATCGCGCCGATGCCGATGAAGATCAGGCACGGGAACAGCTCCGTCACGATGCCTGAATTATACAGAACCTGCAAAACACCCGGGGCGCCGTCCGCGCTCGCCCATACGACGTTGAGCGGCAGGTTGACGAGAATCGCGCCAAAGCCGATCGGCAGCAGCAGCGCCGGCTCATAGTCCTTGGCGATGGCGAAATAAATCAGCAGCCCGCCGATTGCATACATGATCAGGTATTCCCAATGGAAATTGAAAACGCCCGACAGCAGCTCTCTGATCTGTTCCAAAAAAATTCCTCCAAAAAAATCAATTATCAGTTATCATACTACCATAGAATCCGCGGAAAGTCAACGCTTTTTGAACCGCAAGCAGATATTCTCTTATTTCATTACATTTTCTCACATAAATGATCATTATATGCGTTATATTTCGATTTTTCAATTGATAATGCTCTATTATTATCGTATTTAAAAGCAAAAAACCTATTTTCTTTTCTTCGCATATAACAGAATGAAACCGGCAAATAATATCCTATATTTTCCTTTAATTGCGCCATTTACAGCTTAAATACTGCCAAAAATCTCAATCCGTATTTTCCTTTTTGCCGGTTCTTCCATACGGCGCTTCGGCGCGAAATTTCAGCACGATAAAGGGCTTTGCTTCCCACTTGAAATATGCTATAATAAGGACGCCGAACAAGCATAAGAGAGGATGACTGCGTTTTGAAAAAGGTGGACGATCTCCATTATAAGGATCTGTATTTCCGCGAAAACAGGATCAAGCATTACGTCGAACTGCTGAAATCGCTGCGCTATCCCAAAACCGAGGCGCTGATCGGCTGGAAGCACGCGCTCGGCGATTTTGAAGGGCCGCAGCAGCCCGATTACGACGACTCCGGCTGGGCGGATTTCGGCGAGCTCTCCCGGTTCGGCAGCGCCGACGAATACGGCTGGTTCCGCCGCACCGTCGTGATCCCCGATTCGTTTGCGGGGCTGCGCGTGGCGCTGAACGTCAAATCGACGCTCGACGGCGACGACGACCCCTTTTCCCGCTGGAACGAGACCAACCCCGGCTTCATCTGCTATATCGACGGCGCGCTCGCCGGCCACTACGACCGCTTTCACAAGAGCATTCTCCTCACCGAATCGGCGCGCGGCGGCGAGGTCTACCGCGTCGCCCTCAAATATTGGACGGAAAATCCCAAGACGGACTATTTCTGTCCCATCCTCCGCGCGATTGACCCCTTGACGGAGACGCTGTACTACGATTTCCGGCTCCCCTACGAGCAGGCGCTGCTTTTAAACCAGCAGGACGGCGGCAAGATGCAGATCATCGCCCCGCTCTCCGAGGCGGCGACCATGCTCGACCTGCGCGAGCCGTATTCCCCCGCTTATTTTGAATCGCTCGACCGCGCGCACCGCTATCTCTGGGACAACTTTTACAACGGCAAATGGGCGGAGGCCGCGCCGGACGCGGCGGTCCGCTGTATCGGCCACGCGCATATCGACGTGGCGTGGATGTGGCGCATCCGCCAGACGCACGAGAAAACGCTCCGCACCTTCCTCAACGCCCTGCACTACATAGATACCGACCCGGATTTCACCTTTATCTCCTCGCAGGCGGTGCTGTACAGCTTTATCAAGGAGGACTACCCCGAGGTCTACGAGCGGATCAAAGCCGCGGTCAAGGCCGGCCGCTGGGAGGTGGACGGCGGCATGTGGGTCGAGGCCGACTGCAACCTGACGAGCGGCGAGGGCTTTGTGCGCCAGTTTTTGTATGGGACGCGCTTCTTCCGCGACGAGTTCGGCGCGGAGTGCAAAATGCTCTGGCTGCCCGACGTCTTCGGCTATTCGGCCTCCCTGCCGCAGATTCTGCGCCAGTTCGGCCTCTCCTACTTCACGACCGCCAAGATCAACAACAACGAATACAACTGTATGCCGCACGACACCTTTGTCTGGCAGGGCATCGACGGCAGCGAGGTGTTTACGCATCTGATTACCGGCGCGCGCCTGCCCAGCGTGCGCAACGGCGAATTTTCGACCGCCTACAACACCGAGCTGGCGCCCTCCTTCCTCAACGGCGCATGGGAACACTATCACGACAAGGAGCTGACCGACGAGGTCTTTCTGCCGATCGGCTGGGGCGACGGCGGCGGCGGCGCGGCCGACTATATGATCGAGTTCGGCAAGCGGATGAAAAACGGCCTGCCCGGCTCGGTCCGGGCGGAATGGGGCTTTGTCGGCGACTGGTTCGACAAATGGTCGGAGCGGCTGCGGGACAACCGCTTCCTGCCCAAATGGATCGGCGAGCTGTATTTTGAGCTGCACCGCGGCACGCTGACCTCCATGGCGCGCATCAAGCGCAAAAACCGCAAGAGCGAGCTTTTGTACCAGAAGGCCGAATGGATTTCCACGCTGAACGCCCTGCTGGCCGGCGGCGCGTACCCCAAGGCGCAGCTCGACGAGGGCTGGAAGCTCGTGCTCACCAATCAGTTCCACGACATTCTCCCCGGTTCCTCGATCAAGCCGGTCTACGACGACGCCGACCGCGACTACGCGCGCGCCTTCGAGCTCGGCGCCGCCTGCTCCGAGCCGGCGGAGGCCGCGCTGGCGGAGGCCGTTTCCGGCGGCTGCGGCGACATCGTCGTCTTTAACCCCACCGGTTTCAGCCGCACGGACATCGTCTTTGCGGACACCTCCGCCGCTTCCGCCGCCGGTACGCCGTCGCAGCGCACCGCGGACGGCCGGCTCTGCTTTGTCGCCGAGGTTCCGGCCAAGGGCTACGCGGTGTTCCGGCCCTCCGAAACCGCCTGCGGCGGGACGACCGCCTCGTTCGACGGCACGGTGCTGGAAAGCGGTCTCTACCGGATTACGCTCGACAGCGACGGTTTCTTCGCCTCGCTTTACGATAAAACCAACCGCCGCGAGGTGCTGCTGCCGGGGCAGCGCGGCAACCTGCTGCGCGCCTATGAGGATCTGCCTCTCAGCAACGACGCCTGGGATATCAACGTTTTTTACCGCGAAAAGTACGAGGATGTGACCGAGCTTGTCTCCTGCGAGCTGGTTGAAAACGGCGCGGTCTACGCGGTGCTGCGGCAGGTGCGGCGTTTCCATCAGTCGACGCTCACGCAGGACATCGTGCTGTACGCCGGTTCTCCGCGCATCGATTTCCGCACCGTCGCCGACTGGAAGGAAAAGCACATTCTGCTCAAAGCGCATTTCCCCGTCGACGTCAACGCGACCAAGGCGACCTACGAGATTCAGTTCGGCGCTTTGGAGCGCAACACCCACGAAAATACGCCGTGGGACTTTGCAAAATTCGAGGTCTGCGGCCACAAGTGGGCGGATCTCTCCGACAACGGCTACGGCCTCTCGCTCTTAAACGACTGTAAATACGGCTATTCGGCGCGCGGCACCGACCTCGCGCTCTCGCTCATCAAATGCGCGACCGGCCCCAACGTCGACGCCGACCGCGAGCGGCATGAATTCACCTACGCTCTGCTGCCCCATGCCGGAAGCCTCCGCGCCGCCGACACCGTGCGGCAGGGGTATCTGCTCAACTGCCCGCTCGAAGCGCGCGTCCAGCAGGCGGACGGCGGCGCGCTCGCGCCCCGCTTCTCGCTGGTCTGCGACGAGGCGGAAAGCGGCGTAGTCATCGATACGGTCAAGCGCGCCGAGGACAGCGGCGAGACGGTCGTCCGCCTCTATGAGCCGCTCGGCGGCCGGCGCGCGGCCGCGCTGCGCTTCGGTCTGCCGGTGCGCGGCGTCTGCCGGACAAACCTCGCCGAGACGGACGATCAGCCCCTCGCGCTCGCGGCGGACGGCTCGCTGCCGCTCACGCTGTCCGCGTTTGAGATCGTCACGCTCAAAGTGGCTTTTGAAGGGATGGGAGAATAAGCTATGGTCAACACAAACATTGCCGACCGGTATTTCCGGCTGGAACGCGCCATGAAGATCGCCAATACCGTCCGCAGCTTTGAAACGCCGGAGAGTCTTGCGGTCACAGGGCTGAAAATCTGCTTCGGCGATTTTCGCGGGCCGGAACGCCCCGACTACGATCTTTCCGATTGGGAGCCGCTCTCCGACGGCGACGACGCCTATGGCGGCGCCAACACCTATTTCTGGATCTGCGGCACGCTGACGATCCCGGAAGCCTTCGACGGCAAGGCCGTGCGCCTGTACGTCTCCACGGATCAGAACGGGTGGAGCCCCTCCAACCCCAACTTCATCGTTTTCCTCAACGGGCAGATCGTCTCGGCGCTCGACCGCAACCACACCGAGCTGCTGCTCACGCCGTCGGCCAAGGGCGGCGAGACGTTCTATCTGGCCTGTAAGGGCTTTACCGCCATGCGCGACTGCCACGCCAAGTTCTCAGCGTCCCTGAAAACCTATAACGCCGAAATTACGCGGCTGTACTACGATATCCGCGTGCCGGTCGAGGTCTGCTCGTTTTTGGACGACGGCGACCACGCCAAAAAGGAGATGGAATACCTGCTCAACGAGGCGGTCAACCGCATCGACCTCGCCGAGCCCGGTTCCCCCGCGTTTTACGAGAGCGTCCGAGCCGCGCAGCGGTACATGGACGAAACGTTTTACGGCGACTTCTGCGCCCGCGAGCCGGACGTCTTCGCCCACTGCATCGGCCACACGCATTTGGACGTCGCCTGGATGTGGCCGATGCGGCAGACGCGCGAGAAGACGGCGCGAACCTTCGCCAACATGCTCAAATTCATGGACGAGTACCCGGAATTCCAGTTTATGTCCTCGCAGGCCTGCATCTATAACTGGGTCAAAAACGACTACCCCGAGCTGTTTGAGCGCATCAAAGAGGCCGTTAAGGCCGGGCGCTGGGAGGTCGAGGGCGGCATGTGGGTCGAGGCCGACTGCAACCTGACGAGCGGCGAGGGCTTTGTGCGCCAGTTTCTTTACGGCAAGCGCTTTTTCAAGCGCGAATTCGGCGTAGACTGCAAGATTCTCTGGCTGCCGGACGTGTTCGGCTATTCCGCCGCGCTGCCGCAGATTCTTAAAAAGAGCGGCATGGACTCTTTCATGACCACCAAGATCGCGTGGAACAACCACGACAAGATCCCCTACGACACCTTCACCTGGCGCGGCATCGACGGCAGCGAGGTCTTCGCGCATTTTATCACCTGCGCCGACTACTGGAACGCGCGCAGCGGCAACAGCTTTACGACCTACAACGGCCACCTGAACCCCAACCAGATGATGGGGGCGTGGCAGCGCTTCCAGCACAAGGACATCTGCGACGAGGTGCTCTGTTCGGTCGGCTGGGGCGACGGCGGCGGCGGAACCGACCGCGAGATGCTGGAAAACGGCCGCCGTCTCGCCAAAAATATCCCCGGCGCGCCCTCGGTGCACTGGGGTTTCGCCGGCGAATATTTTACAAAGTGGAGGGAACGGCTGCACGATAACCGATTCCTGCCGAAATGGGTCGGCGAGCTGTATCTGGAATTCCACCGCGGCACGCTGACGACCATGGCCGACAACAAGAAGTATAACCGCAAAAGCGAATTTCTGTATCAAAAGGCCGAGCTGTTCGCCTATATGGACAGCCTGTTCCTCAGCGGAGCCTATCCCAAGGAGATCTTCGACAAGAACTGGGAGACCATCCTCACCGATCAGTTCCACGACATCCTCCCCGGCTCCTCGATCAGGGAGGTTTACGAGGACTCGGCGCGCGACTACGCGGAAATCCTCGCCGACGGCGGGGCCATCGTCGACAGCGCGCTCGGCGCGCTCGCCGGAGCCGTTTCGACGAGCGGCCTGTCCGTCGTCTGCTTCAACGACACGGGCTTTGACCGCCGCACCGACGTCTGCGGCATCAGCGGCGAATACGGCGTTCTCGCGGCCGACGGCCGCAGGCTGCCCGCGCAGGTGTCCGGCGGCCAAACGCTGTTCCTCGCCGAGGACGTTCCCGCCAAGGGCTACGCGGCGTTCCGCCTGACCGCGCCCGCCGCGTCGGACAAAGCCGCCGTACAGTGGGACGGCACGGTCTGCGAGACGCCTTTCTGCCGCGCGACGCTGACCGCCGACGGCGAAATCTCCTCGCTGATCGACAAGGCGAGCGGCTATGAGCTCTGCGCCGGCGGGCAGACGCTGAACCGCCTCGCCGCCTATGTCGACCGCCCGTACAACCACGACGCATGGGAGGTCGCGCCGTATTACACCGAGCAGGCCTATGCGCCCGAAACCGTGGAGCGCTGTGCGCTCGTCGAAAACGGCCCCGTCTGCGCGCGATTCCGCACCGTCCGCACCTACGGCCGTTCGACGATCACGCAGACGCTGGTGTTCTACGCCGCGCTGCCGCGCATCGACGTCTGCAACGAAATCGACTGGCATGAGGACCACACGCTGCTGCGCGCCCACTTCCCGACCACGATTCACGCCAGCCGCGCCGTGTACGACATCCAGTTCGGCAACATCGAGCGCGAGACGAACCGCAACACCTCGTGGGAATTCGCCAAATTTGAGGTCTGCGGCCACAAGTGGGCCGACCTCTCCGACGGGACGTTCGGCCTCGCCGTATTAAACGACTGCAAATACGGCTACCGCTGCCTGGAAGGCGAGCTTTCGCTCTCGCTGCTGCGCGCGCCGACCGAGCCGAACCCCATGGCCGACCGCGGCCGCCATACCTTTACCTATTCGCTCCTGCCGCATGCGGGGACGTTTGCGGAGGGCGGCGTCATTGCGCAGGGCTATCAGCTCAACAATCCGCTCGACGGCCGCGTGACGGCCGCGCACCCTGACGGCGGCCTGCCGCCGCGGCTGTCGCTGGTACAGTGCAGCGCGGAAAACGTCGTCGTCGGCGCGGTCAAGCGCGCGGAGGACGACGGCGACCTGATCGTGCGCCTCAACGAAGAGATGAACCGCCGCACGGCCGTCCGGCTCGAATTCGCCCGCGCGGTGGAGTCCGCCTCCGTGGTGTCGCTGATGGAGGACGAGACTTACGCCGAGCTGACGCCGGACGGAAACGCGCTGTCGCTGACGGTCGAGCCGTATGAGATTGTGACGTTAAAGCTCCGGCTGCGCTGACGCGGAA
>QAMX01000169.1:0-16561 GCA_003149835.1 Clostridiales bacterium
CCGCGCCGCGTTGATTGCTTTGTCTTCATCGGATTCAGCGCCCTCAAACCCGCTTCCATTGATCTCCCCATGTAGAAAAAGGAACGCTTTCCGCAGTTGGTTTTGGAAAGCGTTCCTTTTTATGTTCCTTTCGGCGGCTTCTCTCGTGACCGTCCTTCGTTTTCCCGGCCGCGGCCTGCCGGATCCGATATTCAAGCGGGATGGCATGAACACACAAAAAAGGTATTGTCCCAATGCCGGATGCTTGGGACAATACCCTTGGCGCCCTTTTTTCACAGGGCCGCTGATATATGCCGGCAAGAGAAGCCGAACCGCAGGCCGCATTCCGCCGGAATGCGCCGATCGCCGAGCGGTTCTCCCGCCTCCGTTTCGCTTATACCAGCTCGATGATCGCCATTTCCGCCGCGTCGCCGCGCCGCATGCCGGTGCGGATAATGCGCGTATAACCGCCGTTCCGCTCCGCATATTTCGGCGCGATCTCGTTGATCAGCTTATAGACGACCGCTTCCTTGGTGATAAACGCGAGAAGCTGCCGCTTGTTGGCCAGCGTCGGATTTTTGGCGAGGGTGATCATTTTTTCCGCGATCGGGCGAACTTCTTTCGCCCTCGTAACAGTCGTCTCGATTCTTCCGCTTTCAAACAGATAGGTCACCATGGCGCGAAGCATTGCCTTGCGGTGATCTGTCGGTCTGCCAAGCTTACGGGTCCCGGGCATATTGTTTCCTCCTTAATCAGTTCTCGTCCTCGCTCTTCAAGGAGAAGCCCATGGCATGGAGCTTATTGATGACTTCTTCAAGCGATTTCTTTCCGAGATTCCGAACCTTCATCATATCTTCTTCCGTTCGGTTGACCAGATCTTCAACCGTATTGATTCCGGCGCGTTTCAGGCAATTGAACGAGCGAACCGAGAAGTCCAGCTCTTCAATCGTCATATCGAGCTGCGCGCTCTTGTTTTCATTCGGCTTATCAATGACCGCCGCCGAATTCGCAAGCTCCTTCGACAACCCGATAAAGAGCGACAGGTGATCTGTCAGAATCTTCGCCGACCACGAAACCGCTTCGGCCGCGGTCAGCGTTTTATTCGTCCAGACCTCCAACGTCAGCTTGTCGTGATCCACCGCGTCTCCGACGCGCGTGTCCTCGACGGTGTAATTGACCTTGGTGACCGGCGTGTAGATAGAGTCGATCGGGATCAGGCCGATCACCATCTGCGCCGGCTTGTTTTTCTCCGCGGAGACGTAGCCTCTGCCGCGGTTGAAGGTCAGCTCCATCGACAGCCGGGCATCCTCCGCGAGCGAGGCGATATGGTGCTCGGGGTTGAGGATCTCGACCTCGCTGTCGCCGATGATATCGCCGGCGACGATCTCGGTTTTGCCGGACGCTTCGATATACATAACCTTCGGCCCCGGCGCATGGAGCTTTGCGATAACCGATTTGAGGTTGAGGACGATCTGCGTCACGTCCTCCTTAACGCCGGGAATCGTGGAAAATTCGTGCTGTACGCCCGCGATCTTTACCGCGGTAATCGCCGAACCTTCAAGTGACGAAAGCAAAACGCGCCGCATAGAATTGCCAAGCGTCATGCCGTAACCGCGCTGCAACGGCTCGATTACAAATTTACCGTACGAGCCGTCGCCGGTCATGTCGATGGTTTCTATCGTCGGTTTAACAAATTCTATCATAGTTACCCTCCACTTGTTACCGGCTGAACCGGCGTTTGATGTCGTGTGCCAACTTTGAGGGCCGGTTTGAACGTCATATCCAAATCCACATACCGCTCCGAACAACCTGTCCGGATAAATGCAGACAACCGCAAAGACCGGAACCGCGCAAGGCGCCGGCGACAGATGCAGCCGTCTGTCAGCTTACTTTGAATACAACTCGACGATAAGATGCTCTTCAACCGGCAGGTCGATGTCCGCGCGGTCGGGCATAGCGATGACCTTTGCCGCGAAGTTTGCTCCGTCTTTTTCAAGCCATTTCGGATAGGGCTTTGACGCGTTTGCTTCAATGACATCCTTGAACTTGTCGTATGCCCGGCTCTTCTCGCGCAGCGCGACGACATCGCCCGGCTTTACGCGGAACGAGGGGATATTGACCTTACGGCCGTTGACCGTGAAATGCGCGTGGTTGACGAGCTGGCGCGCCTCGGGTCTCGACATGGCGTATCCCATCCGGTAAACGACGTTGTCCAGTCTCATTTCCAGAATCGAAAGCAGATTTTCGCCGGTGATGCCGCTCTTTTTCTCGGCAAGCGCGAAATACTTCTCCATCTGGCTCTCGGAAATGCCGTAAAACCGCTTGGTCTTCTGTTTTTCTCTGAGCTGAAGCGCGTATTCGCTGGCCTTTCTGCTGCGCTGCTGGCCATGCTGGCCGGGCGCGTAAGAACGTCTGTCAACCGGGCATTTCCCGCTGAAACATTTATCGCCTTTCAGAAAAAGCTTCTGATTTTCTCTGCGGCAAAGGCGGCAGACCGCCTCCGTATATCTTGCCATACGCTTGTATTACACCTCCATAATTTGGGCTCTGCCTTAAACGCGCCTTCTCTTCGGCGGGCGGCAGCCGTTGTGCGGAATCGGCGTGACATCCTTGATCATGCAGATTTCAAGGCCCGCCGCCTGCAAAGAACGGATCGCGGCTTCTCTGCCGGGACCAGGCCCTTTGACATAGACCTCGACGGTCTTCATGCCATGCTCCATAGCCGCTCTGGCCGCGGTTTCCGCTGCGGACTGCGCGGCAAAGGGCGTGCTCTTTCTCGAACCCTTAAAGCCAAGGCCGCCGGCCGACGCCCACGCGACCGCGTTGCCGTTGAGGTCGGTGATGGTGATAATAGTGTTATTAAAGGAGGAGCGGATGTGCGCGGAGCCTTTTTCAATGTTCTTTCTCTCGCGGCGTCTGCGGACAGTTGCACCCTTCTTAGCCTGTACTTTCGCCATTTTGGGGATTACCTCCTATTACTGCTTCTTATTGGCAATGGTCTTTCTCGGACCCTTGCGCGTGCGGGCGTTTGTCTTTGTGCGCTGGCCCCTGACAGGCAGGCCTCTTCTGTGTCTCTGTCCGCGGTAACTGCCGATTTCAATCAGGCGTTTTATATCAAGCGCGACGTCTCTTCTCAGATCGCCTTCGACGCGGTAACCCTTGTCGATCTGCTCACGAAGCCTTGAAATTTCATCGTCTGTCAGATCCTTGACCCGCGTGTCGGGATTGACGCCGCTCGCTTTGAGAATGTCGTTTGACAGTTTTCTTCCGATACCGTAGATATAGGTGAGTCCGATCTCGACTCTCTTTTCTCTCGGCAGGTCTACGCCGGCTATACGTGCCATTTATGAACGCACCTCCTAATTTATTAACCCTGTCTTTGTTTATGCTTCGGATCATTGGGGCAAATTACCATGACCTTGCCCTTGCGCTTGATCACTTTGCACTTGTCGCACATTGGTCTGACCGATGGCCTAACTTTCATATTCTTTGCTCCTTTTGCCGGAATGCCCGGCCATACTCAAACTTGTTGCCGCCCTATTTCGTCCGCCACGTGATCCGGCCCTTCGTCAGGTCATACGGCGACATCTCCACCGTCACCTTGTCGCCGGGCAGAATCTTGATATAATTCATCCGCAGCTTTCCGGAGATATGAGCGAGTATTTTGTGACCGTTTTGCAGCTCAACCCGGAACATCGCGTTCGGCAAAGCCTCCGAAACAATGCCTTCAAGCTCGATTACGTCGTCTTTTGCCATAAGCTGTCTCAGCCTCCGTTCAATCTATCCGTGATCGCTGATTCTTCGACCGGCCTACTTTGTCAGCAGCTCCGGTTCGCCGTTTGTGATCAGCACCGTATGCTCATAGTGGGCGCTCAGCTTTTTATCGATCGTCACAACCGTCCACTTGTCACTGAGAATCTTGACCGCCCATGTGCCGGCGTTAATCATCGGCTCGATGGCGATCGTCATCCCCGGCACGAGCCGCGGGTTGTTGTATTCTCCGCTTTCATGCCTTTCCACGTAATTCGGAACGCTCGGATCTTCATGCATTTCCGTCCCGATTCCGTGGCCGGTAAAAGCCCGGACGACCGAAAAGCCGTTCCCCTCCGCATACGTCTGTACCGCGCGTGATATGTCGGAAATCCGCTTGCCGGCGACGCAGACCTTCAAAGCCTCGAAAAAGCTCTGTCGTGTCACGTCGATCAGCTTCTGCGCCGCCTCCGAAATCTTCCCCGCATAAAAGGTCGCCGCGGTGTCTCCGTGATAACCGTGCATCTTGGCGCCGACGTCGATCTTGACGAGGTCGCCGTCGTGAATAACCCTTTTTTTGCTGGGGATCCCGTGTATCACTTCTTCATTGATGGACACACACACCGCAGCCGGATAGCCATGGTAATTCAGGAAACTCGGCTCTGCTTCGTACTGTTTCAGCGTGTCGCGAACAACCGTGTCGATATCGGCGGTCGTGACACCGGCGGCCACCGCGGCGCCCGCAGCCTCGCGGGCCGCGGATGCCGCGCGGCCTGCCATGCGCATGCATTCAATCGCTTCTTGGGATTTGATACTGATTGTCATACGGACTGCCCTAACGCCTTGAAAATCAGCGCTGTCGTCGCCTCAACGGTTCCGTTGCCGTCAATGCAGACGAGCTTGCCCCGTTTTTCATAGAAGGCCTTGACCGGCTCGGTCAGCTCATGGTAAACGCGCAGGCGCTCGCGGACCGTTTCCGCCTTGTCGTCCACACGCTGTACAAGGGCCGCGCCGCATTTGTCGCAGCTGCCCTCCGAGGCGGGCGGGTTAAACTTTAAATGGAAAGATTCGCCGCAGGCCGGACAGACTCTGCGCCCGGACATGCGCTCTTCAATCGCGCCGTCGTCCACTTCCAGAGAGATCACCTTATCGATGGTGATGCCCATCGCGTCGAGCGCCTCCGCCTGCGGAATCGTGCGCGGAAAGCCGTCTAACACATAACCGCCGGCGCAGTCGTCGTGAGAGATGCGGTCGGAAAGCATTTTGACGACCACCTCGTCGGGCACAAGCGCGCCCTTCTCGGTGTACTGTTTCGCCTGCAAGCCGGCCTCTGTCCCTTTGGCGATCGCCTCGCGGATGATGTTGCCTGTGGAAATCGTCGGGATATGCAGCGCCTCATTGATGGCCGAGGCCTGCGTTCCCTTGCCGGCGCCCGGGGCGCCGAATAAGATCAGCTTCATTTTTTCAAATCCTCCGAGTCCGTCCGCAGTTTATTCAAGGAAGCCCTTGTAATGACGCATAATCATCTGGGATTCCAGCTGCTGGACCGTTTCAAGCGCGACACCGACGACGATTAACAGCGTCGTTCCGCCCAGGGCAAGGCTGCCGAGGCTCTCGGAAAAAGCGCTGACGATAATCGGCAGGATCGCGATAAAGGCGAGGAAGAGCGCGCCGATGACGGTGATGTTCTTCATGACGCGGCTGATGTATTCGGCCGTCGGCCGTCCCGGGCGCAGACCCGGAATAAAGCCGCCGTTGTTCTTCATGTTGTTCGCCACCTCAATCGGGTTGAACTGCGCGAACGCATAGAAGAAGCTGAACGCGATGATGAGGACAAAGTAAAGAATGATATACACCGCGCTCGGCGCCTGTGTGTATTTCAGGAAATAGAACCAGAAGCCGCCTGTGGGCTTCGGGAAAAACGACGCGATCATGGTCGGCAGGCTGACGATGCTCGACGCAAAGATGATCGGCAGAACGCCCGTCATGTTGACTTTGAGCGGGATGTAGCTAGCTTGACCGCCGTACACCTTTTTGCCGATGACACGCTTTGCATACTGCACCTGCAATCTCCGCTCGGCGTTGCTGACCCAGACGACCACGCCGATCAGGACGATCGTGGCCAGAATCAGCGGCACAAGAACGAAGATCGACAGCGAACCGTTTCTCACCGAGTCGATCGCCGACGTCACGAGAACCGGGAAACGCGAAAGAATACCGGCAAAGAGAATCATCGAGATGCCGTTGCCGATGCCCTTGTTGGTGATCTGCTCGCCGAGCCACATGACCAGCGCCGTGCCGGCCGTGAACGTCAGGATAATCACGATGGCGACCAAAACCTTATCGACCGACAGGTTCGAGGTGAAAACGCCCGTTTTCAGAATCGACGTGCCGTCCGTCATCGTCTGTCTGAGCAGGGTGATGTAATAGACAAAGCCCGACAGCAGACCGAGGCCGACAGTGGCATAGCGCGTGATCATCGCCTGTTTTTTCCGGCCTTCCTCGCCGCCCTCTTTGACCATGCGCTCCATCGCCGGAATCGCCATCGTCAGAAGCTGTACGATAATCGACGCGGTGATGTACGGCGAAATGGACAGCGCAAAAATCGTCGCCGCCGTGAAAGAGCCGCCGGTCAGCATGTTCAGGTACCCGTAGAATGCGTTTTCGCCCTGCGCGGTGAACATCGCTTCCAGCGCCGAGGAGTTGATAAACGGAATCGGAATGGAGTTGCCTAAACGATAGATGACCAAGATCAATACGGTGAACAGAATCTTCTTGCGAAGCTCCGGAATCTTCCACGCGTTGACTATCGTTTTAAACATCTTATATCACCTCGACATTTCCGCCTTTGGCCTCAATTTTTTCCTTGGCCGACTCGGAAAATGCGGTTGCCTTTACGGTGATTTTCTTGGTGAGCTCTCCGTTGCCCAAAATCTTAATGCCGTTATAAACTTTCTTGACAAGTCCGCTCTCAATCAGCTCGTCAATGCCGACGACGGCGCCGTCGTCGAACCGGTTCAGATCCGCGACGTTGACGACCGCGTAACGGGTTGCAAAAATGTTGGTAAAGCCGCGCTTGGGCAGACGGAGGTGCAGCGGCATCTGGCCGCCTTCAAAGCCGGGCCGGACACCGCCGCCGGAGCGAGCGTTCTGTCCCTTATGACCCCTGCCGCCGGTCTTGCCGTTCCCCGTACCGATGCCGCGCCCTTTTCTCTTGGCTTCCTTGACGGAACCGGCGGCCGGCGACAAATCATTGAGTCTCATACTCCCGTACCTCCTGCTTATACGTTCTCAACCTTGACAAGGTAGCTGATCTGGGAGATTTTTCCCTGCGTCGCCGCGCTGTCAGGCTGAATGGTGGAATCGTCGATCTTGCGGAGACCGAGCGAATGCGCCGTGGCAATGTGCTTGTCGTGTCTGCCGTTCAGGCTCTTGACAAGCGTGATCTTGACCTTCGCTTCGTTAGACATGTCAGCTCCGCCCCCTTAACCCTGAATTTCGTCGACTGTTTTCCCGCGCGTGCGGGCAACGTCTTCGGCGCATTTCAGCGCCTTCAAACCTTCGACCGTCGCGGTGACGACGTTCTGCTGGTTGTTGGAACGCAGCGACTTCGTTCTGATGTCGCGAATCCCCGCCGCTTCCATAACCTGGCGAACAGGGCCGCCGGCGATAACGCCCGTGCCCTCGGGAGCCGGCTTCAACAGAACCTCCGCCGCGCCGAACTTGCCGATGATCTCGTGCGGAATCGTCGTTCCGACCGTGGAAACCCTGAACAGGTTCTTCTTCGCGTCGGCAATCGCCTTGCGGATCGCGTCGGGCGTCTCATTCGCCTTGCCGATGCCATAGCCGATCAGGCCGTTGCCGTCGCCGACGACGACGAGCGCGCTCCATTTCATGATCCGGCCGCCCTTGACCGTTTTCGAAACGCGGCGCATACCGACCAAGCGCTCTTGAAGCTCCAAATTAGAGGTGTCAATTTTTAAAGGCATTTGGTTGTCCTCCCGTTAAAACTCAAGGCCGCTCTCGCGGGCGCCCTCGGCCAGCTCCTGCACACGGCCGTGATACAGGTATCCGCCGCGGTCAAAGACGACCGCGCCGATACCGGCGGCCTTTGCGCGCTCGCCGATCAGCTTGCCGACCTTGCGGGCGGCTTCCTTGTTGCCGCCGGTCATGCCGAAATCCTTCTCCGTAGACGAGGCGGTGACCAGCGTCGCGCCCTTCGTATCGTCGATGATCTGGGCGTATATATGGTTGGTGCTCCTGTATACGTTCAGGCGCGGGCGCTCCGCGGTTCCGGAGATCTTGCCGCGGACCCTGCGGTGCCTTTTCAGGCGCTGGACGTTCTTATCCATTTTGGAAACCATTTTGTTGAACCCCCGCTTTACTTCTTCTTAGCCGCGGTCTTGCCTTCTTTACGGCGAATGACCTCTGTCGCATACTTAATGCCTTTGCCAAGGTACGGCTCGGGCGGACGAATCTTGCGAATTTCAGCGGCCATCTGACCCACCGCCTGCTTATTGGGACCGGAGACGACAATTTTGTTGGGCGCCGGCACTTCAATGGTCAGCTCGTCGCGTTCGTCAACGAACACCTGATGCGAGTAACCGACGTTGAGCACGAGCTGTTTGCCCTGCTTTGCGGCGCGGTAACCGACGCCGTTGATTTCAAGCTCTTTTTTATAGCCGTTGGTAACGCCTTCGACCATGTTGGCGACCAGCGTGCGCGACAGCCCGTGCAGGGCGCGCGCCTGATTGCTCTCGTCCTTGCGCGTCACGTTGATGACGGTTCCGTCAACAGCCACCGTAATGCACGGCGCAATTTTTTCGCTCAGCGTCGTCTTGGCGCCCTTGACGGTCACGGTGTTGTCGCTGCCGACCGTCACCGTAACGCCTGCGGGAATGTTGATTGGCAGTTTACCGATTCTTGACATTTTCCATTTCCTCCCTTACCAGACAAATGCCAGAACTTCGCCGCCGACATGCAGGTTTCTCGCCTTCTTGTCGGTTACGATGCCCTTGGAAGTGGAGATGATCGCGATGCCAAGACCTTTTAAAACCTTCGGCATATCCTCCACGCCGGCGTATACGCGCAGACCGGGCTTTGAGACGCGGCGAAGACCGGTGATGGCCGACTCCTTGTTCTGCCCGTATTTCAGCGTAATACGGATGATACCCTGCGAGCCGTCGTCGATAAACTGGAGGTTTTTAATATATCCTTCACTGAGCAAAATCTCAGCTATGGTCTTTTTCGCGTTCGACGCGGGAATATCGACCGATTCATGGTGATAAGAACTCGCGTTGCGGATTCTCGTCAGCATATCGGCGATAGGATCTGTTGTGTGCATTTCGCAGCCTCCTTACAAATACTCAGCGTTGTCTTACCAGCTCGCCTTGCGGACGCCGGGGATCTGCCCCTTGTACGCAAGCTCGCGGAAGCAGATACGACAGACGCCGTAGTCACGGAGATAGGCGTGGGGCCTGCCGCAGATCTTACACCTGTTCATGGAACGGGTTGAAAACTTAGGCGTTCTTTGCTGTCTCAAAATCATCGATTTTTTGGCCATTTTCGTTTCCCCCTTTACGCCCGCTCAAACGGCGCGCCCATCAGCTCGAGAAGCTCTTTGGCTTCCTCGTCCGTGTTTGCCGTCGTGCAGATGACAACGTTCATACCCCGGATCTTGTCGATCTTATCGAAGTCGATCTCCGGGAAAATCAGCTGCTCTTTCAGTCCCAGTGAATAATTGCCCCAGCCGTCGAAGGCGTTGGCGTTGATGCCGCGGAAGTCGCGGACTCTCGGCAGCGCGACGTTCAGAAGCCTGTCAAGGAATTCATACATCCGGTTGGCGCGCAGCGTGACCTTGGCGCCGATCGGCATACCTTCTCTGAGCTTGAAGTTGGCGACGGAACGCTTCGCTTTGGTAATGACCGCCTTCTGTCCGGTGATCTGCGCCAAATCCGAGCAGACGAAATCGAGCGCCTTGGAGTTTTCCTTGGCCTCGCCGCAGCCGACGTTGACGATGATTTTGTCGATCTTCGGAATCTGCATCGGGCTCTTATAGTTGAACTTTTTCATCAGAGCGGGGGCAACTTCGTTTAAATACTTATCTTTCAGTCTCGGCATACGTCTTTATTTGCCTCCTTGCCCTATATTTCCGCGCCGCATTTTTTGCACACAGTCAGCTTTTTGCCGTCTGCGTCAAACTTATGGGCGGGGCGAGTCGTCTTGCTGCACTTGGGGCAAACGCGGATGACCTTGCAGGCTTTCAGAGCGCCCTCGACCTTGACGATCTTGCTCTCCTCGCCCTGTTTGCGCGCCTTTTGGTGCTTTGTCATGATGTTGAGGCCTTCAATGATGACCAGACCTTTTTTCGGGTCCGCCTTCATGATCTTGCCTCTTTTTCCCTTTTCCTTGCCGGACAGAACCTCGACGGTATCCCCGGTTTTCACATGCAACGTATTCATTTCCGCCTCTCCCCCTTACAGAACCTCAGGAGCAAGCGAAAGAATCTTCATGTATTCTTTTTCGCGAAGCTCTCTGGCGACAGGCCCGAAAATACGGGTTCCGCGCGGGTTTTTGTCTTCCTTAATAATGACCGCGGCGTTGTCGTCGAAACGAATATGCGTGCCGTCCGCACGGCGGACGCCGCGCGCGGTGCGCACGATAACGGCGCGGACAACGTCACCTTTTTTGACGGCGCCGCCCGGCTGCGCCTTGCGCACAGACGCGACAATCACGTCGCCGATGTTTCCGTATCTTCTGACGGAACCGCCGAGAACCTGGATACATTTCAGCTCTTTGGCGCCGCTGTTGTCGGCGACTTTGAGCATTGTCTCCTGCTGAATCACGGTGATTTGCCTCCTTTACTTCGCCTTCTCGATAATCTCGACCAGACGCCATCTTTTATCCTTAGAAAGCGGCCTCGTCTCCATCACCTTGACCCGGTCGCCGATGCCGCACGTGTTCTGCTCATCGTGCGCTTTCAGCTTATAGGTGCGCCGGACCGTCTTCTTATAAAGCGGATGCGCGAACGTCTCAACCACTGCCACAACGATAGTCTTATCCATCTTGTCGGATATGACCTTTCCGACTCTTGTCTTGCGGAACGCCCTTTTTTCTTCAGCCATGTTTATCCTCCTACAACTACCGCTGCGACTGCGCGCTGATTTCCGCCTGACGAAGCACGGTGGAGGCGCGCGCGATATCTTTTTTGACCTCGACGATACGCATCGGATTGCTCAGCTGGTTGGTCGCGTGCTGAAACCGCAGATTAAAAAGCTCCGCTTTGAGCTCGGCGATCTTCGCTGTGAGCTCTTTTTCCGTCATCCCTTTAAAGTCCTTCGCCTTCATTACGCTTCACCGCCTGTTCCGCTTTCTGTATCGCTCTTTCTGACAAACTTCGTCTTGATCGGCAGCTTATGACCCGCGAGGCGCATCGCTTCCTTGGCGACGCTCTCCTCGATACCGCCGATTTCAAACATCACGCGGCCGGGCTTCACGACCGCCACCCAGTATTCGGGCGAGCCCTTACCGGAACCCATTCGGGTCTCGGCCGGCTTCTCCGTCACCGGCTTATCGGGGAAAATCTTGATCCAAACCTGACCGCCGCGCTTGATATAGCGCGTCATGGCGATACGAGCCGCCTCGATCTGGTTGCTGGTGATCCATGCCGGTTCCAGCGCCATCAGACCGTATTCGCCGTATGTCACTTTATTTCCGCGGAGAGCGCGGCCCTTCATGCGGCCTCTATGCACTCTTCTGTATTTCACACGTTTCGGCAGAAGCATTATCGGTTGCCTCCTTCACTTCTCGACGGACGTCTGTCGCCAAACGGACGTCTGTCGCCGTCACGACGGTCTCTTCTGTCGCCGTCACGGCGGTCTCTTCTGTCACGGCGCTGCGGTCTCTGCCGCTCTGCCGCCGCTTTCTTTTCCTCGTTCAGTCTGTGCTCGCGCGGGCTGCCCGTCAGGACTTCGCCCTTGTAGATCCACACCTTGACGCCGATGCGGCCGTAGGTGGTCTTCGCCTCGGCAAAGCCGTAGTCGATGTCGGCGCGCAGCGTTTGCAGCGGGATGGTGCCCTCGTGGTAATGCTCGGTCCGCGCGATTTCCGCGCCGCCCAGACGGCCGGAGACGGAGGTCTTAATGCCTTTGGCGCCGTTTTTCATCGCGCGCATCATCGCCTGCTTCATGGCGCGGCGGAACGAGGTCCGCTTTTCGAGCTGAAGCGCGATATTTTCCGCGACGAGCTGCGCGTTGGTATCGGGCACGTTGATCTGAATGACGTTCAGCGGCGCGACCGATTTGCCGATCATCTGCTCGACGGCGAGACGGTACTTTTCGATGTCCGCGCCGCCCTTGCCGATGACGTAGCCGGGCCGGGCGCAGTGAACCGTAATGCGGACCTTCGACGGATCGCGCTCGATCTCGATCTTGGAGACGCCGGCGTCATACAGGGTCTTCTTCAAAAATTTACGGATATTGTAGTCCTCGACGAGCAGATCGCCGAAAACGTTGCTCTTCGCATACCACCGCGAATCCCAGTCGTTGATAACGCCGACGCGCAGACCATGCGGATTAACTTTCTGTCCCATATACTCTGTTCTGCCTCCTCGTTATTCTTTTTCCATAACCGCAATGGTCACGTGAGAGGTTCTTTTCAGGATGCGGAACGCCCGGCCCTTGGACATCGGGCGAACGCGTTTCAGCGTCTGTCCCGGCGTCACGAAGCACTGGCTGATATAGAGCTTTTCAACGTCCATTTCCGCATTGTTTTCCGCGTTGGCCACGACGCTCTTGACGAGCTTCAAAAGCGGCTCCGCCGCGATTTTCGGCGTCGTCATCAGGATCGCAACCGCGTCGCCCACCGCCTTGCCGCGGAGCTGGTCGCAGACGATCTTGACCTTGCGGGGCGACATGCGGAGATCTTTTATATACGCTTTAACTTCCATTTTATTTTCTCCTTCTCCGCATTATTTGCCGGTGTTCGAGGTCTTCGAGCCGGAGTGTCCGCGGAAAATACGCGTCGGGGCGAACTCGCCGAGCTTGTGACCGACCATGTCTTCCGTGACATACACGGGAACGTGCTTTCTGCCGTCGTGGACGGCGATCGTATGCCCGACAAACTCGGGGAAGATCGTCGAGGCTCTCGACCAGGTTTTCAGGACTTTTTTATCGCCGGTCTCGTTCATCGAGACGATTCTCTTGTACAGCTCAGGAGCGACGAACGGCCCCTTCTTTACGCTTCTACCCATAAGTTCTAAAAAGCCTCCTTCAAACTACTTGGCGTTACGACGCTTGACAATGAACTTATCCGTGCGGTTCTTTGTCTTTCTCGTCTTATAACCGAGCGTCGGCTTGCCCCACGGGGTGACCGGGCCGGGACGGCCGATCGGGCTTTTGCCCTCGCCGCCGCCGTGCGGGTGGTCGACCGGGTTCATAACCGAACCGCGGACGGTCGGGCGGACGCCCATGTGGCGCTTGCGGCCGGCCTTGCCGATCTGCGCGTTGGAATGGTCGAGGTTTCCGACCTGACCGATCGTCGCCTTGCAGTTCATCCGGATCATGCGCGTCTCGCCGGAGGGGAGTCTGACCTGCGCCAGATCGCCCTCTTTGGCCATCAGCTGCGCCATCGTGCCTGCGGAGCGCACGAGCTGCGCGCCTCTGCCGGGGTAGAGCTCGATGTTATGGATAAAGGTACCGACCGGGATCGCCGAAATCGGCAGGGCGTTGCCGGGCTTAATATCGGCCTGCTCGCTGGAAAGCACCTTGTCGCCGACTTTCAGATCCTGCGGCGCGATGATATAGCTCTTCTTGCCGTCCTCATACTGGATCAGCGCGATGTTGGCGGTGCGGTTCGGGTCGTATTCGAGCGTCAGGACGGTCGCCGCGGCGTCTACTCTGTTGCGCTTGAAATCGATGATGCGGTATTTCTGCTTGTTGCCGCCGCCCTGATGACGGACGGTAATTCTGCCGGCGTTGTTGCGGCCCGCGTGCTTCTTGCCCTTTGCAAGCAGCGACTTTTCAGGCTTTACCTTGGAAAGCTCGGTTTTCGCAACCGTCATATGACGAATCGCCGGCGACGTGGGGTTGAACGTTTTGATAGCCACTTCAATTTCACTCCTTCATTATCGCGGCTCTTCGTTACATCAGACTGTCGAAGAACTCAATCGTCTTGGAATCCGCCGTAAGCTTCACGACCGCTTTTTTCCACGCGGGCACCGTGCCCTCGGGGCGGCCCATCGAAAGTCTCTTTTTCTTGGAATGGACGTTGAGCGTGTTGACGCTCTCGACCTTCACGCCGAAGACCGCTTCGACCGCCCGGCGGATGTCGATCTTCGTCGCGGAGCGGGCAACCTCAAAGGTGTATTTCCGGTCCGCGATGTCGCTCATCGTGTGCTCTGAAACGATCGGTCTGATAATGACGTCATGTGCTGTCTTCATTATGCAAAGACCTCCTCAATCACTGTCAGTGACGCTTTGTCAACAACCAGCGTATCGTACTTTAAAATGTCGTAGGCGTTGATCATGTTGGCCATCGTCGTTTTGACGTTGGGCAGGTTGCGGCCGCTGAGCGCGACGTTTCTGTCGGGCGCGGCTGTGACGACGAGCGCCTTGGTACCGGCGTTGACCGCGCTCATAAAGGCCGTAAACGCCTTGGTTTTCGGCTCGGCAAACTGAATCGAATCAATCACGATCAGCTTCTGCGCCGCGGCCTTGGTCGAGAGCGCGCTCTTGACGGCGAGCTTTCTGACCTTCTTGTTGACCGTATAGCGGTAGGAGCGCGGCTTCGGGGCAAACGCGACGCCGCCGTGCGTCCACTGGGGCGCTCTCGTCGAACCCTGGCGGGCGCGGCCGGTGCCCTTCTGGCGGTACGGCTTGGCGCCGCCGCCGCTGACCTCGGAGCGCGTCAGCGCGGACTGTGTGCCCTGACGCTGGTTGGCGAGGTAATTTTTAACCACCGTGTGCATGACGGAGACGTTCGGCTCGACGGCAAAGACCGCCTCGTTGAGCTCGATCTCGCCGACCGACTTGCCGTTCATATCGTAAACTGTTGTTTTAAGCATCTGTTATGTCCTCCTCCCCGCGTTACCGCGTCTTCGACGTGTTCTTCAAGAACACAATACCGCCCTTGGGGCCGGGGATCGCGCCGCGGACGGCGATGAGATTCAGCGCGGTATCGACCTTGACGACGTCAAGATTCAGAATCGTGCGCTGCGCAACGCCCAGATGTCCGGCGAGCTTCTTGCCCGGCAGAACCCGCGACGGGTCCGTATTCGCGCCCATGGAACCGGGGGAGCGGTGCACAGGGCCGACGCCGTGCGTGTGCTGCTGCATCCTCTGTCCCCAGCGCTTGACAACGCCGGCGTAGCCTTTACCCTTGGTGATGCCGGTCACGTCGACGCGGTCGCCCTCGGCGAACACGTCGGCTTTCAGGACATCGCCCACGGAGAGCGACGCGCAGTCTTCAAGGCAGAACTCTTTGAGAACTTTTTTCGGCGAAACGTCCGCCTTTTTGAGGTGGCCGAGCTCGCCCTTGCTGAGCTTTCTCTCGACGGTGTCGTCAAACGCGAGCTGAACGGAATCGTAGCCTTCCTTTTCAGCCGTCTTCTTCTGGACGACGACGCAGGGGCCGGCTTCGATAACCGTCACCGGGATAACCTTGCCGTTTTCGTCGAAGATCTGCGCCATGCCGACTTTTTTGCCGATGATCGCTTTCTTCATTCCTGATTTTCCCTCTTTCATATATAAGGTTATTGGTTGACGCGGGGTTTTCCGCGCCAACTTGACCCGTTCCGCGCGTTTTGCGCAGAACCGGAAACAAGCGGTTTTGTTCGGGCTTGTCCGCCCGGTTCGCTTTTTACAGCTTCGTCTCGATCTCCACGCCGGACGGCAGCTCAAAGGATTTGATCGCCTCGATGGTCTTCGGCGTGGGGTTGAGGATATCGATCAGGCGCTTATGCGTCCTGCGCTCGAACTGCTCGCGGCTGTCCTTATTGACGTGCGGCGAACGCAGAATCGTAATGATCTCCTTCTGCGTGGGGAGCGGAATGGGGCCGGAGACTTTCGCGCCCGTGCGCGTAGCCGTCTCGACGATGCGCTCCGCCGTCTGGTCGATCAGCTGATGGTCAAACGCCTTTAATCTGATCCGAATTCTCTCTGCTTTTGCCATTTTTACTTCCTCCTGTTTTCGTACGTCCGGACGGACAATTTGATAATGTCGCCACCCAGACGACCGCAGACTGGCTGCGGCCTCCGTCCGGTGATCTGTCTGAGGCACATGGATGTCTCAGGCCGCGTACGGAGAGAGCTTTTTCTCAACTACCGTGCCGAGCGTTTCATGCTCTGGCATAAGAAGAACCGGCTTCAACGATACAAACCGCCGGGGCGGTCTGCGTCTTGCAAACCGGCTGGAACACACCGCATGGCGGGTTATTTCACTGTTTTCCTGCCGGGGTTACGCCGAAGCCGACGCACTTCCCCGCATATGGAAACGCGAAACATCCACATGCAAAATTCCAATGAGAAAACACTCTCAACCGCCCGATTGCAAAGATCCGCCTCGCGGGGAACCCCCGCTCCGCGCTCTTTCGGACATACTCCGCGGAAAAACCCGTACTATTTCAACGGCAACCTCCCGCATCATCGCTGCTCCATGGTGGCGCCCGATTATAATACCAAAAACAAAGGCGTTTGTCAAGCGTTTTTTCAGAGTTTCTCAAAAAAATATCGTTTTTTTCTCTTCTGCCGCCAAAGCGCCGGTTTGACAAGGCGGCGCGATACTGGTATAATGATTGTGTATTTTCAAGTTCAGCGCGGCGGCCGCGCCATGTTAT
>QAMX01000169.1:20064-27174 GCA_003149835.1 Clostridiales bacterium
CGCCGCTGTTTCGGTCGCTCCGGCCTTCAAACGGGCGCGCGGCGTTTTTTCCTGCGTTCAATCCATCGCTCCGAAAGAGAGGCCGGGCCATTTGGATTGACGCGCCTTTTTTCTTCAAACGCGCGGCTGCGCTTCCAAAAGAAAGCTGGTATCCCTATGACAGACACCATCGCCGCGATCGCGACGCCGCCCGCCACCGGAGCCATCGGCATCATCCGTCTCTCCGGTCCTCAGGCGCGCGCCGTCGCCGACCGCATTTTTTTTCCATATTCCAAGCCCGACGGCGCTGCGCTCTCCGCCCTGCCGCCGCGCTGCGCGCATTTCGGCCGCGTGCTCGACGCCGACGGCCGCCTGCTCGATAAGGCGCTGGCGCTCGTCTTTCCGGCGCCGCACAGCTACACCGGCGAGGACTGCGTGGAGCTGCACTGCCACGGCGGTCTGCGTCTGCTCGACCGTGTCCTGTCGCTCTGCTTTGCCAACGGCGCGCGCCAGGCGGAGGCCGGTGAATTTACCAAGCGCGCTTTCTTAAACGGCCGTCTCGACCTGACCGAGGCCGAGGCCGTCGCCGACCTGATTCACGCCGAAACGCTCGAAGGCGTTCGAAACGCCGCGGGCCAGCTCTCCGGCCGGCTGTTTGAAGAGCTCTCTTCCATATATAATCAGCTCATGGACGTAACGGCGCATTTCACCGCATACATTGATTATACCGACGAGGGCGTGGAGCCGCCGGACTGCGCGGGCGCTGAGGCCATATGCCGCCAGAGCGCAAAGCGGCTCGCGGATCTGGCCGATTCCTTCGCGGGCGGCCGGCTGTTTACCGAGGGGATCCGCTGCGCGATTGTCGGGCGGCCGAACGCCGGAAAATCCTCGCTTTTAAACGCGCTCTGTGGCTTTGAGCGCTCCATCGTCACGGATCTGGCGGGGACAACGCGCGACACCGTGGAGGAAACCGTACAGGTCGGCCCGATTCTGCTGCGCCTGATCGATACCGCCGGGCTCCGCAGCGGCGCGGAGGCCGTGGAACAGCTCGGCATCGAGCGCACCAAAGCCGCCGTGCGTCAGGCGGGGCTGGTCGTCGCCGTTTTTGACGGCGGAGAAGCGTTCACCGAGGCGGACCGCGCCGTCTGTTCGCTCTTGGCCGATACAACCGTTCCCATCGTCGCGGCCGTCAACAAGAGCGACCTGCCGCAGCGGCTGGACCGCGCCGCCGCGCCCGCCCTCGCGGACGCCGTCAGCGTCTCGGCCGCCACAGGCGCGGGCTTGGAGCTGTTGCGGCAACGGATCTGCGCGCTCTGCGCCGCCGACGCCGTGCGCCCCGACGGCAGTATGATCACCAACCGGCGGCAGGCCGAAGCGCTCAAACGCGCCGCGGAGGCCGCCCGCCATGCCGCCGAGGCGCTTTGCGCCGGCTTTACGCCGGATATCGCGTGGGTAGACGCCGAGGCGGCGCTCTCCGCCATCGGCGAGGTCACGGGGCAGACCGTGAACGCCGAAATCCTCTCGCGCGTTTTCGAGCGCTTCTGCGTCGGCAAATAGCGGGGCCGGAGTCTGCCCCAATGACGGTTTTCCCGCAGGCGGCGCGCCCATTCGCCGGCCTTTTCCGCGTGTTGCCGCCGGTATTCGGGTTTTGCCGCCCCGGGCAGGGCGGCGAAACCGCACCCTTTGAGAAACCATTCTCACAGACGGCGCTCCGCCGCACGTTTTTTGTGCCGCGCGGCCGCCGCTCTGTGAATCCAAACGGAAACGGATGAGAAACCACATGGACTTTTACGCCGGAACATACGACGTCTGCGTCATCGGCGCAGGACACGCCGGCATCGAGGCGGCGCTGGCCGCGGCTCGGCTCGGCTGCAAAACTGTCTGCTTTACCATTAACCTCGACGCCGTCGGCAACATGCCCTGCAACCCCGCCATCGGCGGCACGGGCAAGAGCCAGCTCGTCGCCGAGCTCGACGCATTAGGCGGCGAGATGGCGCGCGCCGCCGACGCCTGCTGCATCCAGTACAGGATGTTAAACGCGAGCAAGGGGCCCGCCGTCCGCTCTGTGCGCGCGCAGGCCGACCGCGCCCGCTACCGCGTCTATATGAAGCACGCGCTGGAAGCCTGCGACAACCTCGACCTCGTGCAGGCTGAGATCACCGACCTCTTCTTTGACGGCGAGGGCGGCGCCGTCTCCGCGGTGCGCACGGCGCGCGGGGCTGTGTACCGCGTCTCCGCCGCCGTCGTCGCCAGCGGCACGTTTTTGGGCGGCCGCATCATCATCGGCGACTATGAGTGCGCCGGCGGACCCGACGGGCTGTTCGGCGCTTACCGGCTGACGGAGTCGCTGGCCGCGCGCGGCGTCGCGCTGCGCCGCTTTAAAACCGGAACGCCGCCGCGCGTCAACGCGCGCACGCTTGACTTTTCTCAAATGGCGCTTCAACCCGGCGAACCGGGGACGCCGCCGTTCTCCTTCGACACTGAAAAAGCGCCGGAAAACCGCGCCGTCTGCCATCTCGTCTACACAAACGAGGCGACGCACGCGGTCATCCGCGCCAATCTCTCGCGTTCGCCGCTCTTCTCCGGCTCTATCAAAGGGACGGGGCCGCGCTACTGCCCGTCGATCGAGGATAAAATCGTGCGCTTTGCCGACAAGCCGCGCCATCAGCTCTTTGTCGAGCCGTGCGGCCTGGACACCGAGGAGGTCTATATTCAAGGCTTTTCCTCGTCGCTGCCCGAGGACGTGCAGCTCGAAATGCTCCATACGCTGCCGGGCTTTGAGCGCGCGCACGTCTGCCGCCCCGCCTACGCCATCGAATACGACTGCGTCGACCCGACGGAGCTGTACCCGACGCTTGAATTCAAAAAACTGCCCGGCCTCTACGGAGCCGGACAGTTCAACGGCACCTCCGGCTACGAGGAGGCGGCCGCACAGGGGTTTGTTGCCGGCGTCAACGCGGCGTTAAAGCTGCAAAAGCGCGAAGCGTTTACGCTCTCGCGCAGCGAGTCGTACATCGGCACGCTGATCGACGATCTCGTGACCAAGGGTACCGAGGAGCCTTATCGGATGATGACCTCGCGCAGCGAATACCGGCTCTCGCTCCGGCAGGATAACGCCGACTTCCGGCTGACCGAAAAGGGCTGGCGGCTCGGCCTGAAAAGCCGGGAGGCCTGCGAACGGACGCGGAAAAAATACGCGCTCGTCGCGGCGGAGATCGACCGCGCCGAGCGCACCTATCTGCCGCCCTCGGCCGCGCTGAACCAATATCTGACCGGCAAGGGCGAAACGCCCGTATCGAGCGGCGTCTCGCTCGCCGACCTGCTGCGCCGTCCGTCGGTCGGCTATGAGGTCGTAGAGACCTTCGACGCCAACCGGCCCGCGCTGCCGCCCGCCGTCTGCGCGCAGGTCGTAACCGGCCTGAAATACGCCGGCTATATCCGGCGCGAGGAGGAAAAGATCGCGCAGCTCGCCAAGATGGACGCGATGCCGCTCCCCGACGGGCTGGACTACGAGCAGATCCCCGTGCTCCGCTTGGAGGCGCGGCAAAAATTCAACCGCATCCGCCCCCGCTCGCTCGGGCAGGCGGGCCGCATTTCCGGCGTCAGCCCCGCCGATATCACGGCGCTGATCGTCTGGCTCGATGCCAACGGCTACGGCAAACGGCGCTGAGGCGCGGCGTTTCCTCTCTGCCTGACCGCGTTTCCCCGCGGCGAAAAACGGTAGAGAGGCCTCCTGTCCACTGTCAGAAAACGCGGGCGTACCCGCAGGCGCGCCGGTGCGACCGGCAGGAAGCCTCGGCTGATATTTTTTACGCCGTTTTCCCTTTTTTGTCAGAGTTTCATTCTATCGGCGCGCCGGTGCGATCCGCCGGCCGCAGTCTCATTCAGCTTTGGCAAATTCCGCCATAAGAGGTGATTGATTTGAATGCGTATCTCCGAGGCGTTTTTTCGCTTTTGCTTCTGGCTGCCGCCGTCTGCGGCCTCGCCTCCTGCAAAGACGCCCGTGAACCCGCCGAAAGCGCCCATAGCGGCGAAACCTCCGTCTCTACCCCTGAACCGGCTTCGCCGCCGCCCGCAAACGCGCGGCAGCTCCTCCCCGACGCCAGCTACCAGAACGGCTTCTACATCCGCAGCCAAGACGGCTCTCTGCCGGAGGAGAAGCGGATGAAGGGCGTTTTTCTGCCGAATTTCGGGCATGAGCCGAGTTGGGCGATCGCCCAGTGGAACTCCGGCCTCTGCCTCTGGGACAGCCGCGTGCTCGACGGCCGCAAAATCTCCGACGGCATCGCCAAATCCTTTACCGCGGCCGAAGGCGGCCATCTTCGCCTGCACCTGAACACCATCCCGCTCTACGACGGCGCGCCCGCCGCCTACGCCGACTGGCCGCATCTGCTGCTGGAAACCGAGGATATCGCCTTTGACGGGGCGGATTCTGACAGCGTCTGGCTGACGGGCGCGGCGGACAAAATCGTCGTCTCGCTGGATCTGCGCCTGACGCAGTTTGAACAGGTCAACGTTTCCGGCGACGCGGCGCGCGCCGCGCAGTTTCTCTGCTATCTCTATCTGAAAAGCCAAACCGGCGACGATTTCGTCTGGTTTGGCTTACAGCTCTTCGACAGCCGCGGTCCGCAGGGCGAATACCTCGCGCTCGACGAGGGCTCGGGGCGCATGATTTTCTCGCTCTCTACGCATGACGTCTACGGCGGCGGACAGCATCCGCGCGTCCAGCGCGGCGCGGCCGCCGACGGCGAATGGTACCACGTCGAGGTAGATATCCGGCCGTATCTCGACCGCCTCGCGGCCACAGGCCGGAAAGACGGCTTTCTGAAAAGCGTCCGCTCGGCCGAGGATTTCCATATTTCCGGCACGAACATCGGCTGGGAGATCATCGGAAGCTTCGACGCCTGCATGGAGATCAAAAACTATTCCGTCGTCTCCTATGTCAATTGACGCAGACCGCCGGCGCCTGTCACTTCGTATAGGTCACATAAGGCCGGTCGATCTCGATGACGGCGCGGCAGTCGGGGCTGACCTCGGCGACGATCTCGTCGACGCAGGCGCGGATCTCGGCGTCGCTCTTTGGGTTTTTATAGGGGACGACGACGTCAAAAATCAGGTTTTTGTGCGTCGGGCCGACCACGCAGCGGAAATCGTGCAGCGTCGTGTCCTCGCCGATACGGCCGAGCCGGCCGGCGACCTCTTTTTTCAGGCGGTTCGTCGCCTCGTCCTCGGTGTGAATCGGATCCATATGGATGACGGCATGGCAGGAGAGCCTGCTGCGCAGCTCCTGCTCGATATTGTCGACCGCGTCGTGCATGAGCTCTAAATCAGCCTCCGCGGGCACCTCCGCGTGCAGGCTGACCATGCGCCGCCCCGGCCCGTAATCGTGGACAATCAGGTCGTGCATGCCGATAATTTCCTGATGCGCGCAGACGCACGCCTCGATTTCGCGCACAAATTCCTCCGACGGCGGCTGGCCGAGCAGCGGCGAAATCGTCGTCTTTGCGGAGTCAAAGCCTGAATACAGGATAAACAGCGAGACCAAAAGGCCGCACCATCCGTCGATTTTCAGGCCGGTAAAATGCCCGATCAGCATGGAGATCATGACGACGGTCGTGGCGACGCTGTCGCTGAGGCTGTCGACGGCCGTCGCCTGCATAGCGTCGGAATGCAGCAGCTTGGCGTACTTTCGGTTGTAAAAGACCATATACAGCTTTACGAGCACCGAAGCGCCCAAAATCGCGAACGTCAGCGGGCTGAAAGTCACGGCTTCCGGCGCGGCGATCTTTCCGACCGCGCTTTTCAAAAGCTCGATGCCCATCAGCAGAATCAGAATCGACACCATCAGCCCGGAAAGATATTCAATGCGCCCGTGTCCAAACGGGTGCTTCACGTCCGGCTTTTGCCCGGCCATACGAAAGCCGAGCAGCGTGATGACCGACGAGCCCGCGTCGGACAGGTTGTTGAAGGCGTCGGAGGTGATGGCAATGGAGCCGCTCAGCGCCCCGGCGACCAGCTTTCCCCCAAACAGCAGCAGATTCAGCAGAATCCCCGCCGCGCCGCACAGCACGCCGTAAGCCTCCCGAACGGACGGATCGTCTGTTTTGTCTCTTTTCTTGATAAACCATTTTGCCAAAAGCGAAATCATCGCGTTTTTCCCTCTTTCCTCTCTGTCGCGTCTGCTATGCCTATGATATGCGGCGGCCACGCGCGCCGTCGCTGTCTATCTTCTCAGCGGCGCTTTTCCAAAACGGCCGCGATCCGCAGCGAATAGTATATTATACTATATTTTTATCATAAAATCAACCATCCTTTTTGTCGAACGGAGCTGAACGTCATTTTATGGACCACACCGCCTTTTGTTCCCTGCTGCGGCCGCTCGGCCTGCCCGCCGTCTCCAAGCGCGCCTTCGAGCGCCTGTCGCTCTACGCCGCGCTGCTCTGTGAAAAAAATAAGGTCATGAACCTGACGGCCGTGCGCGACAGCGACGAGGTATTTACCCGTCATTTCGTCGACAGCCTTGCGGTTTACGCCGCGCGCCCCGCCCTGCCCGAGCGCGTCATCGACGTCGGTTGCGGCGCGGGCTTCCCGGGGCTGCCGCTGAAAATTTTCCTAGACGATGTCCGCGGCGACGACCGCACCGCGCTGACGCTGCTGGACGCGACGCGCAAGAAAATCGACTTTCTCTCCGAGGTCTGCGCGGCCTTGTCGCTGAAAAACGTCGCCCCCACCGCGGGCCGCGCCGAGGAAGTGGCGGCGCTCCCCAGCCACCGCGAGCGCTATGAGCTTGTGGTCAGCCGCGCGGTCGCGGATCTGCGGATGCTCGCGGAGCTGTGCCTGCCGTTCGCGCGCGCCGGCGGCGTCTTCGCCCCGCATAAGTCCGACCGCGCCGACGAAGAGATCGCCGCCGCTGAAAACGCCTGTCGCCAGCTCGGCGGACGGCTCAGCGGCCAATTTGTCTACTCGGCCGCTCCGGAAGCTCCGAAAAGCCGCGTGCTCCTAATCGAAAAACAGGGGCGCACGCCCGCGGGATATCCCCGCGCCTTTGCCAAAATCAAGGCGCGGCCGCTGTGAGAAAACGCCGCCTCCCGAGCCCCGCGGTTCTCCGGCTCTCCCCCGCCGGCGCCCTGT
>QAMX01000008.1 GCA_003149835.1 Clostridiales bacterium
CAAATCCGGAAACAGTTTTCTCCCATATAGTATACTTGCCAAAATCGTTTTTTTGCATGAACCAGTAAAGCGCTATCTGCGTTTTCTCCGATTGATCGCTTCGTCTTGATATTTTTTTTGGATTTTTATTTTTGCTTGTTCCGCTTGATGAGCCCTGATAATAGAAAATTTGTTTTTGTCAAAACTGTATTGATTTTCCCATGTGGTTCATGTATAATGATAAAAGTACGGTTTATTTTTTGCCGGACACGGCGAAAACAGGAGTGTGTTGGATGGATGTTTAGTTTCAGGACCATGCGCGGCGTCAGACTGCTGCACAAAAAGCGGTCGCGCTTGTCGGAAACGATCGATATGCCCTCGCCTGACCTCGTTGTCATCCCCATGCGCCAGCATATCGGCGCGCCCTGCGAGCCGCTCGTTTCCGCAGGCGATTATGTCTATGCGGGGCAGAAAATCGGCGACAGCAGCGCTTTCGTCTCCGCGCCCGTACACGCCTCGGTTTCCGGAACGGTTCAGAAAATCGATGAAATCCTCTTGGCCAGCGGAGAAAAAACCAAATGCCTCGTCATCGCCTCGGACGGAAAAAATCAGCTCGACCCTTCCATCGCGCCGCCCGTCATCCGCTCGTCCGGCGATTTTGCCAAAGCCGTGCGCGACGCGGGGATTGTCGGGCTGGGCGGAGCGGGTTTCCCGACGCACGTCAAGCTCGCCTATCCCAATATGGAAATCGTTCAAACGCTCTACATCAATCTCGCCGAATGCGAGCCGTATATCACGACCGACAACCGCGAGGTCTTTGAAAACGTCGACGGCATCCTCGACGGGATTGAAATGATCTTAAAGTATACGGGGATTCCAAAGGCCGTCATCGTCGTCGAGCGCAACAAGCCGCTCGGCACCAAGATTCTCGCGCTCCGCTGTTCCGAATACGAAAATATCCACATCAAGGTGCTCGGCTCCAAGTATCCAAAGGGTGCGGAAAAGGTGCTCGTCTATGAGGCCGACGGCATCATTATCGGCCGCGGCAAGCTCCCGGCCGACTGCGGCGCGCTGGTGATGAACGTCTCCACGGTCGCGGCCATCGCCGAATATGTCAAAACGGGCATTCCGCTGATCAGCCGCCGCATCACGCTGGACGGCGATCTGATCGCGGAACCGAAAAACATCCGCGTCGCGCTGGGAACGCCGATTTCGGCGCTGCTGGAACGCTATGACGTGGATACCAACCGCCTGCGGATGCTGCTCACCGGCGGCGCCATGATGGGAACCTGTGTCATCCATACGGATACGCCGATCGTCAAGACGACAAACGCCGTGCTCTGCTTCGGAAACGTCTATGACCGCGACAACACGCCCTGTATCAAATGCGGCCGCTGTATCCGCTCCTGCCCGATTAAGCTCTCTCCGGCGCTGATCGAGAAAGCGTACGACCGCCGAGACGCTTCCGAGCTGCTGCGCCTCAACGTCGATCTCTGCATCAACTGCGGCTGCTGTTCCTACGTCTGCCCCGCCAAGCGCGATCTGTCCCATAAAAATCAGCTCGCCAAGGCGTTTGTCAAAGGGGCGCAAAGCGCTGCGTCCCCTGCGTCCGGCGAGCCCAAAACGCCGGCCGCCGCCCGGACGTAGAGCGCGGCCGAGCGATTTCCGCCGCCGCTTTGGGCTGCCGGGTTCATTCCATATGAACGGCCTGAAAAAACGACGTAACGATTGACTCTGAGAGAGGAGCCTTGATCAATATGGATCAAACGGAGAATTTTCTCATTGTGACCTCGTCCCCGCACATCAAATCGAACGTGACGACACAACGCATTATGCTCGACGTCATCATCGCGCTCTGCCCGGCGCTGGCCGCCTCGGTATGGATCTTCGGCCCGCGCGCGCTGCTCGTTACCGCCGTCAGCGTCCTGTGCTGCGTGTTCTTTGAATGGGGTTCGCAGAAATTATTCCGGCGCGAGTCGACGGTCGGCGATCTCAGCGCCGTTGTCACCGGTATTCTGATCGCCTTTAACATGCCGCCGTCTGTTCCTCTCTGGATGCTGCCGATCGGCGCGGCGTTCGCCATCGTCTTCACCAAGCAGCTCTTCGGCGGCATCGGGCAGAATTTTGCCAACCCCGCCATCGTGGCACGGATCGTGCTGTTTTTGTCATTCGCGTCGAGTATGTCAACGTTTACGGCGCCCGGCGCGTGGCGCGGCGCGGCCGACGCGGTTTCAACGGCCACGCCGCTGAATGAAGCCGCGGCGCTGCCGTCGCTGACGGATATGTTTTTCGGGATGCGCGCCGGCTGTCTCGGCGAGACCTGCGCCTGCGCGCTTCTGCTCGGCGGCATCTATCTCGTGATCCGCCGCGTCATCTCTCCGCTGGTTCCCCTCTGCTATATCGGCTCCACGGTTTTGCTCTGCTGGCTCTTCGGCGCCGACCCGCTCTATTCGCTCCTGTCCGGCGGTCTGCTGCTCGGCGCGATCTTCATGGCCACTGATTACGCGACGACGCCGTCCACAACGGCCGGAAAAATCGTTTTCGCGCTCGGCTGCGGTCTGATTACCGCGGTCATCCGCTGTTTCGGCTCTTACGCCGAAGGGGTCTCCTTCGCCATTCTGCTGATGAATATTCTTACGCCGCTGATCGACCGCCTCATCCGGCAGAAGCCGTTCGGCGCCTGACCGTTCTTCCCCCTCCATTTCATATGCCACGATCCTGAAAAACCTTTATTCTGAAAGAAAGGACGCTTTTCCCGCCAGCGGGAAAAGCCGCGGAATCAAGATGAAAAAGAACGCGGTTATGCCGACTGTCGTCCTGCTCCTGATCTGCCTGATCGTCGCCGGCGTCCTATCGGCGGTTCATCATTTCACCGCGCAGGCGCTCGTTGTCGACCCGTCGGAGATCATCGACCAGATGCGCGCCGACTATCTGGAAGTTTTGCCGGACGCTGCGGAATTTGAACTCCTGTACCGAACCGCCGGCTATGCCGCCGGAGAAAAAGGGACCGCCGTAGAGGCGGTTAAGACCGACGTCGGTTATCTGATCACGGCGCACAGCACAGGACAGTATGATTCCTCGCCGATCCGCGTGCTCGTCGGCATCGGTTTGGACGGAAACGTGCGCGCCGTTAAAATTCTCAAAAGCAGCGAGACGCCGGGAATGGGGTCGCGGGTCAACAGCGAACCGTTCCTCGCACAGTTTTCCGGCGGCAGCGCGTTTTCCCTCGACGGCAAAAACGGCGAAAAAATCGACGGGGTCACGAGCGCGACCAAATCCGCCAAGGCCGTCGTCAACGCCGTCAATACGGCGATGGAGGAATACCGCGCTCTCACGGCGGGCTGAAAACGCCCCGACAGAAGGGAGAATGATCATCTATGAACTGTAAAAAAGTGCTGCTGAACGGCATTTTCAACGAAAATCCGAATCTTCGGCTGCTGCTCGGCATGTGTCCCTCTCTCGCCATCACCACGGCCGCCTCCAACGCCATCGGCATGGGACTGGCGACGACCGCCGTTCTCATCTGTTCCAACGCCGCCATTTCCGCGCTCCGCAACGTTATTCCCAAAGAGGTGCGCCTGCCGTCCTATATTGTGATTGTGGCGGGCTTTGTCACCGCCGTTTCGCTGCTCATGGAGGCCTATCTTCCGGATCTATACCAATCGCTCGGCCTTTTTCTCTCGCTGATCGTTGTCAACTGCATCATTCTCGGCCGCGCCGAGATGTTCGCCTCAAAAAACAGCGTCCTGCCTTCGATCGCGGACGGGCTCGGGATGGGGCTCGGCTTTACAGGGTCGCTGCTTCTGATCAGTACCGTGCGCGAGATTCTCGGAACGCTGAGCTGGTTTGGCAAAAGCTTTGCCGACGGGGACGCGACGGGCATGATCTTCTTTATTCTGCCGGCAGGCGGTTTCTTCGTGCTCGGCCTGATCACCGCCGGCATTAACGTCCTGTCCGACTACAAGCTGTCGAAGCAGAAGGCCGGCTGTGACGGCTGTCCCGCCGCCAAGGCCTGCGCGGGCTGCGCCGAAAAGAAGGAGGTCAACGTCTGATGGAGATGTGGAGAGGGATTGCGCTTATCTTAGTCGGCTCCATTTTTGTCGATAACTTCGTTTTATCCAAGTTCCTGGGCATCTGCCCGTTTCTCGGCGTCTCCAAAAAGACGTCCAGCGCTCTCGGCATGAGCGGCGCGGTCACGTTCGTGATGACGCTTTCCGCCGCCGTCACATGGCCGATTTTTCACTATATTCTGGAACCCAACAACATGAGCTATTTGAAAATCATCGCTTTTATCCTCGTCATCGCCATGCTTGTGCAGATCGTTGAAATCATTTTAAAACGCTTTATTCCCTCGCTTTACTCGGCGCTCGGCGTCTATCTCCCCCTGATTACGACCAACTGCGCCGTGCTCGGCGTCACGATTCTTAACATCGATACCGGTTACGCCTTCGGCGAGGCCGTCGTCAACGCTTTCGGTTCCGGCATCGGCTTTTCTCTTGCGCTCGTGATGTTTTCCGGCATCCGTGAAAAAATTGAGGCCTGCGACATCCCCAAGGCCTTTCGCGGCATTCCCTCGGCATTGATCGCCGCCTCCATCGTCAGCCTGTCGTTCGCAGGCTTCACCGGTTTGATCGGATAAAAAAACGCCGCGCAAGGGAAGAAAGGACGATACGACATGGAATATGTTCTCCCGCTGATCCTGTTTGCCGGTCTCGCCGTGTTTGCCGGCGTACTGCTCACCTATCTGTCGCATAAATTTCCCGGGCAGGCCACGGACGACGAACTGAACGTCCGCGAGGCGCTGCCCGGGCTGAACTGCGGCCTCTGCGGCTTTGCCGGCTGCGACGAATACGCGAAAAAAGCGGCGCTTGACAAAATTGCGCCGAATCTCTGCGTCCCAGGCGGGGCGGCCGTCGCCGCCGCCGTCAGCGCCGTCACCGGCGTCGCCTTTGACGCGGTGGACGAGCGCGTCGCCTATGTCGCCTGCCGAGGCCGTTATGACGTGACGTCCGACAAGTACAATTACCGCGGCGTTCTCTCCTGCGCCGCCTCGGCGCAGTTTTACGGCGGGCGCAGCTCGTGCCGCGACGGCTGTCTGGGCTTCGGCGATTGTGTCAAGGCTTGCCAATACGGCGCTATCAGCGTCGTCAACGGCTGCGCGGTCGTCGACGAAGATCAATGCGCGGGGTGTATGCTCTGCGCCAAGGCCTGCCCCAAGCATATGATCGCCAGCAAACCCAAGGGCGCGGCCGTCTTTGTCGCTTGCAGCTCCAAGGCCTCCGGCAAGGATACGCGGCAGACCTGCAAAAACGGCTGTATCGCCTGCAAAAAGTGTGAAAAAACCTGTGAGGCCGGAGCCATCACCGTCGTCGGCAACACGGCGCAGATCGATTATACGCGCTGTACCGGCTGCGGAAAATGCGCGGCGGCCTGTCCGGTCGGCTGTATTCAGCTCCATGAAGGCGTATCCGTATAGCGAGCGGCCGTCCATTCCGTGTTTGCGGGGCGGGCGGCTGTTCTTTTGCCGCTCCAAACCGGAAACAGCGAATGGATGCCGCGGAAGCGTCCGGCCTTCTTTTTCAAACGGCCCTTTTCAAAAAGGCCGCCCGGTATTTCCTGTGGGCGACCTTTTGATTGTGTTGTCGGTCGTTCTCCTGTCCGCCGCGCTGCTGCTGCCTTCCTATCTGAGTAAAACAGGCAGCGGGGCTACCGCGCTGGTCTATGTCGACTCCGTGCAGACGATGCGGATTCCGCTCTCCGAAAACGGCGAATACGCGCTGACCGACGCGGTGCTTGCCGAGGTTTCGGACGGCGCGCTGCGAATCCTCGATTCCGACTGTCCCGACCAGCTCTGCGTCCGTTCCGGCTTTATTCGCCGCAGCGGTCAGACGCTCGTCTGTCTGCCGAACCGTGTGCTCGTTCGCATTGTCTCCGCCGGGGAACAGGAGGTGGACGCCGTTGCAAACTAAATTTCCGGCGCGGCGCTTTGCTGCTGTTTCGGCTTTGACGGCGTTTGCGCTCGTCATCAGTTGGCTGGAACGGCCGCTCATGACAGCTCTCCCGCTGCCGCTGCCCGGCTTTAAGCTGGGGCTTGCCAATATCGTGACGCTTTTTACCCTCTATCGGCTCGGCGCCGCCGACGCGGGCGCCGTTCATCTGCTGCGGATTTCTCTGGCCGGCCTCCTTTTCGGTTCGCCCGTCTCCTTCCTGCTCAGCGCTTGCGGCGGCGCGCTGGCGTTCGCGGCGGCGTGCGGCGTCTATCGGGTTCGCCGCGTCTCCCCCGTCGGCGCGTCGATCCTCTCTGCGGCGGCGCACATGGCCGGACAGATCGCGGCCGCCGCCCTGCTGTTGGCAGCGCCGCTCCTGTTTGTCTCCTATCTGCCTTACCTGCTGCTGCTGTCGCTGTTTTCCGGCGGACTCTGCGGCGCGGCCGTCGTCTTTCTGCTGAAAAGGCTTCCCAAAAAAATCTGAACCGGCGGCGGCCGTTTTCAGCTCTGGCGCCCTTTTTTTCAGTTGATTCTCGACTACAAAAGGCGGTACGGTTTATATCAGAACCGTACCGCCTTAACGTTGCCAAACGCCATCTGTGCCGGGTGTTTTGTCCATCGAAACGACACGCCGCCTGTCGCAGGTATGTGCGCTATTCGTCCATCTGCTTGCCGAGGAAAAGGGCGATGCTCTGACACAGCTTCATTTCCGTGTCCGTACATGCGTCGTTTTCTCCGCCGATGATCAGCGTACAGCCGGTGATATCGCCGAGCACGATCACCGGAACGGCCGCGAGCGCCTTATGCTCGCTCTCATCGGCCACGCGAATCCCAGAGCCCGGCTCTTCCGCAAAATGCGATTTTCTCGACTTCATCAGCTCTTCCAGCTCGCCGCCGATCTTCTTATCCAACAGCTCCTTTTTCAGCGGGCCTGACACCGCCGTCACAGCGTCTCTGTCGCAGATCGCCACGGTATATCCGGTCGTCTTCGACATCGTTTCGCACAGCTGCTCGGCGAACGGCGTCAGCTCTCCGACCGGCGAGTATTTCTTAAAGATAACCTCGCCTTCCCTGTTGGTAAATATTTCCATCGGATCGCCGTCCCTGATTCTCAGGACACGCCGGATCTCCTTGGGTATGACGACGCGCCCCAGATCGTCGATCCTTCTGACTATGCCTGTTGCTTTCATATCTGTCTCCTTTAAAGCTTTGCTGACTAAAATTGCTTGCCTGCAAAAATATTGTTTGTTGAAAGCAGAGCTTTTATACAGATATTTCTAAGGCGCGTTGACGCCGAAAACAGAAGACGGCCATTTTTTTATGCACGGCAGACGCGCGGCATCCGCTAAAACGCGCAGACGCTTCAACCCATGCTTTGAACCGTAATTTTGTCATACTGTTCGCTGTAAACCACCTCGTAGCTTTTGGCCAGCGCGACCAGCTTGTCTGCAAAAATCTGTCCGTAATAGGTATTTCGAAACTCCTCGGCGTTTTCAGAAACGTATTCCGCCTCAATCGGCAGACGTTTTATAATATAGTAGGTATTCTCCGAGGCGACGATACCACTGATCTCATCGACCGCCAGCGCAAAGCAAGCGTCTTCAAACACGGCGTCCGTCGTCATCCCCCGAAGCAGATACAGCCCGTCCGGATTCCCGTTCATGCCGTCGTCTTCTCCATATGTATTGACCATCTCGACAAAGTCGCTTCCATTCCGGATCTTTTGCAGCAGTTCTTCGGCATACGTCCGTTTTTCCGCGGCGTTTTCCCCGTCAAATTTGACGGCCAGATACCGCACACGCACATATTCCCGCTCAATCATTTCCAGCAATTCGCCGTCCGTCAGCGTATATTCGCCGCTTTCTCCAAACATGGCCTCGTTCAGCCGGCTCTGGATATAGTCGGTTTCTAAAATCGAAACAAACAGCTCCTCCGTCATATACGACTGCGCAAGAGCGGCGTGAAACAGCTCGCCGCTCTCAAAGCTCGCCTTGACCTCGGCGAGCTGCGCCGCTGCGTATTCCGCGGAAGCGTCTCCCCTGACGATCCCATATTGTTCCGCCATGCCCTCTACCACAGCCATCTGCGTCAGATGTTCCGCAACCATCTCTTTGAGCACCGGAGCGTTTTCCTGGTTCCAAAACGATTCGTCGCCGTCGTCTTGCTCCGCTTTCATACTCATGAACGCATAGCGGTATTCCTCTGCGCCGATTTCTTCTCCGTTGATCTTGATCACCCACGGCACGGCGACATTTTTGCCGTCCAGCAGCAGACAGCCGGATCGTATCGTTTCCTCCGATGAGCAGGAGCTGAGCGGCAAAAGCGCAGACAGCAGCAGTATCGCGGCTAACCAACCGCGGCGTATCAGTTTTTTCGGCATTCGAGGCTTCCTTTCCATATATGAATGATCGGGCTTTGTCGCGGATTGAGCGTTTGAAGCGGATACCGGCCCCGCGCCGGTATCCGCCTGACGTTTCTTTCGGTTCAAATTCCCTGCGGATGCGCGAGCGCCAGATTGACAAAGGTCTGGCGCACCAATATCTGCCCCTTTTCATTCGGATGGATTCCGTCCTGGCAAAACAGCTCCGCGAAATTATGCTTATCCAAAAAGGCGGCGCGAACGTCGGCCAGCAGCGTCTCCGTCATATAGGCAATCTTTGTAATGGCGTTGGAATACATCTCCTGAAAGCGGTAGATCATCTGCACGTCGCCGAGCCAGCGCAGAATATTTTCTTTTGACAGCCCCTTTGCGGCGAGAAAATCGAGGTAGCGCTCCGCGTGAATCGGCGGCAGCGACATCAGAATCGGACGAATTCCTTTCGTTTTCAGTTCCCGCAGCATTTCCACCAAAAGCTCTTCAAACGCATGAAGCGGCGTATTCGGAAGGTGTTCCTCCTCGGGGTGCGCGCTTACCTCCGCCCAGTTGAAATCGGCGTCGTTTCCGCCGAACTCCACGACGACGGAATCACATTGAAGCCCCTTTTTCAGCGCATCCGTAAAATAGCGGTAGCCTTTTCGGATGGTACAGCCGAAACGCGCAAAATTGCTGATCTGCACATCAGGCAGCTCCTCGGCCAGCTTTTCAAAAGCCTCGTTTGCAACCGAGTAATGGCGCGTTTTTTCATCATAAATGACGCCCTTTAAGATGGAGTCTCCATAAATTGCAATTTTTTTGATTTTTTGCAGCATATCTCCGTTCCTCGCCTGTGAAATTTCCAAAATTTTAGGTATTCCACATTTTCAAAATCTGTTGTATAATCATCTTGTCCGTTTTCATATAGATAATCAGGCAAAAAATAAGGCTCTTCCGAACAATGTCAGCAGGGGTTCAACGCCCCTTGGACGGCGCCTATCGGCGATGAAAACGAGGCCCCCTGTTTCTCGGAACTCCTGCGGCAACGCCTGTCGGAAACAGGTTCAATAAGAAATGGTGTGAGAGGATGATCTTCCCGATGCGAAAGCTTTTGCTCGGCAGGTACAGCGCAGTCATTTTTCTGGATGAAGAGGACGCCTATTTGCTCGACGGTATTTACGACGAGCTGCGGCGCAAGGACACGGCGCGGCTGATTCTCGACATCGCCGGCGTCACCCTGCCGGACGACGAGCTTTACATAGAACTGTTTGAAAAGGAGGGGCGAAACATCCTGTTCGTCACCGCCGGAGACGACGGCGACGGCTGCCTCGTCTACCGGTTTGACAACGCCGATAATCTGATGGACGCCGTCAACTCGGTAAAGAGCCGTTTGCAGGCGCCGGACAATTCTGAGCTGTATGAATACCGCGGCGGGCTGTATCTGCTGCTGACGCCTCCATACGGCATCAAGCCGGAACAGCTCCGCGAATTCGGCGACGGCGTCGCCCGCCCCCGCGATTTCCGCGCTTATCTGCGCGAGTATGGGCGGCTTCTCTCGTCCCCCGCCGCGCTCAGCGAGCTGGCGACACATTTTTGACCGCTCTGCGTATCTGT
>QAMX01000057.1 GCA_003149835.1 Clostridiales bacterium
CGCGCTCCATACCTTTGCCGGCGACGCCGGCGACGACCGGCTGGCCGCCCTCGCCGACGAATATCTGCTCGCCGCCGCCTACCGCTTTGCGCTGACGCTCTGCGGCGGCCCGCAGCGGACGCTCTCCGCGGTGGACGCGCTGATGAAGGCCGACGAGCTGGCCGTTTGCGCTCAGCTTGAACGGCTCGGCGCGCCGCTGGATCCCGGCGCGCTTCCCGCCGCCGCCCTGCCCGCGCGCGACAGAATCGAGCAGCGGCTTGCGGAGCTGGAAAAGAGCGGCTTTGTGCGCGGCGCGCGAACGTAGGCTCTGCGGAGAGGGGCTGCGCGCCGAAATCCTCCGCAGACGATTGATTTTACTGTTTTTTGTTTTATTGTTTTTTGATTGCTAATTGACCTGTTGAAGATCAAGCGGCGGCCTGAACGGCGCCGCGCCGGACGGCCGCGGGAAGCGCGGCGACTCACCGAAACAACAGACCGAAAGGAAGGCTGCCGATGGACGCGGGCAAGCGAATTCTCATCGTCGAAGACGACACGGTCATCTCCGACATCATCGCCTATAATCTCAACAAGGAGGGCTTCCGCTCCCTGACGGCGGCGGACGGCGAGACCGGCCTTTCGCTGGCGCGCTCGGAGGAGCCCGACCTGATCCTGCTCGACGTTATGCTGCCCGGCGTCAACGGCTTTGAGGTCTGCCGCCGCGTGCGCGAGACCTCGGCCGTGCCGATTATCATGCTGACGGCGCGCGAAGGCGAGGACGACAAGGTCGAGGGCCTCGAGCTCGGCGCCGACGATTATATCACCAAGCCCTTTCAGATGCGCGAGCTGATTTCGCGCGTGCGCGCCAACCTCCGCCGCAGCAGCGGCGAGCTGGTGACCGGCGCGCAGCAGGGCGAGCTGACCATTGACGAACGGCGCAAAACCGCCGCGGTCGGCGGCAAGCCGCTGGAAATCAGCGCCCGCGAGTTTGAGCTGCTGCGCTTTCTCGCCGCCGCGCCCGACACCGTGTTCACGCGCGAGGAAATCCTCCGCGGCGTCTACGGCTATGAATATGACGGCGGCACGCGCATCGTCGACGTCGCCGTGCGGCGGCTGCGCGAAAAGCTCGAAGAATGCGCCCCCGGCGCGGGGCGCTATGTCGCGACGCGCCACGGCGTCGGATATTACTACGATCCGGCGGCCGCCGACAGGCCGTAACGGCGCGGGCCGGCTGCCGCCGCGGTGAAAACCTCCGCGCGCCAATCCTCCCTGAACGCCGGAAAAAGAAAGGACGGAGCCGTTGTGGTGCGTTCGCTGCAAGTCAAGCTGGTCATGATCCTGGTGCTGCTGGTCGTCACGGTCATGACAGTCATCGGCATCTACCTGCTCAACAACGTCGGCACCTATTATGAGGAGAGCTTTTACAGCGAGATGGGCGACGTGTTCACCAGCGACTTCCTCGATATCTTCCGCGAGCTCGCCGAGGGCGAGGCCGGCGCCGAGCGCGCCGAGGAATACGTCCTCGCTTATGCGCCGCAGCTCGGCCTCGACGCATCGCGGACCTTTTCTCTGCTCGACGGGCGCACCGGCGCCTATCTCGGCGGCAGCGGCACGGAGCAGAGCGTCGAGAAAACCGACAACGTCCTCGCCGCGCTGGCCGGCTCGGTGGGGATGGACACCAACGCGACCGACGCGTTTTTCGACATCGCCGTGCCCGTCACGGCCGGAGACGGCAGCTATATCATCTATATCCGCGACACCAAGGCGAGCGTCGCCGATTTGCAGCAGATGCTTCTCTCCGCGGTCTTGCAGGCGCTGCTGTTCGGGCTGGTGATCGCCGTGCTGCTGTCGGTGATGCTGTCCAAGACCATTTCGCGCCCGATTGAAAACCTGACGCGCAGCGCCCGGCTCGTCGCCGCCGGCGATTTCACGAGCAAGCCGCCCGCCTATTCCAGCGACGAGATCGGCGTTTTGACCGAGACCTTCAACGACATGTCCCAGGCGCTCGAAGACACGCTCGCCGCCGTTGAAAACGAGCGCAACAAGCTCGCCGCGGTCTTTCAGCACATGACCGACGGCATCGTCGCTCTGGACAAGCGCGGCGGCGTTCTGCACATCAACGCCGCGGCGCGCGCGCTCCTCGGCCTTTCCGGCCAAGAGGACGGCGGAGAGCTGCCCGACTACGAGACGCTGTCGGCGCCGCTCGGGCTGCCGCTCGGCGAGGTGCTGTCGCTCGGAAGCGGGCAGTCGGCCGAGCGCGTCTGCAAATACAACGGCCGCGACCTGCGCTTTTTCTTCACGCCGTTCGGGAGCGGCGAGCACGAGGGCGGCATCATCATCGTCATCTACGACATCACCGAGCAGGAGCGGCTCAACACGGCGCGGCGCGAGTTCGTCGCCGACATCTCGCACGAGCTGCGCACGCCGCTGACCAACATCCGCAGCTACGCCGAAACGATCCTCACCGACGAGGAGATGCCGCCCGCCTACCGCGCCCGCTTCATGCAGGTCATCCTCAACGAGACCGACCGCATGACGCGGCTCGTCCGCGATCTGCTGACGATTTCCAAGCTCGACTACGGCCGCATGGACTGGCACATCACCCGCTTCGCCCCCGCCGAGCTGATCCGCAACATCGTCGACGCCATGGAGATGGAGGCGCGCAAGCGGCGCCTGTCCCTGACGCTCGACATCGCGGGCGAGCTGCCGCCGGTCGCCGCCGACTACGACCGGCTCGGGCAGGTCTACGCCAACGTCATCGGCAACGCCATTAAATACACGCCCGAGGGCGGCGCCATCGCCGTCTCCGCCGCGGAAAAGGACGGCGGCACGGAGGTCCGCGTCCGCGACAACGGCATCGGCATCCCTGAAAACGACCTGCCGCACATCTTCGAGCGCTTCTACCGCGTCGATAAGGCGCGATCCAGAGAGAGCGGCGGCTCCGGCCTCGGGCTGGCCATCGCCAAGGAGTTTATCGACAACTTAAACGGCGCGATCAAAATCGACAGCGCGCCGAATCAGGGGACCACCGTCATCGTCTGGCTCCCCGGCGCGCCGGAGCAGCCGTAGGGCGCGCCGGCGTGTCCGCCCGCCGGAGACAGGCTGCGGGGTTCCTGCCGCCATTCCACAACACCGGCCCGCGCCGGACAGAGAGGATTGTATGAAAAATCGGGTTCAAAACATTCTCATCATTCTGCTTTCGCTGAGCGCGGCAACCTTTCTCTTTCTGACGCTGTCCGGCGGCATGGGGCTTTTCGGCCTCTACCGGCCGGACGCGGGCAACGGCTCGGACGCTCCGGCGGCCGCTCCCATCCAGCCCGTCGCCGCCGTCGTCAACGACGGCTCCGCCTGTCTCCGGCTGACCGCGCCGCATCTGCTCACGCCGTATTTCGATCAGCTCCGGCCGGTTCTGGTCGAGCTGCTCGGCTCGGCCGGCGCGCCCGTTTCCGCCGACGCGGAGGCTTGGGCCGGCGCGCTGCTCGGCAAAGGCGTTCTGCTCGATTACGGCGCGCTTCTGCCCATGGACGTCGTCGCCGGCGGCATGGGCGGCTCGCTGGCGGCTTATCCGGCCGACAGCCTGCTCATCGTTTTGGAAGGCGAGTTCGCCTCCGTCATGCTCTATGCGGACGGTTCCGGCTGCTTTGCCGCGCAGACGGCGCTGAAAACAGCCGACCTCGGCGGCCTGCTGGCGCCGGGCGGCGGGGATCCGGCGGTCTATGCCTGCGCGCTGCCGGAAGCCGCCGCCTCGCTGACGCCGCACTCGGCCGTGCCCGAGGATATGGAGCTGGCCTCCGTTCTCACCCGCGAGCCGCTCTGCGGCGAGGGCGGGAGCTATGACCGCGACCGGCAGGCGCTGATCCTCGCGGCCTTCGGGTTCGACGTCTATACGGCGCGCAGCTATATCGACTCGCAGGGCAGCCGCGTCTTTCTCGCGGAGCACGGCTCTCTGCGCATGAGCGGCGACGGAACCGTCGCCTTTGCGGCCGGAGAGGCCGAAGGGCTGGCAACCGGCGGCGCGCAGGGGCTGAGCGCCTACGCCGGCTTTGCGGCCAATATCCTGCAAAGCTGTATGACCGGCCTGTCCGGCCAGCCGCGCTACTGCGTCAGCTTTGCCGGAGAGCAGGACGGCGTTGTCACCGTCGAATTCGACGCGCTTGCGAGGGGGCTGCCGCTCGTCGCCGCCAACGGCTCCCGAACCGCCGCCAGCTTTGTGTTTGAAAACGGCCGCCTCATCCTCGCAGAGGCGGCGCTGTTCGCCGTGTCGGCCGCCGAAGCCGAGGCGGCTCTGCCCCCGCTCCCCGTCGAAGCGCTGCTCAGCGGCATGAACGGCAGCGCGCCCGCGGGCAGGCTCACGCCCGCGTATGTGCAGGCGGAGGACGGCCTCTGGCGGCTGAGCTGGTGCGTGCTGCCGGTGGAACGGCACATGGGCGGGCAGGACGAATGACAGGCTTAGACCTCCTCGGCGCCTGCGCCGCCGGCAGCGGCGGCGCGGCACATCACGGCGCGCCCGCAACCGGGCGCGGGAAGGGCGGCGGATTTTACCGATATGGATAAATCGAAGATCAAATTTATGGTCATCGCTCTGCTCGCCTGCGTCAATCTCGCGCTCGCGGTCAACCTTTTGTCCGCGCGCTATCACGCGGCGGTCATTCCGAAGCGGACGGTTGAAAACACGCTGGCGTTTTTAGACCGCTGCGGCATCTGGGCGGAGGAGAGCGTCATCCCGCGCAGAGCCGCCGAGCTTTACCAGCTCGCCTCGCCCCGCGACGTCGCCGCGGAGACGGCGGTCGCGCGCGCCCTGCTCGGCGCGTCGGAGCGGACGGAGCAGGGCGGCGGCATCGGCGTCTACCGCTCGGAAAAGGGCGAGGCGACGTTTCGCCGCGGCGGGCTGGTCAGCATCGCGCTGTCCGGCGTCCCCGCGCCGGAGACCGGCGACGACGCGGAGCGGGCCGCGCGCGACCTGCTCGATTCGGCGGGCATCCTCCCGGAGGACTACGGCCTCGTCGTCGAAAACGGACGGGACGGCGTGACGGTGCGGTTCGTCACCGAGGTCGGCGGGGCGCGGCTCAGAAACGCCGTGCTGGAAGTCTGCTTCACCGGCGGCGAGGCGCGCATCTCCGGCTGCGCCTTTACCAACGCGGCGAAGCGCATGGGCGGCGAGGCGCGGCAGGTCACGGCGCTGCTGGCCGATTTCGGCGCTTACGCCGCCGCCTATGAGCTTGACGTCAGCCTGATCGTCGCCGTTGAACCGGCGTATTTCCACACCGTAGACAGCGGCGGCGGCGCTCTGCTTGTGCCGGCGCTGTATATTAAAACCGACGGCGGCGACTTTCTCCTCAACGGGCTTGACGGCTCGCTGCTGAGCGGGGGATAAGGCGGAGAACCGGCCGGCGCGGCGTTTTGCGCCGTTTTCACAGGCGGAGCCGCGCCGGAAAACGGGAGCCCCGCTTTCTAAAAAACGACAAAGGATTTTGGATGTTCATGAAAAAAATACTCTTTGCCACCGATCTGGACGGCACGCTTTTAAACGACGGCGCGGCCGTCGCGCCCGAACACGCCGCGCAGCTCAACGACATGGTCGACGCGGGCTGTCTGTTTACCATCGCCTCGGCGCGTTCGCCCGTCAGCGCGCAGCTCGTGCTCGACGCGGCCGGCCTGCGGCTCTCCGCGCCGGCCGTCTGCCTCAACGGCTCGCTGCTCTGGGACATGCGCGCCGGCAGGCCGGTCAAGGGGTTTCCCATCGAGCGGCAGGCCGCCGGCGCGGTGCTCGCGCTGCTCCCCGGTTCGCCCGCCGCGGGCAAATTCTGCGTCCTCGACCAGAGCGGCGGGCGGCTCGTCACCTATTACCGCGACGACATAGAGATGCCCGATTGGTCGATGCGCTATCTGCGCTCGCTGGAAACGGAGAAAACGCCGGTTCTGCCGCTGAGCGCATACCGCGCCGCGGACTGCGGCGGGGCGATCGTCGGCTTTTCGTTTCACGACCACTACACGCGGCTGGACGATTTGCACGCGGCGCTTTTGCAGCTTGACGGCGTCAAAACCGTCTATTACGCCGACACCTACCGCGAGGGCTATAAGTTCCTCGAATGCGGCGCG
>QAMX01000042.1 GCA_003149835.1 Clostridiales bacterium
TGCGGCCCGGCAGTATATGCGGCCGTTTCACCGGACGGCGGAGATGACGGTCTGCAACCTCGCGGGCGAAACGAAAACTGTCTCGGTCTCTGTCACTTTCCGGCGGTATATTCTGGCGCCGACGAAATGGATTGGCTCGGTGACGTTTGACGGCGTGACCTACTCCGACTTGGCAACGCACCGCAATAAAGGAAGCGACCCCCTGCATGCCCTGCGCCTAACTTTTCCGTCCGGGGGAAGCTTTTGGAAGAATGTGAAGGGCAAATGGGGAGAGATCAAAACCGCGGTCGTAGGGGATGTATCCAACATCTATCCCTCGACGGTTCCCCTGTTTGCAGAAGATCCTTTTGAAGCGGAGTCAGACATCGTTGCATCGCTGGACTGCTGCGGCTTTGGCATAGGAGACGCTTTTGAGATCGAATTTATTATGGTACGCAGTAATGACTATACCGTAGCGCATTTTTTTGGCCCCGCCGAAACCGTCGAGGAGGCCGAGCGCATCAAACGGGAAATTTTCGGAATCGAACTTCCGATCAGTTATGAGACCGCTGCGGACGAATAGCCGCTTGCACGCCCATAAGAGGCTGTTGAAAAATAGCTTCTCAGAAAAAAATGTACAAAAACGCCTTTGAATCTGGTCGCAAAAGGCCATTTTCAAAGGCGTTTTTCTATTCATTATAAGCTGTTTCTTTGCAACGGCCTCTTTTTGAATGGGGTCTCCCACTTCTCCCGGCGGAAGCCTAATACTCGACCTCGCCCTCGTAGATCAGGCGGGCGTTGCCGGTCAGATCGATTCCGTCGTCGGTATAGCGGACGATCAGGTCGCCGCCTTTGAGCTTGACAGTTACGTCTTCGCCCTTGCGGCAGTAGCCGTTTTCCACCGCCGCGACCACCGCGGCGCACGCGCCCGTGCCGCAGGCCCAGGTCTCGCCGTTGCCGCGCTCCCAGACGCGCATTTTCAGCGTGTTTTCATTGACGACGCGCACAAACTCCGTGTTGACGCGCTCCGGAAAGAGCGGGTCGTTTTCAAACAGCGGCCCGACGCGCTCCAAATCGACGTCGGCGACCTTGTCGCAGAAAACGACGCAGTGCGGGTTGCCGACCGAAACGCAGGTGATGCGGTAATTTCCACCGGCGACGGCTACCGGACGGTCGATGACCGCGTCGCCGTCCAGGTTGACGGGGAGGCTCTGCGGAGCGAGCGAGGCGCGCCCCATGCCGACGCAGACGGAGCCGACCGCGCCGTTAAACGAGTAGAGGCGGAGCGTTTTCAGCCCGCTGGCCGTCTCGATGGTCAGCTCGTCTTTTTTGCAGATCCCCTTGTCATAGAGGTATTTGCCGACGCAGCGGATACAGTTGCCCGCCATTTTGCCCTCGCTGCCGTCGGCGTTAAAGATGCGCATCTTCGCGTCGGCGATTTCGGAACGCTCGATTAAAACGATTCCGTCCCCGCCGATGCCGTAATGCCGGTCGGTAAAGGTGATGGAGAGCGATTCGGGGCAGGTGATCCGGCCGTCGAAGTTGTCGAAGAAGATGTAGTCGTTGCCGGAGCCTTCCATCTTTGAGAAGCGCAGCTTCTGGCGGCTGGCGCGCAGATGGTTGATGTCCACCAGCTCGGTGTTGTAGAGGTTGTAGCGGCTGGCGATGATATCCGCTAAGGCGTTTGCGGTGTCGAGCGAGGTGAGGCAGGCGATGCCCAATTGCAACGCGCGGCGGTTGAGGCGGATAAAATCGTCGATATACTGCTGCTTCTTGTGCGAAGCGGTGTAGATGATATAGTCGATTTCGTGGTTTTCAAGCAGGCGCATGATCTGGTCGCTGTCGCCGAGCTTATCGACGATGGTGACGTCGATGCCGGTCGCCGCGATCTCCGCGCCTGTCCCCGGCGTCGCGTAAAGGCGCAGATGCAGATCGTCGAGCTTTTTGGCGAGGCTCGGAAGCTCAAAGCGGTCGATGCGCTTCAGCGAAAGCAGCACGCCGGCGCGGTGGTTGGGCGTATGCGTGTCGAGCTTGAAGCCCGCGGAGAGCAGCCCTTTGAACAGCGCCTCCTCCAGCGTCCGCCCCAAGCCTAAGACCTCGCCGGTCGATTTCATCTCCGGGCTCAGCGTCGTGTTGACGTCGGAGAGCTTTTCAAACGAGAATACCGGCACCTTGACGGCGAAATACGGCGGACAACGGTACAGCCCCGTACCGTAGCCGAGGTCTTTGAGCTTTGCGCCGACCATAATCCGCGTCGCCAGATCGACCATGGGCACGCCGGTCACCTTGCTGATATACGGGATGGTGCGCGAGGCGCGGGGGTTGACCTCAATGACGTAGAGCTCGTTTGCGTAGATCAGATACTGAATGTTGACGAGCCCTTTCGTGCCGAGGCTGAGCGCCAGCTTGGTCGAGCAGTCGATGACCTTGGCGAGCATGGGGTCGCTGATATTAAACTGCGGATAGACGGCGATGGAGTCTCCGCTGTGGACGCCGGCGCGCTCGATGTGCTCCATGACGCCGGGAATCAGCACGTCCTCGCCGTCGGAGATGACGTCGACTTCCAGCTCCATGCCCATCATGTATTTATCCACGAGCACAGGGTTCTCAATGCTGCCGGCGAGGATGATGTCCATATAGTGCTCGATGTCCTCGGGCGTATAGGCGATCGTCATATTCTGCCCGCCGATGACGTAGGAAGGACGGACAAGGACGGGATAGGTCAGCTCTTCGGCGGCGGCGAGCGCCTCGACTTTGCTCATCGCCGTCATGCCGCGCGGCCGCTTGATGCCAAATTGTTCGAGCAGCGCGTCGAAACGGCCGCGGTCCTCGGCGATGTCGATGCTTTCAGCGGAGGTGCCTAAGATCTGAATGCCGTTTTCGTGCAGAAACTTCGTCAGCTTGATGGCGGTCTGGCCGCCGAAGGCGACGACCACGCCGATGGGCTTCTCTACGGCGATGACGTTCATGACGTCCTCCGGCGTCAGCGGCTCGAAGTAAAGGCGGTCTGCGGTGTCAAAGTCGGTTGAGACGGTTTCGGGGTTGTTGTTGATGATGACGACCTCATAGCCGAGCTTCCGCAGCGTCCAGACGCAGTGAACGGAGGAATAGTCGAACTCAATGCCCTGTCCGATGCGGATCGGGCCGGAGCCGAGCACGATGATCTTTTTCTTTTCCGTATCGCCTGTCAGCGCGCGCGCCTCGCAGAAATCGTCGTAGGTCGAGTAAAAGTAAGGCGTTTCGGCGTCGAACTCCGCCGCGCAGGTGTCGACCATTTTGTAAACCGCGCGGCGCGGCGCGGCGATTTTTTGGCCGCTCAGCCGCTCAATGGCCACGTCAGGATAGCCGAGCCGTTTGCCGCGCAGATAGAGCGCGTCTGTGAGCGGCTCTGAGGCGAGGCGCGCTTCGTAGTCGGCGAGGTTTTTCAGCTTGTTTAAAAACCAGCGGTCAATCCGCGTGATTTCATAGATCCGGTCGATGGAGACGCCGCGCTTGACGGCGGCAAAGACGGTGAAAATACGGCGGTCGTCGGTGACGGCGAGCTGCGCTTCGATATCGGCAGCGGCGTCGAGCCGCTTCATGTTCAGCGTGTCAAGCGAGATCTCCGCGCCGCGCACGGCTTTCATCAGCGCCGCTTCAAAGCTCTTGCCGATGGCCATGACCTCGCCGGTCGCTTTCATCTGCGTGCCGAGGCGGCGGTTGGCGCCCGCGAACTTGTCAAACGGCCATTTCGGGAACTTGACGACGACATAGTCGATGGCCGGCTCAAAGCAGGCGCAGGTCTTGCCGGTGACGGCGTTGGTGATCTCGTCGAGCGTATAGCCGAGGGCGATATACGTCGTGACCTTGGCGATCGGATAACCGGTCGCCTTGGACGCAAGCGCCGACGAGCGCGAGACGCGCGGGTTGACCTCGATGACCGCGTATTCAAAGCTATTTGGGTCGAGCGCAAACTGGCAGTTGCAGCCGCCCTCGATGCCGAGCTCGGAGATGATTTGCAGCGAGGCGCTGCGGAGCATCTGGTATTCGCGGTCGGAAAGCGTGACGGCGGGCGCGATGACGATGCTGTCGCCGGTGTGAACGCCGACCGGATCGACGTTTTCCATGCTGCACACGGCGATGACGTTGCCGGCATGGTCGCGCATAACCTCAAACTCGATTTCCTTCCAGCCGAAAATATATTTTTCAACGAGCACCTGCGTGATCGGGGAGAGCATCAGCCCGTTTTTGGCGATCGGGATCAGCTCCTCGCGGCTGTACGCCACGCCGCCGCCCGCGCCGCCGAGCGTAAACGCGGGACGGACGATGACGGGATAGCCGATTTCGTCGGCGATCCGCAGCGCGCCGTCGAGGTCATTGGTGACCTCGGAGGGAATGACGGGCTGGCCGATTTTCACCATCGTATCGCGGAAGAGCTGTCTGTCCTCAGCTTTGTCGATCGCTTCGGCGTTGGTACCGAGGAGCCGGACGTTCATTTTATCGAGGTAGCCCTCGTGGGAAAGCTGCATGGCGATGGTCAGGCCGGTCTGCCCTCCGAGCGAGGCGAGCAGGCTGTCCGGCCGCTCTTTTTCGATGATCCGTTTGACCGTGTCGGCGGTCAGCGGTTCCAGGTAGATCTCGTCGGCGAGCATGGAATCGGTCATGATCGTCGCGGGGTTGGAGTTGATGAGAACGACGTCAAGGCCGAGCGATTTCAGAACGCGGCAGGCCTGCGCGCCTGCATAATCAAACTCGGCGGCCTGCCCGATGACAATCGGGCCGGAGCCGATGACGAGCACTTTTTTTATATCGGGATTTTTCGGCATAACGTTTGACCATACCTTTCATTCAGACAGGGAAGAGCGGAAAAATACGGAACAGCCATGCGACGGCCGGCCCGAACAGCCGCAGCGCTTTTAACGGGCGCCGAGCATGGCGAAAAAACGGTCGAACAACATGTTCGTATCCTTGGGGCCGGCGCACGCCTCGGGGTGAAACTGCACCGAAAAAGCGTTGATTTCCGGATAACGGACGCCCTCGCACGTTTTGTCGTTGGCGTTTTCAAACCATACCGTCGCCCCGTAAGCCGTCAGCGAATCGGAGAGCACGGCGTAGCCGTGATTCTGGCTGGAAATATAGACGCGGCCGGTTTCGAGGTTTTTTACCGGCTGGTTTGCGCCTCGGTGCCCGTATTTCAGCTTCGACGTTTTACCGCCTGCGGCGAGCGCCAGAAGCTGATGGCCGAGGCAAATGCCGAAGATCGGCCTGACGCCGAGCAGCTTGCGAAGCTCGGCGATACACTCGGCGTTTTCAGCCGGGTCGCCGGGACCGTTTGAAAGGATGATGCCGTCGGGCGCATAGGAGAGGATTTTCTCCGCCGTGCTCGACGACGGAACGGTGACGACGCGGCAGCCGCGGCTGTTTAATTCCCGCACAATATTGTGCTTCGCTCCGTAATCGACCAGTACGGCGGTGGCTCTCACTTCGCCGTCAGGGTCGTCGATAACGGTCTCTCCGGCGGAGACGGCCTTGACCGCGCCCGTAATCTGATAAGCGCGCAGCCGGCTCAGATCGACGGAGGCCGGATCGGAGACAATGGCCGCGTTCATCACGCCATGTTCGCGGATGATCCGCGTCAGCTGCCGCGTGTCGACGCCGCAGACGCCGGGGATCCCGTGCCGCTTCAAAAATTCGTCCACCGTCGTCTCGGCGCGGAAATTGGAGGGAGCGGCGCAGTGCTCGTAACAGACATAGCCGCGCGCCGCGCAGCGGCCGGACTCATAGTCGGCGGAGATCATGCCGTAATTGCCGATCTGCGGAAACGTCTGCATGATGATCTGGCCGTAATAGCTCGGATCGGTGAGGGTTTCAATATAGCCGCCCATGCCGGTCGTAAAGACGAGCTCGCCGACGCTGTCGCACGGGGCGCCGAAACGTTCGCCTTTAAACACGGCGCCGTTTTCCAAAACAATCGATACTTTATCGTTCATAGTCGTTACCTTCCGGCGGCGCGCCGCTTGACCCGGCTGTGCCGCCCGTTTTAAAATCGCCCGGTTTGCCGGAAAGACGGAAAAGGCGTAGCGTGCGCCCGCCGCCCGTATCAGCCCAAAAGCTTGCAGAGCACGGCCTTCTGCGCGTGCAGCCGGTTTTCGGCTTCGTCAAAGATCTCGGCCGCGTGCTGCTCAAAGGCCTCGGCGGTAATTTCCTCGCCGCGGTGCGCGGGGAGACAGTGCAGCACCATCGCGTTCGGAGCCGCCGCCGCGAGCGTTTCCGCGTTGATCTGATAACCGGCAAACGCCTGCCTGCGGAGCGCGGCTTCGCCTTCCTGCCCCATCGACGCCCAGACGTCGGTGTAGAGCACGTCCGCGCCCTTTACAGCGTCGGCGACGGAAGACGTCATCTCAAACGCCCCGTTTTTCTGCGCCCAGTCGACGATCTCCGCGTCGGGCCGGTATGCGTCGGGGCAGGCGATCGAGACCTTCATGCCGACCTTGATGCCGCCGACGATCAGGGAATTGGCCATGTTGTTGCCGTCGCCGACAAAGCAGAGCTTCAAGCCCTTGAAGCTGCCCTTGTGCTCGCGGATGGTCATCAGGTCGGCCAGCACCTGGCAGGGGTGCGCGTAGTCGGTCAGGCCGTTGATGAT
>QAMX01000081.1 GCA_003149835.1 Clostridiales bacterium
GCCTCAAAATTATAGCCCTCCTCGCCGGCCTCGTAGCCGTAGGCCTGATACTCGCCCAGATGATCGTCCGAGCAGGTCGGGTACAGGCCGAAGAACCGGAACAGACGGCGGCTGTACGGGCGGAACTCCGGGTCGAACTCCGCCTCCTTTTTTCTGAATTCGGGATACAGATCCTCTCCCGTAGCCTTGTCCCGCACCGCCTGGATCCACTGAAAATGATTCATGCCGGCGCCGAACACCTCGACGCTCTCGGCCGGCCGGCCCAGAATCTTCGCCATGTCCCAGCGCGCCATGAAAATACCGTGGCATAAACCGATGCACTTGATTTTGCTGTACAGGTTCACGCCGAGGACAATCCGCGTTTCCGGATTGGAAAAATTTAAAAACCACGCCTCCGGGCAGAGCTCCTCCATGTCGCGCATGATGTCGAGGATGACCGGCAGAGTCCGCATTGTGAAAAACAGCGCGCCCGGCCCGCCGTTTTCTCCCATGGTATGCCGCACGCCGTATTTCTGCGGCACGCGGAAATCCTGCTTCCACAGGTCGCACCGTTCAATGGCGAGGCTGTTGATGACAAAGTCCGCGCCCGCCAAAACGTCGCGCCGCTGCGTCGTCTTTTCCAGCTTCAATCCGCGCCCGCTGACCTCGTTCATTTTTTTCGCCAGCGCGTACATCCGCTCCAAATTCTCCGCGTCGATGTCCACAAGGCACAGCGTCGCGCCCGCTAATTTCTCGTTTGTAAAAATATCCCGAAAGGTCGGGACGCCAAACGACATGCTCCCCGCGCCGATAAAGACGATCTTTGGCGTTCTCATTCCATGTACCTCCTCATCATTTCTATCAAAACCGCCGGACTGCGCCATCGGATCGCGGCCGCCGTTTTCCGGTCTCCGCATGTCCTGCTCAGTTTGCAGTCCGGCCGTTTGCGGCCTTGTTTTGACGTTGTTCTTCACTTCTAAGCACCCGCCCGGCCGCCGTTATCCGGGCGGCCGGGCAGGTCTGCGCAAAGTCTCTCTTATGCCTGAGCCGGTTCGATGCCGAGCCGGCCGAGCAGCTTGAACAGCGACTCCGCGGCGATATTGTACGATTTCGGGCCGCCCTCGGCCATCATATTCGTCTTGGAGGCCGGTTCCAGCTCCGCAAAGCCCTGGAAGCTCCCGAGGTGCGGTTCGAGCGACAAGAAGCCCTCAAAGCCCATCTTGTCGAGGCCGGAGAGAATTTTATCGAGGCCCGCGTCGCCGTAGCCCGCCGGCCTGACCTGGCCGTTTTCCATCAGCGCGTCCTTGACGTGCATGTAGCGGATGTGCTTTTTGAGCAGCTCGAACGCATCCGGATACGTCGTGACGCCGGACTGAATGAAGTTGGCCGGGTCGAAGATCAGCCCGATGCCCAGCGTCTCGGCCAGATCCAGGCAGCGCTCGGCCACATCGCCGTAGATGTCCTTCTCATTTTCATGCAGCAGCGTTACGCCCGTTCCCTCGGCGATTTTGAGGAAGGTTTCCCAACGCTTCATCACCACGTCGCGGTATTTTGCGACGTCCTCGCCCTCGGGCGGATAGAAGCTGAACATGCGGATATACGGCGCGCCGAAGATCTGCGCCATGCGGATGCAGTTTTTGAACAGCTCAACATGCGGTTCAAAATCGTCGGTCACCTTGATCTTGCCGATCGGCGAGCCGATGGCGCTGATTTTATAGCCGCGCGCCGTCAGCCGCGCGCTCATCTCCTCCGCCTCGGCCTCGGTCACCACGGAGATATTTTTGGCGTCGGCGCGGCGGATCTCGATGTAACGGATGCCGAGCGGGTCGAGCACGTCCATCTGCGTATTCAGATACGGGTCGATCTCGTCGGCAAAGCCGGAAATGATAAATTTGCTCATTCGTTTCATCTTACCTTTCTATATGGAATGCGTCCAACCGGGGCAATCAGTCGAGATATCCCGGCACCAGCTCGGTTGGCAGCGGCGCGGGCCGTTCGCAGGTCGATTGCAGCGCGTAGAAAGCGCCCTTTTCCGAGCTGTCGCCAAAGCCGAGCATGACGTCAAGCGCGTGATACGCCAGCTCGCTGCTGGCGCGGTGCTTCCGGCCGGTGCGTAACGCCATCGCCATATCGGCGACGGCAATGCCGCGGCTGTTCTCCGTATATCCGTGCGTCAGCGGAATTTCATAGAAATCGCCGCCGCGCCGCGACAGCCGCACCGGGCCGCCGAAGCCGTTCGGGTCGGGAACCTGGAGCGTCCCCTCGGTTCCATAGATTTCAATAAACGGGTGCTCGGCGCGCCACATGTCAAACGACATGATGATCGACGCGGAAACGCCCGAGGCAAATTCCATCACGCCGTTGACGTGCGTGTCCACCTCGACGGGGATGACCTTGCCGTATTTGCCCGGCGAAGTGATCGTCCGCGTCTCGTACATGCGCCGCGACAGGCCGCAGAGCTGCTTGACCGGGCCGAGCAGGTTGAGAAGCGCCGTGACGTAATACGGCCCCATGTCGAGCATCGGGCCGCCGCCCTGCTCATAGTAAAACTCCGGATCGGGATGCCACGATTCGTGTCCGTGACAGGTCATATACGCAGCGGCGCCAAGCGGGCGGCCGATATAGCCGTCGTCGAGCAGCTTGCGGCAGGTCTGGATGCCGCCGCCCATAAACGTGTCGGGCGCGACGCCGACGAGCAGCCCCTTTTCACGGCCGAGCGCAAAAAGCTCAGCCGCGTTCTCGCGGTTGACAGACATCGGCTTCTCGCTGTGCGTGTTCTTTCCGGCTTTCAGCGCCTCAATGGCGACGCCGTAATGCTGCTTCGGCGTCGTCAGGTTGACGACGATCTCGATCTCCGGATCGGCGAACATGTCGTACATCGTCTCGTAAATCACCGGGATATTCCAGTCGGCGGCGGCTTTGGCGCTGCGCTCGGGGATCAGGTCGCAGACGCCCTTGACCGTGACGATCGGATGAAAGAGCTGCGTAAGGTTTTTCAGATAAATCGGGCTGATATTGCCGTTTCCGACAATGCCGACAGTGACTTTTTTCATCGAATTTCTTCCTTTCCAACTCATCGTCATGCGCGGCGGCCGAAGCCGCCCTCAGAACATCTTAGCGCTGTTTTCAAACACCGACGGGTCAAGCCCGCGCTCCACGGCGATGTCCTTGCCCTCGATCGCCCAGAGCATGCCGCGGCGCATGATCTCCTCGGACGCGGGCGAATCGTCAAAGACGTTGTCGGTATGGCCGAGCGAGGAGTAGAAAACGCGGCCGTGTCCCCATTTTTTCGTCCAGACGACCGGCATATCGATGGCCTTGTTGGCGCTGTGATAATAAGTCGCCTGCGGGAAGCGCGTCGTCGCCAGAATTTCAATGGCCGGATCGACGTGCAGGTAATACTGCTCGCTGCAAACGTGAAAATCCTCGATTCCCTCGACGATCGGGCTGGACGAGTTTCTGCGGATCTCCACGGTGTAGTCGATAATCCCGCCCGGATGCGACACCCAGTTGGCGCCGGTCATAAACTGCCATTCGACGTTCTCGCGGAAGGCGTCGCACATTCCGCCGTGATTGCCGGCCAGTCCCGTCCCGGCGGCGACGGCTCGGCCGACGTTGCGGCACAGCTCGCCCGACAGATTGCCCCCCGTCCAGATCGGCACAATCAGATGCAGGCCCATGAGCCGCTCGGCGTCGGCAAAGGCGTCGAGCGTGTCCGAGACACAGACCTCCAAGCCCTCGTTTTCCAGAATCCTTTGAAAGCGCGCGGCGACCTTGTCCGGCTCGTGTCCGTCCCAGCCGCCCCATACGATCAGCGCCTGTTTTTTCGCCATTTCGATCCTTCCTTTCCGTTTTGCCCGGCCGCGGCGGCCCAGTCTGCCGCGGCCGGTGAACCCGGTTTGTCATGTCGCTATAAGGATACATGATTTCCCTGTCTTTTGCAAGAGGCAACGCGCGTTTTTTTTCAGCGGCGCGCCTCCCCGCTTCAAAGCGCGGCCTTTTCAATGATATGCCTTTTCCCGCCTCTTTCATGAAGATGCTCTCAAAAAATTGCCCTTTCCGGCGATATAGCGGCAAAATAAAAAGCCCTGCGCCGTACTATGCGCGCGCCGGCCGCGGGGCTGCGGAAAACCGCTTAGCCCGCTGTTCTATCAAGAAAAACCCGCCAACGGCTTTTTTCAGTCAGGCTCTCCGGCGCGGCGTATCCAAGCGCCCTGTCGCCTGCTCCGCCTTTCGTTTTGCAATACCTGTTTTTCTGTCCGTTTCTGGCGCGAAAAAGGCCGAAGCCGGTGTAAAGCACCGGCTTCGGCCTAAATCTTCTTGGTAGCTTATTGCAGCAGCATCCAAAGCTCGGTGGCGCCGCTGCCGCGCGGGCCCTCTTCCTTTTCGATTTCCAGCGTCACACAGCCGTTTTCGTCGACCATCCCCGCCGGGAGCGCATAGCGGTAGACCCACTCGTCGCCCTCGACGTTGCCGAGGGAAGCGAGCCGCTCGCCGTTGACGGTGATATACGATTCGATGTCCGCCTGTCCCTTCCAGCCGAAGCGGAGCGAATAGACGATGCGCACCTCGTACGCAGCGCCGGGCACGAGCCCGTCGATTGCCAGCGTCACCGGCGCGTGGTAATAGCCGAGAATCGACGAGACGCGCTCCAGCGTCGTCTTGTCAAGCTCCGCGTTATCGTCCTTGGCTTTGTCGGGCGCGAACATGCCGACGCAATGCTCGATGCGCGGGATCGTAATCGCCTCCGGCTCCTCCCACCACGTCTTTTCCATGCGCAGATACTGCATGGACTCCGGCTCGCCAAAGGAGATGTATTTCCCGCCCGGGCCGGCGGTTTTATAGTCGCGCAGTTTGCGGAGGAAGGCGAGCTTTTCCTCCTGCGTCTTCATGGCGGCGAGTTTTTTCAGGTTCGCGCCGAGCCACCAAGCGTTGCAGAGCGGAATGTCCGCGGTATCCAAAAAGCCGCCGCGGCTGTAATCGGGCGAGAAATGCCGCGTCGTCGAGAGCTTCCAGTTGACCTTTTCCCAGCAGGTGTCGGCCAGCCCCCACATCTCGGCTTTGAGCGCCTCGTCCGGCGAAGCCGCGGTCTCGGCCAGCCGCGTCCGAATCGTCTCCGCGAAGGCGTCGGCGTCCGCCGCCTCGTCCAGCCCGTTCCAGACGTTTGCGAAGACGTTTTTATCGCGGATGGCGCGGCGCTGCACATACAGGTAGAACGCGCTCATGAACATCGGCATCGCAAAACGGTAGCTCTCCGCGCCGAATTCATCCGTATAGGCCTCGGCGCGCAGGGTTTTGTCGAGCGCGCGCAGCTGCGCATAGACCTCGCCCACCGCCGTATTGGCGACGGCCGGCCCCTCGTAGATATCCTCGAACAGCGCGATCGTCGACGCGATCTCGGCGGCGTGGCGCGGCGAAATAAACATGCTGGCAAAGTCGCGCAGCGTCTTCATATACGAGATCGAATCGTCCCAGTCGGCGTCGAGCCAGACAAACTTCGATACGTCGTCGGCAATGCCTTCGGAATAGGCGATGCTGCCGATGTTGTAGTCTTTGACCAGGCGGTGCATCTGCCGGCTCCAGCGCGGGCGCGGATTGTAGCACTCGCGCCCCGCCGTAATCGCCCAGACCGGATCCCACGCATGGACCGGATACTGGCAGCAGAGCAGATGACAGATGTCGGGATAGGCGCGAAGCGGCAGGTCGGAGGGCGTGCGCTCGCGGCATTCCTTCATCGTATGGCTCACCCACGGCGCATGGCACACGCCGGTCAGCCACGCCGGACGCTTGACGACCTCGTCGTAGAAGCGGAACTTAAAATCGTCGGAGTTCTTCATGACCTGCGCGGAGATCCAAACGCCCGCGTTGGGGTGGTATTTGTGCAGGATGTTGGCGACGCGCTCCGAGAACGCGAACAGGTCGCCCGGCTCCAAATCGCCCGGGTCGCCGCCCGGGATCATGATGTGGTCGATATACGGAATCGCCGCGAAATCGTGCTCGCGCTGCGCGTCCTCCGCGCGGAGCATCTCGTTAATCTTCCGCGCCTCGTCGCTATCCTCTGTGAGAAAGCCGCTCGACGGCAGTTTGTACGGCGACTCGTTCTTCATCATGTTCGGATACCAGATCCAAACTTCCAGCCCGTGCTCGTGCGCAACCCCGCTGGTGTATTGCAGGACGTCGAGCGCCTCGTATTTCATGACCGGCGCGGTCGGATTGTCGTCGGTGCGCGGCGGCAGAAACTCAATCGAGCTGGCGCCGAACAGCGCAAGGTCGCGGATATACTGCTTATACGTCTCTTTCGACCACGCCGAGTAGGCGTTGGTCTTATTGCGGTAGCCGACCTGGCTGCCGCGCAGTTTTTTCCTCGGATAGGTCGTACAGGAGCCGTCGCGCACGGCGAGACCGCCCTTGTACCAATCGGCCTCGCGCAGCAGCCGGCCGACGCCGTGGATCAGACCGGCCCGGTCGAACCCCGCGATCGTCACCGCGCCGTCCTTCGCCGTATAGGCGTAGCCCTCCGGCGCGGGCGCCGCGTCCCGCGAGACGCTCAGCTCAATCGCGCCCTCTCCGGAAGCAACCAGCGCAAACGTCACGCCCGTCCTGCGGAGCAGCTCCTCTTGGAGCAGCTTGGCCGCAAAGGCCGCGGCCTCACAGCCGCCGTCGAATCCGATGGTATAGCTCCTCATTTCCGTTGCCTGCATGTGTTTTCCAACCCGCTTTCTTCACAAATTGAATGTCTGTCCGCATACGCGCCGCCGGCCGTCGCCGCGCCGGCAAAGCTACGGCACATCCTATCTACTCGGTAATGCTATCACAGAACGTCCCGCCTGTCAAGCCTCTGAAAGATGCGCCGCACACCGTGCGGCGTCCCCGGTTTCTCGGTTTCACATATTTTGTTGCAAAACTCTGTTTTTCGGTCTTAAAACCGCTGCATTTCAATCTATATAATTTTTGTATCACAAAATAATTGCATTTTCGCGTGTCAGGGTGTATAATACCAATATATTGACAAAAGGAGCGTGACGCTATTTATGGGACCAATGGACGGCCCGCCGGGACCGATGAGGGATCCGCGCGGCGCGACGCGGCTTCCGCCGCCGAAATCTCTCCGCGAGGTGCCGGGGTATCTCCAAAAGCTGCTCGGCGGCTTTTTCAAGCGCCTGTTCTATATCTTTCGCCTCGTCTGGGAGACGCGGCCGTGGATTTTATTTTTCATGTGCGTCATGTCGGTGCTGTCGGGCGTGCTGCCCATCGTCTCGGCGCTGATCTCCAAAAATCTCATCAACGCGCTCGTCGCCGCCGCGGGCGGCGCGCTTGAAAAGGGCTTTTCCGTCATTCTTTCTCTTCTGGCGCTGACCTTCACCTTTACCTTCATCACGCGCATGATCACCAGCGTCGACGCCTTTGTGACGCGGCTTGCCGGAGAGCTGGTAACCAATCACATCCGCGTCAAAATCATGACCAAGGCCAGAGAACTCGACCTCGCCAGCTTTGACCGGCCGGAGTTCTACGAAAAGCTCGAAAACGCCAATCAGGAGGCGGGCCGCCGCCCGATCCAGATTCTCAGCTCCTCCTTTCACTTGATCAGCAACGTCATTTCCATGATCAGCTTTATCGCCGTGCTCGCGGCGGTGAGTCCGTGGTCGTCGGTTATCATCATCGTGCTCTCTCTGCCGAGCGCAATCGTCAACTTTATTTACCGCCGCAAAAACGTCATGTACATGCGCCGCCGCTCCAAGGACCGCAGGCAGATGGACTATTTCTCCGGCCTGATGGTCAACAAGGACATGGTCAAGGAGGTGCGGATGCTCGACCTCGGCGACACGCTGATCGCCAAGTTTCAAGAGGTATTCCGGCGTTATTTCGCCGGCATGCGCCGCCTGATTTTCGGCGAGGGCGCGTGGAACGCGGGGCTGTCCGCCGTCTCTACGGCCGTCAACTGCCTGCTGTTTCTCTCCATCGCCTATCAGGTCTACGAGGGCGCGCTGACCGTCGGCGACTATACGCTCTATACCGGCGCCTTAAACTCCATCGCCTCGGCCGTCGCCGCGCTGATTTCCACAACGGCGGGCAT
>QAMX01000024.1 GCA_003149835.1 Clostridiales bacterium
CCTTATCCTTCTACCTTTTTTATTCAACTGTCCAATATCTATTGTACTCTTACAAAAACGGGTTTCCAGCCGTTTTTTTGTCAAATCTGGTGAAACGATCTCATCCCGGCTCAAAAGCCGTTCTCCAAGGCGGCGCGGGAGCGCCGGATCAGCCGTGTTAGCGAAGACGGCGTAACCAAAAAAACACGCCGCTGCGGCGGCCGCCGACACGGTCGGCTTTGCCGGCGACTGCGGCTTCGTCAGGCCGGAAACAGGCCGGTACGAAAAAATTTCCGCCGTCGGAAAAAATGCCTTGACAAAAGCGGAGAAATAGGGTATAATAACGTTCGTCCGTGATATGGAAAATGGATACGGAAAATGGAAAATGAAATATGCGGTCATGGCGGAACTGGCAGACGCGTACGTTTGAGGGGCGTATGGTTTTACCATCCGGGTTCAAGTCCCGGTGACCGCACCACGAAAAAAGAACTGTTGCATTTGCAACAGTTCTTTTTTACAAGTGTTCCGCTGCGCGGAACGTGCCGTGTGCGTCGAATGTGAAAGTACATTTCATGCGTAAAGTGTGCGTCGAAGGCGCACGTTTAGGAACAAAAAAATGGGACACTTAACTTCGCTGGAAAAACGCCCAAAGGCTACTTTTTGTACTGAGTATGGATTTAATCCGGCGAAAATGCTATACATGATGTGTAATAACACAATTATACTATGCTTTTCATTTAATCTGCAAACAAGGGTGTTGACAAATACCTGTCGCCCGTATCGGGAAGTAAAGCAACGATGGTTTTGCCCTCGTTTTCAGGGCGTTTTGCAAGAGTGATTGCGGCATAAGCAGCGGCACCGGAGGAAATTCCAACAAGTACCCCTTCACTTTTACCAATCAGCCTTCCGGTTGCAAACGCATCTTCATTGCTGACAGTTATGATTTCATCATATATCTGCGTATTCAGTACATCGGGTACAAAACCTGCACCAATGCCCTGAATCTTGTGCGAACCCGCTATGCCAGTTGAAAGAACGGCAGAAGAAGCAGGTTCGACTGCAACGATCTTAATATCGGGATTTTGTGACTTTAAATATTCTCCCACACCTGTCACAGTACCGCCCGTGCCAACTCCCGCAACAAATATATCTACTTTTCCGTCTGTATCTCTCCATATTTCGGGTCCGGTTGTGTTTCTGTGTATTTCGGGATTGGCAGGGTTTGAAAACTGACTGGGAATGAAACTGTTCGGTATTTCCTTTGATAGTTCCTCCGCCTTGGCAATTGCACCCTTCATACCTTTCGTGCCGTCGGTCAGTATCAACTCTGCACCGTAGGCTTTCATAAGCTGCCTGCGTTCAACAGACATTGTTTCGGGCATTACTATCATAATACGATAACCCCTTGCTGCCGCAACTGAAGCAAGACCGATACCTGTATTGCCGCTGGTTGGCTCAATGATAACAGAATCCGCCTTTAACAAGCCTTTCTGTTCAGCATCATCCAGCATTGCTTTGGCAATTCTGTCTTTAACGGAACCCGCAGGGTTGAAATACTCTAATTTTGCAATAATTCTTGCCTTTACGCTTTCCGAGTTTTCGATATGACTTAACTCCAAAAGCGGTGTGCCGCCTATCAATTCATCAGCAAATTTATATATTTTACTCATTTTCTTTCAACTCCTTTACTGCGGCAAAGCCAAGCTCCAAATCAGCAATAATATCATCAATATGTTCCGTGCCTATGGACAGACGGATTGTGTTTTGCTTGATTCCTTGCTCCAAAAGCTCCGATTCTGAAAGCTGGGAATGGGTAGTGGTTGCCGGGTGAATTACAAGGGATTTCACATCGGCAACATTGGCTAATAGAGAGAATATTTTGAGATTATCAATAAATTTATGCGCCTCTTTTTGACCACCCTTGATTTCAAATGTAAATATAGAACCTCCGCCATTCGGAAAATATTTCTCATACAATGCGTGGTTTGGATGGTCTGCAAGGCTTGGATGATTCACCTTTGCCACCAGTGGATGCTTTACTAAAAAGTCAACCACTTTTTTTGTGTTTTCTGCGTGTCTATCAAGGCGAAGCGACAACGTTTCAACGCCTTGCAAAAGCAAAAAGGCATTAAACGGTGAAATCGCCGCACCGGTATCACGGAGCAGAATTGCTCTGATATAAGTGACAAAAGCAGCTTTTCCTGCTGCGTCTGTAAAGCTGACACCGTGATAAGATGGGTTAGGCTCAGAAATAGGAGCATATTTGCCACTTGCTTTCCAATCAAAATTACCCGAATCAACGATAATTCCGCCGAGGGTTGTACCGTGTCCTCCAATAAATTTTGTGGCAGAATGAACTACAATATCCGCACCGTGTTCAATAGGACGAATCCAATAAGGCGTACCAAATGTATTGTCAATAACAAGGGGTATGCCGTGTGCGTGAGCAATCTGTGCAATCGCATCAATATCAGGAATATCACTATTTGGATTGCCCAAGGTTTCGAGGTAAATCGCTTTCGTGTTAGACTGAATTGCCGCTGTTACCTCAGACAGATTATGTACATCCACAAAGGAAGTCTTAATACCGTATTGCGGCAAGGTATGTGCAAGCAGGTTATAACTACCACCGTAAATGGTTTTCTGCGCTACAATATGTTCTCCTGCCTGTGCAAGAGCTTGAATGGTATAGGTAATAGCTGATGCACCGGAAGCAAGTGCAAGTGCTGCAACACCACCTTCAAGGGTAGCAATACGCTTTTCAAGCACATCTTGTGTTGAGTTAGTAAGTCTGCCATAAATATTTCCTGCATCTGTAAGACCGAATCTTGCAGACGCGTGTTCGCAGTTATGAAATACATAGCTCGTTGTTTGATAAATAGGCACGGCGCGAGCATCCGTTGTTGGATCGGCCTGCTCCTGTCCAACGTGTAATTGTAGAGTTTCAAATTTGTATTGGCTCATTTTCGTGATTTCCTTTCAGATTGGTTTGTGTTGATAGTTTGTGGTTCTCCTACAACAACACATTCGACCAAAACGAAAATTTGCACGAACGAGCTTTTCAAATAAATTGCTCATCTATATTCCCACCTTTCTTATAGGTTGAATATATTATAGCATATTCAACCTATAAAGTCAATGGGTTGAATGTAAAAAAATAAATCCTGCCCCAAAAGAACAGGATTCGTAATTTATATTTGGTATTCGCCTTTGTTTGAAGTGTCAATCAAATCGGCTATGGAATAGTTGTCAAGATAGTTTGTAATCACCGCATTAAGCCCCTCCCACATAGGGAGAGTTCGACAGGATATAGCCTTTTCACATTTGTTCGGTTTGCAATTAAGACACGCAACAGGCACAAGAGTGCCTTCAGTTAACCGAAGGATGTCCCCAACGGAATATTCCTTTGGAGAGCGGTTTAAACGATAGCCTCCGCCTTTACCCTTTAGTCCGTCTATAATACCTGCTTTGGAAAGCACAGGAATAATATTTTCCAAATATTTTATAGAGATGCTTTGCTTTTCTGCAATGACTTTTAATGGTACATATTCATCACTTTTGTGTTCAGCAAGCTCTATCATTACTCTTAATGCATATCTGCCTTTTGTTGAAATTAACATATTCACACCTCGCAGTTATTTTAACCCATTATACTACATGGTTGATGAGTTAGTCAAGCTATGTTTATAGCTGAAAGTCAAGTTTGAATATTTAAATATTATTGTGACAGCTGCGGTGATGGTTTACAAAACGGTATGTTGAGAGATAGGAGTAATACAAGGGAGAAAGCAAAATGGGGTCCCCGAAAAGTCGTATGACTTTTTGGGGAGAGGAGGAGCAGCGGAATGAATGAGCTTTTCGTGCTTGCACGGAAACGAATGATATTGTAGCTTGTGACGACGAGTCCACAGGGATAACGAACATCGGATTTTGATACCAAAATCCAAAACACAAAGCAAAGAATAGCAAAAACAGTACAACACAAAGGCTACACCGTATTAAAGCGATTATATTAAATTGAGATACAGAGCGCCCTTGGAGCGCCTTCCTTACGGAGGACGTCCCAAATACAATGCTTTTTATTTTTGAAAAAAGCCAAATTTGCCGCAAAAACAAGCAAAAACGCAATTATGTATCCGGAATTACACTGATTTTACACTGCTTTTGATTGTTGTTTTTTAGCCGTGATTGGCATAAAACAGCCGGTTTTTGCGCGGTGATACAGGGCCGGTGAACACGAAAGGGAACACTGCGACGGAAAAGCGAAACCGATTTGTTCAGATGAAAAACGGTTGTTTTTCGGCGTTCGGCCCGTTGCAGCCCGCAAATCGAAGAAAAAATAGCCGTTTGTCGGAATAGACAAACGGCTGTTATAAAGCGCTGTCCCATGCCGCCAAAACCGCCGGAAGGAATCCAACGGCAAGGAGGCGGGGACTATCGGAACCGCTCAACGGACGTGAAACGCCTCCGAATGGTTTTAGAATAAGCGGAGCTGTTCGGCAAACCGTTCGCGCCGCCGGCCGGTGTCTTCGCGGACGACGCTGTCTGGCAGATCGGACAGAAAAGGAGAGGGCTCGGCGCCGGCCGTCACGATCAGCTCCTCGCGCGCGCGGGTCATGCCTACATATAAGAGGCGCCGTTCCTCTTCGAGATCGGCCGGGTTGGCAGGGGATTCCAACGGCAGAGCGCCCGCGCGCACGCCTGCGACGAACACCGCGGGGAATTCCAGCCCCTTGGCGCCGTGCAGGGTCATCAGCCGTACTGCGCCGGACTCCCAGCCGCTGCCCGCGGCGCGGCGAAGGTCGGCCTCCTCGCCCAGACACAACGCCTTCCATGTCTCGTGAAGGTTTGCATGGAAAACCATGGTGTTTCTGAGCTGTTCCAGCGCTTGGGAACTGCCGTACGCCTCCTCCCAACGCTCCACGAGCTTCCACGGCTTCTCCTCAGAGATCAGAGGCAGCCATTCCTCCACGCGGCTTGCCCAGGCTTCCAGCGTCCCGCAGCCCCTGACCGCCTCCCGCAGCGTTTGCGGCTCAAAGGGCTTTGACCGCCGGCAGAGCTCCGCCGCTTTCGCAATGAGATCCGCAGGACAGTTCCACAGCAGCCGCAGCGCGGTTTCCGCAGCCGCGATGTCGCATGGAACGTGCAGGGAGCGGAAGAAGGCGAGCGCGCCCCGAACCTCCTCCGCGTCCAGAAAATCCCCGCGGCCGCTGACGATGCAGGGGATGTCGTCGTGGCGCAGGCATTTTTCAATGAGCTCCAACTGCCGGTGCGTGCGGCAGAGCACCGCGATATCGGAAAATGGCCGCGTATCCCGCTCGTGTCCGAAGTTCTGCGCTTCCAGCATATCGACGCCGCCGGCAATACGGCCGATCTCCTTGGCGATAAAAACGGCCTCGGCAAAATCGTCCGGCGCCTGTACCAGCCGCACCGCGGTACCGGAGGGGCGGTTGGGCAAAAGCCGCCGCGACGGGCCGGAATTTTTCTCGATCACAGGCGCGGCGGCGCTGAGAATCTCCGGCGTCGAGCGATAATTCTCCGTCAGCCGAATCTGCCGCGTGTCCGGAAAGTCTTCGGCGAGCCGCTCAAAGCAGCGGCCGCTGGCGCCGCGAAAGCCGTAGATCGACTGATCCGGGTCGCCGATGACAAACAGGCTCTCCGCATCGCGGCTCCATGCGCGCAGCAAGGCGTACTGCGTGTCGTTGATGTCCTGAAACTCGTCCACCAGCAGGTGCGTGAAGGCGCGGCGCGGGGGATCGAGCTTCAACGCTTCGGTCAGCAGATCGTCGAAATCCAGCGCTTCCAGCGCCCGCAGGCGGGAACAATAGGCCGCATACAGATCTGCGGAAATGCCGGCCGCCTCCATGGCCGCGCCGTTCTTGACGCGGGAGACTGCTTGCAGAAGATTTG
>QAMX01000078.1 GCA_003149835.1 Clostridiales bacterium
CCGACGTCGCCCGAGAGCGAACGGTTGACACGGTCGCCCGCCTTGGATTTAAAGAAGAAAAATCGCTTCTTCGGCTTTTCCAATTTTTCCATAAGATCAGGTGCCCACCTTTCTGAGGAACTTCTGAACGAGCTGGTTCGCGCCGACCATCAGCAGGAACAGCAGGGTTGCGATCGCCGAGGCGTATCCCATCTCAAAGCGCAGGTTGCCGTAGTCCTCCAAATGGTGGACGATGGTGTGCGCGGCGTAGTTCGGGCTCGGGAAGCCGACGAGCTGCGTGATCATCGCGCCCATGCCGAAGGATCCGGTGATGCTCATGACCGCCGCGAACATCAGATGTTCCTTCATAGAAGGCAGCGTGATAAACCACAGCTCCTGCCAGCGGTTTTTGATTCCGTCGATCGCGCCCGCTTCATACAGCTCGCGGTCAACGCTCTGCAAACCGGCGATCAGAGAAAGGAAGCCGGTACCCAGCGACATCCACAGGATCACGACGATCACGCAGGCGGGAATCGTCGCTTCATTTTTCAGCCACGGAATCGCCTCATTGATGAAGCCCCAGTCCAGAAGCCGGGAGTTCAGGAACCCGTACTCGTCGGCGGAGAACAGGAAGGTGAAAATCACGTAGCTGTTGCCGGAGATCGCCGGCGCGTAGAAGAGCAGCGTCATGACCGCACGGATTTTCGGCGGCATTTCGTTGATCAGCCACGCAAACCCCAGACACATCAGGTAACCGACCGGTCCGGTAATCGCCGAGAAGACGATGGTGTTTTTGACCGCCGTCAGGAACAGGTCGTCTACCATGAAAAGCTGATAGTAGTTGTCGATGAATATGAACCTTGGGGACTGGATCATGTTAAACGACGTAAAGCTCAGTCCGATGGAAACGATAACGGGGATTACGATAAACGTCGTGAAGATCAAAGCATACGGCAAAAGAAAGAGATAGTAGGCGCGCGCTTTCTTCATTTCGCCGAATTTGAACTTAAAATACTTCCCGATGTTTTGCAGGGCCGTATTCCGCGCCGGAACATCGCCCGCGGTTTTGTTGAGTTCTGCCAAGGTCTCCTCCTCCTTTACTCAGTGATATCGTCGGCCGTGATGATGCCCATCTCCGTGCGCTTTTTGGTCAGCTCAGAGTTGATGTCGTCGATATAATCGAGCAGCGTTTCGCGCGGGTCGGTCATCTTCGTATAGGTCCGGTTGAAAGCGTTGTCCATGTGCCGCGTGGTGTAGTAACCGCCCGGCACCTCGGGGATTCCCTGCGCCCAGGAGCGCTGCGTCATCAGCAGCTTGTATTCGTCCATCGACCACGCCTGCTGGTACATGACGTTAATGTTCGCCGACGGAATACGCGCCGCGATACCCATCGTCGCTTCGACTTCGAGGCAGTACCGGGTCTGCGATTCGTCTGACGTCCACCATTTCAGGAATTCCCATGCGTTCTCCTTGTTGGTGGATTTTTGGAGAATAATACAGCCGTTGCCGCTCGTCGCCACAGAACGGTCGATGACCGTGTTGCCGTTCTCGTCGGTGCGCTCTACCCCGGGGACAAGCGCAAAGCTCCACAGGCCGCGGATTTCCGGGGCGGTGACGCTCAGGGCGTTCATCGTCGTGAAGTCCGCAATGCCGATCGGCACCTCACCGGTTCTGAAACGGTTCTGGAAGTCGATCTGCAACTCGATTTTATAGCTGCGGTACAGATCGACATAGGCGATAAAGGCTTCGATCGCCGTCGGCGAGTCGAGATTCGTCGCATAGCCGAGCGTCTCGCCTTCGCCGCGGTACACGCTGCCGCCGCGCTGATAGAGCAGCGTATAGAAGTTGTTGACATTGGCCGGGAAACCGAAGTTCATGTAGTTGTTTTGCAGCTCTGGGATGATGTCGTAGACGTCGGCCCATGTCTGCGGGACTTCAAGGCCAAGCTCTTCCATAATGTCTGTTCTGTAAAACATCACTTGGAAGTTCTGCGTTTCCGGCAGCGCATATACGCCGTTCAGATACTGATACTGCACAAGCGAGCTGTCAAAGAAGCGCTGGGCTACCTCTTCATAATCGTCAAACTCAGCGAGATCGACAACGGCTCCGCGCATCGCGTACTGAACCGGGTTGGTGCCCACGACTTGCAGCGCGACGTCCGGTCCCTTGCCGGCCAGCGTCGCCGGCAGCAGAGCGTTCAGATCGATCAGCTGGAGGTTGACGGGAATATCCGGATGCTGGGTCATGAAGCTGTCGTCGATCATCTGCTTCAAGATCTGCGCCTGCTCGCGGCCGCCGCCGACGACCTGCCCGGCGACATTGCCCGGCGCAAACCAAACGGTAATCGCATCGTCGGAGGCGTTCTCCGCGCCGACGGACGTATAGTCGGTCGTAAACGACGACCAGAACAATTTCAGTTCATGGCCGATCCCGGCGAAGAAACCGGCGTTGGCCTTGGGCAGCTCGACATCCGGCGAGGTGATGAGGAAATAGTCGAGCTCCAACGGCTGATAGTTGAGGTCGAGGATCCACTCAGCGATCGCCGAGACGTCGCTCTTAAACTGGGTAAAGTTCTTGGCGATTGTGTGGTCGCGGCTCGACATCGTATAGAGGCGGTCGGCCGCGCGTTCAAGCGTCGCCATGTCGGAGTTGCGCTCGCCGGTCAGCTCGAGCATATCGTTCATAATATCCATCAGCTCGTCGGCCTGCTCCTTCATCGTCACAAGCTCGTTGGGCATGACTTCTTTGAAGTTATAGTCGCGCTCCTTATCCGGCTCGGTGCCGATGAGCATCAGCAGGCGGCGGTATACCGTCATCAGCTCGGTAACCGAGCTGTCGAGCCGCCGCGCCAGATCTTCGATAATGCCGAGGTTGACCTGCATCGTCATCGTATACGTCTTTCCCGCTTCAAAATAGAACAGGAACGGCTCTCCGATTTCCTCATCGCCCAGCGTATAGAAGCGGAAATCGGCATCGTAATAAAAGCCGCAGTTTTTCGCCTCCGCAAACGGGATCTCCCCGTCAATGCGCAGGCAGCGGCCCGAGGTCATGCTTTTATTGACGCTTTGGCGGCCGCGCATGGAAATACGGTACAGCCCGCTTTCCGGCACGGTAAGCTGCCAGGAAATCCACTGTCCGGCCGACTCCCACCGTTCGCCGCCGATCACGTTGACCTGCGTATGGTCATAGGTAAACTTGCCGCTGACGCCTGTCGTGCTCACCGACGCGCGGCTGTGATACGGATACAGCGAGGAGGCGCTCTTCTGGTAGGTATCCTCCGCCTCGACCTTCACCGTCTGTCCGCTCGTCTCGGTATAGCCGTTGGCGGCGTATTCAGCCTGAACCTCTGCGTACGACTTCAATTCATCCTGCATGCCCAGACCGATCTCAGCAAGAAGCATCGGCTCTTTGACCGAGATCACTTTGATCTCATGCTCGCCCGCTTCGAGGTAGAAGCGGAACGAATCGAAGTAATAGCCGCGGTCGTCGTTCAGGTATTTGGTCCGCCATTCCGGCGCTTCGACGGTCGTGGGCCGGATCTCATTGCCCGCGGTGTCAAAGACCGTTCCGACTTTTTCCGTATCCTGCCAGATACGGGAGAAAGCCAAATAAGACGCCTCTATGAACGGATAATCGCCGTCAATTTGGATCTCGCGTTCAATGTCGGAACCCTTGCCCTCGATCGGGTAGTACTTGAAATAGATCTCGTACATCGCCGATTCGGGGACCGTCACCTTATAGGTGACATACGCCGCGTCGTACTCAACCAGCTCCATGTTGCTCTCGTTGCCGGTGATCTCGCCGGAATCCGCCTCTTGTTCCGCCGACATGTCCTTCATCAGCACCGCGTTCTTGACGCCTTCATACTCGTCGAACGTGGTGAGATTCATGTTCGTGTCGACATAATCAGCGGCGGGGACGACGATATCCTCTCCATTATAGAGCGGCTTATCGGCGTGCTCGTTTATGTACCAGCTGTAAGAACCCTCTTTGAAATTGCTCGAGGTCGCGGTCTTGTCAACCGCGCCGATCTCCTCCGTCTCGTCTGCGCTGACCGTCAAAGCGCCCGCCATGACGGACATAAGCATGACTACCGCGAGAAGAAGCTCCACGCTGCGCGTGAGTTTTCTCCTCGTTCCGCCGAAGACTTGCCGGCTGTCGCCGTTTCTGGTAAACCTCCGCATGCTTCCACCCTTTCCTTACAGGATAACTTTTGCTAAGACTGTTTCCGATCTCTGCCGAAATGCGGTTTCGAAAAAACGTTTGTGTATTTTGCCCTACGGCAAAAAAGGACAAATCAAAGAATTACACCTCGAAATCGGGCGTAAATCTTTGAAAAGGCATTTATTTCATCACAATAACCGCATGATTCGACATTCCATCGTAAAATAGCCCAATAGACTCTACCTATATGATATTTTATTTGTGGTAATTTGTCAAGAGCCGCAACACTCTTGCAGATATTAAACTTTTATGAAACGTGTTCATATTGTCACTTCTGCCACAAATAACCTCCTATATTTTTAGTATATTGGGTAAGATTGGATGATATGTTTTTTGCTGCATAAACATTTGTCGCGCCGGTTTTCTCTCGCCCGCCCTTCCTTTCCTGTCCCATACTGCAAAAAAGCGGCGTTTCAACACGCCGCTTTTTTTCATAAGCCAAGGATAACCGTCATTATGCACAACGTTCAAAAGTGACGATTACTTTTTGTATTTTTGTTTTCAACCAGTACAACTTCCGGTATACTAAAAGATGGAAATCATGTGCGGTCGTTTTTGCGGATCTCCGCCCGTTTGATTTTTCCGCTGAATGTCTTGGGAATTTCCTCCACAAACTCGATAATCCGCGGGTATTTATAAGGCGCTGTCGTCCGTTTGACGTGATCCTGCAACTCTTTTTTCAGCGCGTCGGAGGGAACCGCGCCTTTGACCAGCACGACCGTCGCTTTGACGATCTGCCCGCGCTCGTCGTCGGGCACGGCCGTGATCGCAGCCTCCATAACGCTCGGATGCTCCAACAGCGCGCTTTCGACCTCAAACGGCCCGATCCGATAGCCCGAGCTTTTGATCACGTCGTCGGCGCGGCCGACAAACCACAGATACCCGTCCTCGTCCATCCACGCCATGTCGCCGGTGTGGTACCAGCCGCCGTACATAATCTCCGCGGTTTTCGCTTCGTCCCGGTAGTAGCCGCAGGTCAGCCCGGCCGGCCGGCCGTGCGAAATGTCGATACAGATCTCGCCTTCGTCGCCCGGTTCGACCTCCGTGCCGTCGTCGCCGATCAGCTTGATGTTGAAATGCGGGCTCGGCTTGCCCGTTGAGCCCGGCTTGGCCGGAATCCACGGGAACGTCGCAATCAGAACCGCCGTCTCCGACTGTCCAAACCCCTCCCGGAGCTCCAAGCCCGTGAGCTGCTTCCATTTATTGTAAACCTCTGCGTTCAGCGGCTCGCCGGCGATGCAGCAGTGGCGCAGGCTGGAAAGATCGTAGTGCTCGATATCGGCTTTGATCAGGAAGCGGAATACCGTCGGCGGCGCGCAGAAAACCGTCACCTTATGCTGCTCGATGACATGCAGCAGGTCCGTGGGGTTAAACTTGCTGTCGTAATCGTAGACAAAGATCGCCGCCTCGCAGATCCATTGGCCGTAGATCTTTCCCCACGAGGTCTTGGCCCAGCCCGTGTCGGCGTGGGTAAAGTGCAGGTCGCCGGGATGCAGATCCTGCCAGAACTTCGCGGTCAGAATATGGCCGAGCGGATAGCGGCAATCGTGGACGACCATCTTCGGCAGCCCCGTGGTGCCGGAGGTGAAGTACATCAGCAGCAGGTCGTCGTTGCAGGCGGCGTCTTTGCCGGTCGGGCGCTGAAAATCGTCCGGCGCCGCGTCGAGCGCCGCGTCAAAGTCGATATAGCCCTTATGCGCCTCTCCGACGACGAACTTGCAGCGCAGCGACGGCGCTTTTTGTTGCGCGTCGTCGATCGCCGCCAGCAGCCGCGGATCGTCGATGGCGACGACCGCCGCCACAGACGCGGCGGTAAAGCGGTATTCGAGATCCTTCTCCATCAGCTGATGGGTCGCCGGCAGCAGCACCGCGCCGATCTTGTGCAGCGCCAGCGCGCAGATCCAGTACTGGTATTTGCTGCGCAGCAGCGTCATAACGACGTCGCCCTTCCGAATGCCGTAAGACACAAGCATCGACGCCGCTTTGTCGGACAGCCGCTTCATATCGGCAAACGTAAAGGTCGCCTCGTTGCCCTTGTCGTCGCACCAGACGAGCGCGCGCGCCTCCGGTTTTGTGCGCGCCAGCTCGTCTACGACGTCGTAGGCAAAATTGAAATTTTCGGGGACATGGATTTGAAATCTGTCGCGGAAATCCTCATAAGAAGAAAATTCCGTCTCGCAAAACTTAGATATCAGCATATTCAGCCTCGCCTATATAGAGTCGTTCCGTTCCCTTTCGGAAACGCTTTTTTGAATATTGTGCCGCCCGCCGCCGCGCCGCTGTCACAGCGGCGGTTCAGCCGGACAAGCGGATTTTATTTGATGACAATCACGATCAGTTTTACCGGCCGGTTGTTCAGCGCGCGCATCGCGTGCGGGTATTTGGAATCAAAGTAAACGGAGTCGCCCTCGCGGATCGTCAGCTCGTGGCCGCCGATATAGAGGCGCATCTCGCCTTCGAGACAGTAGTGAAATTCGTGACCGCCGTGCGTATTCATGTGCAGCTCGGCGCTCTCATCCTTGGGCTCAATCGTCACCAGCAGCGGCTCGACGCGCCGCTCCGCAAACCCGTGCGCGAGCGCGGCGTAATTGTAGCCGGCCGTCCGCTCGACGCCGATGCCGCGCCCCTTGCGGACCACGGAGTACATTTTCAGCTTCGCGCGGTCGCCCGTCAGCAGTTCCGTCACCGAAATACCAAAAATGTCGGCCGCCTCGCAGAGCACGCTGACCGGGATATCGACGTTTCCGGTCTCCATCTCAGCGTACTCCTGGGCCGAAATCGTCAGGCGCGCGCCCAGCTCTTCTACCGTCATGCCTGAAATTTCACGCATCGCCCTCAGCCGCACGGCAATTTCTCTGACATGTTCAGACACAAAAATCAATCCCCCTTCAAAATCCTGCGCTCCGCTTTTTTCGGCGCGCAAATCGTTTTCGACCAACCGCAGGCAGATCCCGGAAAAGAAAAAAACGCCCGTCCACGATTGCTCGGGACGGGCGTTCAAAAACTTACCCGCGGTACCACCCAAATTTGCGGCCATGCCGCACACTTCACAAGGTCAAAAAACCTCTGCTCAATAACGGGAGCCCCCGTCCCGCGCTTACTCCCATGCTTTCAGCGCGAAATGCTCGCAAGCGACCTTCACCGTCTCTCCCAATAGGGCGGCTCACACCCGGCCAAACGCCGACCGCACCTTCTCTGAATTGTTCCCGACAGCTACTCCTCTTGTTCACAGCATCCAATATGATTCATATACTTTTTATAGTATATCATCCTCACGCCCCGTTGTCAAGAGCAAGAGAAAACTTTTTTTCGCACCTCCGCGGATTCATTCAGATACATTTGCGGATATAGGGTCTGTTGATTTCAAACAGCTCGTCGACGATGCGCTCCGCCGCATAGCTGCTCTGAATCACCGGATCGCAGAGCAGCGCCTGCAACGCAAGCTCCCGGCTGCCATAGGCGGCCGCGCGGACGGAAAGGCGCTGTGCGGAAACCTGCATGTTCAGCAGACCCACTACGCCGTCGGGCAGCCCGCGCACCGCGATCTTGTGCACGCCGCCGCCGTCTACGAGGATCGGAGACTCTACCGCCACGTCCGCGGGCAGCTGCGAAATCGTATCGTCGTTATAGACGATGGCGGAGGGGATATATTTTTGTTCATTAAAGAAAATTCCGGTAATGACCTCGACGGCCTGCTCGCCGGACGGGACGAGCCAGTCGCGCGCGTCGCGCCTGCCG
>QAMX01000068.1 GCA_003149835.1 Clostridiales bacterium
CAATCGACTATCTTCTTTTCAACAGAGACGGCTCCCGCAAGCGTATCTTTCACCCATAGGCCGAGCACCCGAACCGTGTCATCCCGTTTCATCCGTAAAAAGTCATGATCAATATTTCGGGAAATGCTTTTTGTAAACACATCGTCGCAGCTCCGCATCCGTTTCAGATACGGTTCTGACGGCATGATCCGTATAGGGCTTTCCCCCGCCTGAAAAAATCAGGCAATGGACGCCTTCACATTCGCGGGCACAACTGGGGATGCCCTTCCTCCGTTTTCGGTTTCAACGCTCCGCCGAATCGATGATCAGCGTCACCGGACCGTCGTTAATCAGCGAAACCTGCATATCCGCGCCGAACACGCCCTGCCGCACCGGCAGGCCGCTTTTTTCGCATTCGGCGACGAAGCGCTCCGCCAGAGGCTTTGCGCGCTCCGGCCGCTCGGCGTTGTCAAACGACGGCCTTCTGCCCCTGGCGCAGCTGCCGCAGAGCGTAAAATTGGTGACGACGAGGATCGACGCGCCGACAGCCGACGGCGGCAGATTCATTTTTCCGTTCTCATCCTCGAAAATTCGCAGCCCGGCGCATTTTTCCGCGAGATACACGGCGTCCGCCTCGGTGTCGCCCTTTCGGACGCCGAGCAGCACGAGCAGCCCTTTTTCAATTTGCGCGTGAACGGCTCCTCCGATTGAAACCGCCGCGCGCGCAACCCGCTGCACCAATACCGTCATGGTCTGTCTCCTCCCTTTAACGAAGCGGCCGCGCGCCGCCGTCAGACGATTTCCCCGCCCGCGCGGCTGCTGCGGACGATTTTCTCGACGCCGGCCACGCGTTTGAGTTTCAGACAGACCGATTCGAGGTGCTCCTTGTCGCTGACGCCGAGGCCGAGCGTGAGCAGGCGCGCGCCGCCGGCAAGCTGCTTGGTCTGCAAGCTCTGAATCAGAATGTGCAGATTGGCCAACATCGTCGTCACGTCCGCAATCAGCGCGACGCGGTCCTTGGCGTAAATCTCGATCTGGGCGACAAAATCGCCCTCCGTGACGTCCGCCCACGACACGGCGACAAAGCGGTCGGCGGTGTCCTTGGCGTCTTCCAGCGATTTGACGTTGGCGCAGTCGGTACAGTGAACCGAAACGCCGTAGCCGCGCGTGACAAAGCCGACGATCTCGTCGCCGGGAACCGGCGTGCAGCAGTGCGCGAATTTGACGAGGCAGGAATCGACGCCCTCGACGATCACGCCGCTTTCCGAGCGCCGGATCTCCTTCTGCGGCGCAAGCGGGACGGCCTCGCCGCCGGCCGCGGGCTTTTGCGCGCGCGCGCACTCTTCCTTAATGCGGTTTGCGGCGCGCTGCGCGGTCACGCCGCCGTAGCCGATGCCGGCGCACAGGTCGTCGAGCGAATTGAAGGAGAGCTTTTTCAGCGCCGCCGGCAGGGCCTCGTCCTGCCGGACCGTTTCAAACAGCAGGCCGAAGCGTTTCAGCTCCCGCTCTAAGCTCTCCCGCCCCTGTTCGATATTTTCCTCGCGCCGCTCCCGCTTGAACCACTGCTTGATTTTTGAGCGCGCGCCGCTCGTCCTTGCGATTTTGAGCCAGTCGCGCGAGGGACCGCGCGAGGCCTTTGAGGTCAGCACCTCGATGATATCGCCGTTCTGCGGTTCGGTGTCGATGGTGACGATGCGGTTATTGATCTTGCCGCCGACCATGTGATTGCCGACCTCGGAATGGATGGCATAGGCAAAATCGATCAGCGTCGCGCCCGCCGGCAGGCTGATGACGTCGCCCTTGGGCGTAAAAACATAGACCTCGTCGGCGAACATGTCGATCTTGAACGTCGAGATAAAATCCTCCGCGTCGGTGTCCTGCTGCGTTTCCAGCATCTGGCGGATCCAGCCGAGCTTTTTCTCATAGTCGGCGTCGGCCGCGGAAAGCCCCTGCTTGTATTTCCAGTGCGCCGCGACGCCGTATTCGGCGATGTGGTGCATCTCCCATGTGCGGATCTGCACCTCAAAGGGCACGCCGCGGCGCCCGATCAGCGTCGTATGCAGCGATTGGTACATATTGGGCTTGGGCGTGCTGATATAGTCCTTAAACCGGCCGGGAATCGGCTTATACAGCTCATGGATCAGGCCGAGGATGTTGTAGCACTCCTCCTTGGTGTCCACAATGACGCGCACGGCGTAGAGGTCGTAGACCTCGTCGATGGTTTTGTTCTGCATGAACATTTTGCGGTAGATGCTGTATATGTGCTTGACGCGCCCCTCAATATAGACGTTTTCCAGCCCCACCTCGGCAAAGTAGCGCTGCATCTGCGCTTTGATGGTGGTAATGAGCTCCTCGCGCATCTCGCTGGTGTCTTCCAGCGCGGTCACAATCTCGTTATAGCCGATCGGGTCGAGATATTTGAGCGACAGGTCTTCCAGCTCCCATTTGACCTTGGTGATACCGAGCCGGTGCGCGATGGGGCTGTAAACGTCCATGGTTTCCAGCGCGACCTCGCGGCGCTTGCGCTCCGGACGCGCGTCAAGCGTCCGGACATTGTGGAGCCGGTCGGCCAGCTTGATGAGGATGACGCGGATGTCGCGCGCCATCGCGATCAGCATTTTGCGCAGGTTTTCCATCTCCTGCTCGGCCTTTGAGGTATAGGGAATCCGCGCCAGCTTCGTCATCCCGTCGACGATGTCGGCGACCGTCACGCCGAACCGCGCTTTGATGTCCTCATACGTCACCGGCGTATCTTCCACGGTGTCGTGCAGCAGCGCTGAAATCACGGAGTCCGCGTCGAGCTCCATCTCGATGACGATCTCCGCGACCGCCAGCGGATGCGAAATATAGGGTTCGCCGCTGGCGCGGAACTGTTCCTTGTGCGCCTCGGCGGCAAACCGGAACGCCTCGCGGATGCGGGGCAGCTCGCTGATGCGCCCATATCTGGCATAATTCTGAATCAGGCGTTCCGCCCGCTCCTCGGTCGTCACATCGTTCACCCCTGCCCGCCCAATACGGCGTAGATTTTTGTCGCGCTGAGATCCGCTTTTTGACTGTTTCCGGCGCAGACGCGCACCGTCATTTCGCCGTTGAAGTCCGCCTCTCCGAAGCGGGCGCATTCGATCAGACCCGCTTCTTCAAAAGCGGTGAGCGCCACCAGCGTTTCCACCTCGCTGACGGCGTCGGGCAGCCCGCAGTGTACCAGCGCCGGCGTCATCGCGCCGCCGTGCGCCAGCTCCGCCGTCCTCCGCCAGACGGCGCCGAGCACCCGCCGGTCGGGAAACGCCATGCCGGCCGGCCGCTCTCCGGCCGCCGCCGCGCGCAGAAGCCGCACGGCCTCGCTCTCCCTCGCGCGGCGTTCGCCGCAGGGAAGGATATCGTTTAGAAACAGTTTCACCGAAGAAACGCCTCTGTATGTATCGAGTTCGGCGGTAAATGCGAGATCGACCAAATCGCCGCACGCATACCGAAACCGCTCCCTCTGCCGGCGGAAAGCGACGACGCTCAGACGCTTCCCCTCCGCGCTGACGACCATGCGCAGATGTTTTCCGCTGCCGATCGGGATCAGCTCTTCGACGCGCGCGTTGCGAAGGCAGAAGACCGGCCGCTCGTTGCCCGCGCCGAACGGCTCCAAGCGGCTGAGCGAGGCGACGCTTTCCCTGTCAAGCTCCGCGGCCCGCACCTCGCAGTCGATTCGGAGCGCGCATACCGGTCCGCCGCCCGCCAGTCCGCTCCGGCAGACCGCCTCGAAGCGCTCCCGAAATTCTTCAAAAGAGGCGGCGGGAATCGTCACCCCTGCTGCCATCTTATGCCCGCCGCACGTTCCCAGTGCGCCGGCCGCGCGCGTGAGCGCCTCAAAGACGTCAAACCCCTCGACGCTCCGCGCCGAGCCGCGCAGCAGCTCGCCGTCCGGCGCGAACAGAACGACGGGACAGCCGTATTTTTCCGTCAGCTTCGCCGCCGAAATGCCGACGACGCCGTGCTTCCATGTCGCCCCCGCCAGCACGACGGCATGATTTTCCGCGACGCGGCGCGCGTCCAGCATCGCCTCGGCCTCCGCTGAGACGCGCCCTTCCTCGGCCTGCCGCTCGGTGTTCAGCGCGCAGAGATACGCCGCGCGGCGGTCCGCCTCGTCGTCCGTCCCGCTTTGCAGCAGCGTCAGCGCTTCATAGGCGCTGCGCATGCGTCCGGCGGCGTTGAGCTTCGGCGTCAGCTTAAAAGCGACGTCTACCGCGCTGTGCGCGGCGTCGCAAAAGCCGGCGGCGCGGTTTAGAGCGGCGAGGCCCTTGTTTTGGGTATACAGAAGCTTTTCCAACCCTTCGGAGACGATGCGCCGGTTCTCCATGGTCAGGCTGACGACGTCCGCCACTGTTCCGAGCGCGACGACATCCCCGTAATCCTCAAACGCAGAGGCGTTTTCGCCGCGCAGCGCGCAGGCGAGCTTGAAGGCCACGCCCACCCCCGCCAGCTCTCGAAACGGATATACACTGTCCTCCCGCTTGGGATCGACAACCGCCTCGCAGGCGGGTAAAGCCTCCTGCGGTTCATGGTGGTCGGTCACGACCACCTGCATGCCCAGCGCATAGGCGCGGGCGATTTCCTCAACCGCCGTCACGCCGCAGTCCACGGTCACGATCAAGCGCGTGCCGTCGGCCGCAATTTTCTCGACGGCCTCCATATTCATTCCGTAGCCTTCTCCGACCCGGTCGGGGATATAGACCGCGCAGTCCGCGCCGAGCCGTTTCAGCTCGCGGCTCAGCAGATAGGCCGACGTGACGCCGTCCACGTCATAGTCGCCGTAGACGGTGATTTTTTCCCCGTTTTCCAGCGCGGCTGTGATCCGCGCCGCGGCGCGCTCCATGTCGGGGAGCAAAAACGGATCGAAAAACGCCGAACCGCTTCCGACCGCAGCCTCAATCTCCTCCGGCCCGGTCACGCCGCGCGCTTCCAGACAGCGCCGCAGCAGCGGCGGCAGCGACAAGCGCGCGGCCGTCTCGGCGTCGATTTTTTTCTGAACTGTGCGGATTTGCCACTCATTGAACGCCATTGATCGTCCCATACCCTTTCAACTGCTCCGGTTCGGCGCGCCAAGCCCATTCGGCAGCTGTCGTAATGATCTATATATTCTATTTTATTATATCAAAAAAAAAGCCGTTAATCAAGCGCAGGCGCAAAAAAGTGGAGTTTCAAGGGGATTTCGCCGAAAAAGGCGCCGGCTTTTTCCAGCCGGCGCCTGCTTTATAAAGGATTTGTCTCAGTAAAATTCTGCGGTCAGCGGTTCCGCTTCAACTTTCCCGCTACCAAAACGATGCCGGCAGCCGATACGACCAGCAGGACGCTGAGCAGAGTAACCCGATCTTGGCTGCCCGTATGCGGGATATCATCGCCCGGATCCAACGGCACATCCGGGTCATCGATATCGACCGTCGGCTCGGTCACGGCGGGATCGGTGACAGACGGCTCCGTCACGATCGGTTCCGTGTCGGCAGGATCAGTGACAGGCGGCTCCGTCACGGTCGGTTCCGTGTCGGCAGGATCGGTGACAGGCGGCTCCGTGTCGGGCGGATCGAGCGGAACGGAAGGATCGGTGATGTCTGTCTCCGGCGGCTCGGTCGAGGTCGCCGGCGTGGTTTCGCGCAGCTCAAAGTAGAGGTCGAGCGAATGCAGAAAATCGGCGGTCGTCAGTTTCATTTCCGTTTCGCCGCTGACAAACGTATATGTTTCGCCGTTGTACTCAGCGTAGTTGTCCGGATTGGCCGAGACGATCTGATTGTGATAGCCGTCATACGGGCCGACGCTTGTCTCGCCCTCGGCGACGACCACGCCGTCGACGTATTTGGTGTAGTGCGCGACAATCTTATAGAGATACGAGACCGGCGGTTCCGTCACCGTATAGTTCACTTTTGGTTTTTCAAACGGTTCGGACTCGCCCTCCTTGCCGGTGCTGTCGACGGGGTAAAGAATCGCTTCCTCGTTGGTATCCTCCACATACGCTCCCGGCCGCGTCTCCGGATCGGGCAGGACCAGACCGTAGGTGAGCTGCGCAGGGGCAAAATTCGTGACCTTGACGTTTGCCGTCCACACAAAGCGCTCCTTTTCGGTTTCCGTCGCGGGGAAATACTCCATCGTAAACATGTCGGCTTTTTCGCTGTTGCCAAATTGATAAGCGTTTTCGCCGGTCTTTACCGTTGTCAGCGCCTCCGCCCCGACTTTCATCGTGATGCGGGAGGGATCGTTGATGAAATCAAACTTGTCGCCGATCACATCGACCACATAGCTGCCCGCGTCGAGGAAATAGACGATGTCGTTTTGAATGTTATCGAAGGTAACCTCTTCCCCGCCGGACAGATAAGCCATAAAGTCCTCGCCCCACGGGTATGAAGCATAGCCGGAGGTTTTGCCGGATTGCATCGCATAGCAGTTGTATTTTGCCGCAAGGTCTTTATAGAGCTCGGCGGTCAGCCAAAGAGCGTTTTCGACGTTGGAAACGCCCTCATCCGGCATCAGTCCTTCCGTCTCAGCCGGATAGGACGCGCCTCCGTTGTATTCGATGTTATAGCCGTTCCATTTCACCGTTTCGGAGCCGATTTTATCCAGCCATACGGCAAATCCGCCCTCCGGCGCCCACTGGCCGCCGTATCTGGCGTCCAGCTCGGCCATCGTACCGCCGAAATTCTTCGACGTGCCGTCGATGTTTTGGTACTGATAGGAGCGGGTATACGGAACCGTATAATCGCCGTTTTCACAGAACAGATAGGTGATGCCGTCGCTGACAAAGATCATATACTTTCGGGAATCGTCCGTCGCGGTATCCTCTTCAAGGAGCTTTTGCGCCGCGAGCAGACCGGCATGGGAATTGGTGCCGCTGCTGATATCCTGTCTGATCGCCGCCTCGATATCTGCATACTCTGTCGCCAGATCGTAGAGGCGTTCCGTCGAATGCGCGACCTTGTTGAAGATGACGACGCCGACCTGCACCTTTGCGCCTGTGTTTTTCACCTGTGCTTGCAGATCCAGCAGCATGTCAAGGGCGTCCTGCTCAACCTGTGCGCTTGTGGATTTATCCAGCACAAATACCACGTCGGAGACAAGCGGCATCTCCTTGGCGGGCAGCGACAGGGTCACGTCCGTTTCAAAATCAGGCGTCAATTCGGCCGCGGTCTTTGATTTTGAAACGTCCCAGTCTGTGGCTGCAAGAGCCGCCAGCGGCAGCGCGGAACAGATCATGAAGACAGCCAGACAGAGCAGAGCGATTCTTGCCGATCGTTTTTTCATAAAACCTTCCTCCTTGTTTTTCGCCCTTTCTCCGCACTGCGCCCGCTCCGATGAAGCGCGAACCAAAGGGCTGAAAGCGAATCTATATTGTCTTCTTTGTCTTTATTATATCACTCTCGGAGTTACAGATATGTTACTTTCATTTTTTTAGGTTCATCTTTTTCATTTTTTTGTCAACGCTCTTGACAAGCCGCCCGTTTCAGGTATAATAATATTATCGAAAGGCTGTGAGGGGAACAAGTAGCGCTCCGCGCGCGCGCAGAGAGCCGCCGTTTGGTGAAAGGCGGAGGCGGGCGAAGTGTGAAATACCTCCCTGAGCCGCAGGCTGAACGGGCGGAAAGCGTTTGCTTCGCGCCCCGCGTAGGCCGTGCCGTGCGCGCGCGTTAAGCGCCGGGCGTTTTTTTTGACGCCGTAAGGCAGTTCGCCGTGAGGCGGCTGTGAAAGAGGTGGTACCGCGGTCATCCGATCGCCCTCTGCAATTGAGATTGCGGAGGGCTTTTTTATTGACACCTCCGCCGGAAAAAGGAGAAACATATGAATCTGTACGAAGAATTGACGGCGCGCGGCCTGATCGCGCAGGTCACGGATGCAGAGCACATCCGCGACATGATCAACAACGGCAAGGCCACCTTTTACATCGGCTTCGACTGTACGGCCGACAGCCTGACGGCCGGCCATTTCATGGCGCTGACGCTGATGAAGCGCCTGCAAATGGCGGGAAACAAGCCCATCGCCCTCATCGGCGGCGGCACCACCATGATCGGCGACCCCTC